>NZ_JAAPBF010000386.1 GCF_022695985.1 Streptomyces sp. NP-1717 | reverse complement strand
CGCCCGATCCTCCAGAGCAGCGCGACCGACCAATCCCGCAGCCACCCCAGCAACATCCACACCCTCACGCCGGCGCACGAAGTTCGCCAACTGTGCTGCTTGGGCGCGCAGGCCGGCGTCGCCGCGGCCCGAGAGCACCCACGGCACCACCCCCGCAGGCTCCGCCTCCACGACAGGCACGTCTTCGAGGGCGGGCGGCTCTTCCAGGATCACGTGCGCATTGGTGCCACTCACACCGAACGACGACACACCCGCACGCCTCGGCCGCCCATCGCGCTGCCACTCAACCGGCTCCGTCAGAAGACGCACCCCACCCTCGGACCAGTCCACATGCGGCGACGGCTCATCCACGTGCAGCGTTTCGGGCAACCGGCCGTGCCGCATCGCCATCACCATCTTGATCACACCCGCCACACCCGCAGCGGCCTGCGTATGACCGATGTTCGACTTCACCGACCCCAACCACAACGGACGCCCCTCAGGCCGCCCCTGGCCGTAGGTCGCCAGCAACGCCTGCGCCTCGATCGGATCACCCAACGTCGTACCCGTGCCATGGGCCTCCACGACGTCCACGTCACCGGCATCCATACGGGCGTTGGCCAGTGCCTGCCGGATCACCCGCTGCTGCGAGGGACCGTTCGGCGCCGTCAACCCGTTCGACGCACCATCCTGATTCACCGCCGAACCGCGAACCACGGCAAGAACCCGATGACCCTTCGCCACCGCGTCCGACAACCGCTCCAACAGCACCAACCCCACACCTTCGGCCATACCCATGCCCTCCGCCGAGGCGGAGAACGACCGGCACCGGCCGTCCGGTGACAGCGCGCCCTGCTTGCTGAACGCGACCAGAGCGTTCGGCGAGCCCATCACGGCGACACCTCCGGCGAGGGCCATCGAACACTCGCCGAGTCGCAGCGCCTGTGACGCGAGGTGCACCCCGACCAACGACGACGAACACGCCGTGTCCACCGTCACCGCGGGCCCCTCAAGGCCGAACGTGTAGGCGATGCGGCCGGAGAGGACGCTGGACGCGCCGCCGGTGAGCAGATGCCCCTCGGAGCCTTCCGGTGCGGCGGTCAGATTCGCCCCGTAGTCCTGGTAGTTGGATCCGACGAAGACACCCGTCGGGCTTCCCGCCAGCGACTCCGGGTCGATCCCGGCGCGTTCGAACGCCTCCCAGGCGGCCTCCAGCAACAGCCGCTGCTGCGGGTCCATCGCACGGGCCTCGCGCGGGCTGATGCCGAAGAAGGCCGGGTCGAAGAGGGCGGCGTCGTGCAGGAAGCCGCCACCCTGGGCGTACACGCTGTTCGGGCGGTCACGGTCCGGATGATGGAGCGACGCCATGTCCCACCCGCGGTCGGCGGGGAAGCCGGCTACGGCGTCGCCCTGCTCGGCGAGAAGGTCCCAGAGGGCCTCGGCGGAGTGCACGCCGCCCGGGAAGCGGCAGCTCATGCCTACGATGGCGATCGGCTCACCGCTGAACGCCACCGCCTGAGTGGCTGTCGCCGTGGGACGGCTGCCCCACACCTCGGCCTTGAGGAAAGCGGCGAGAGCTCGCGGCGTGGGGTAGTCGAAGACCACCGTCGCGGGGAGGCGGAGCCCCATGGCCGAGCCGAGCCGGTTCCGGAGGTCGACCGCGGTCAGCGAGTCGAATCCGATGTCACGGAACGCGCGGGTGGGGGCAACGGCAGCAACGTCCGCGTGTCCGAGCACGGCCGCGACCTCGGTCCTGACCGTGTCCAGCAACGCGGTGTCCCGCTCGGCCTCGGTCGCCGAAGCCAGCCTGTCCACCAGCACCGAGGAGGACTCGGCTCGGTCCGCGGGGTCCTGATCCACAGATTCGAGGGCCCGAACCTCGGGCAGCTCGGACAGCAGCGGACGCGGCCTTGCCGCGGTGAAGACGGGAACGAACGTGGGCCAGTCGACCTCGGCGACCGCCAGGACCGTCTCCCTGTCGCCGAGGACCTGTGCGAGCGCGTCGAGCGCCAGGTCGCGGTCGAGGAAGGGGAGCCCTTGCCGGTACATCTGGTCGGGGTCGACGCGCCCGAGGGACAACTCGGTGTCCCAGATGCCCCACGCGACGGACGTGATGAGCTGGGAGGCGGCCCGGCTCTCGGCGAGAGCGTCGAGGTAGGCGTTGGCGGCGGCGTACGCGCTGTGCATCCCGCTGCCCCAGATACCGGCGATGGAGGAGAACAGCACCAGCCGGACATCGGGGTGGTTCGCGCCGAGCAGGTCGGCGAGATGGACCGCGCCCGCGCACTTGGCGTCCAGGACGGTGCTCAGATGCTCCGGCGTGGCATCGCGCAACCAGGCCAGCTCGATCGTCGCCGCGGCGTGGATGACGGTGGTGATCGGCGGGTGGCCGGTGCCGGTACCGCCGAGGAGTTGGGCCACCTGCTGGGAATCGGTGATGTCGCAAGCGACGACGGTGGTGGGGGTTCCCTGGGCGGTCAGCTCGTCGGCGAGTTCACTCGCGCCGGGAGCCCCGGGCCCCGAGCGGCTGACCAGGATGAGTTGCTCCGCGCCGTTACGTGCCAGCCAGCGGGCCAGGTGCGAGCCGAGCCCGCCCGTACCCCCGGTTATCACCACCGTGCCGCTCGGCTTCCACTGCTGATCGGCGCCGGACCGCGCCGGAGCGTGCTGCAACCGGCGTACGAACACACCGGCCGCCCCAATGGCCATCTGGTCCTCGATCGGCTCCGCCAGCGCGGCGGTCAACTGGCCGCCGGTGGCGGACTGCCAGACGGCGGGGAGGTCGATCAGACCGCCGTAGTGGTCGGGGTGTTCCAGACCGAAGACCCGGCCCAAGCCCCACACCGCCGCGAGAGCGGGGTCGGGGGCGGTGTCGGTCCCGGGCGTGGTGACCGCACCACGGGACAGGATCCACAACCGTGTGTCGGTCTGCCCCGCGACGGCCTGCATCACCGCCACCACAGCAGTCAGCCCTTCCGACAGGCCGACCTCGCCCTCACCATCTGCCTTGCCCTCATCAGCAGAACCTCGGTCGAACCCGGCCGGCAGATAGGCGATGTGCCCGGCACCGGTCAGCAGGTCGGCGACGTCCGTGCGGTCGGGGTCGGCGGGCAGTACCCGCACCTCGACCTCGGCACCAGCCTGCTCCAACGCCCGCCGTACGTCGGCTACTTCGCCACCGGCGTGACACAGCAACAGCCACTGGCGCGGCAGCCCGCCGGCGTGCTGGACGGCAAGCGGGGTCCAGCCCACCCGGTAACGCCACCCGTCGCTTACCGAAGCACCGACCGGCGCCGCGATACCCGGTGCGGATACGGGCGCCTCCAGCCAGTAGCGGTGGCGTTGGAAGGCGTACGTGGGCAGTGCGACCGGCTCCGCGGCGGGCAGCAACTCGCCCCAGGCCACCGGCAGACCAGCGGACCACGCCTCGCCCAAGCTCCGGAGCATCTGAGCCTCGTCGGGCTGGTCACGGCGCAGGGTGTGCAGCACCCGGCCGTCGGTGTCGGCGAGGACCGTCGACAGCGCGAGCCCGAGGACGGGATGCGGACCCAC
>NZ_JAAPBF010000385.1 GCF_022695985.1 Streptomyces sp. NP-1717 | reverse complement strand
CCCGCCTCCGCAACCGGATCCGCGTGCGCGTCCGTGTCCACGGCGGGGTCGGCGGCGGCGCGCTGCCGCGCGCGTTCCCGGAGCCGTACCGTACGCAGCGCCCGCCGGCGGACCACCACGCCCAGCACGAACACCGTCAGCACGGCCGCCACCATCAGCTCGCCGATGAACAGGCCCCAGAACAGCCCGTATCCGGAGAGCTCGCCCGACGGGGTGCCGGGCCAGGCGGCGGGCAGGTCGTGCGGTGCCGAGACCAGCCGCCGTATCGCCGACGGCGTACGGGTGAAGGTCACCGAGTCCGGCCACGCGCCGCGCGCCAAGAACGCGGCCAGGCCCGTCGCCGTCCACGCGAACAGGGTGATCCCGAGGAGGAAGCCCAGCACGCCGAGGATCAGACCGTCCGGGATCCCGCGCTGCGCGCCGGGCCCGGGGCCGCCTCCCGCCGCCATGCCGCTCACGCCACCGTGGACTCGGAGGACGCGTCCAGCCGCTGCTGTTCCATGAGGATCGCGCGCTGTTCGGCTTCCCACTCGGCGGCTCTCACGTCGTCGGACAGCCCGTCGGCCATCGAGCCGGCCGCGTCCGGGGCGCCGGACGCCTGGCTGCTCTCCGTCATGGCGCGGTCGGTGAAGACCAGCGGGCGTTCCGCCTCGGTGACCAGGTGTTTGACCACCTGGACATTGCCGTTGACGTCCCACACCGCGATACCGGGCGTCAGGCTCGGGATGATCTCGACCGCCCAGCGCGGCAGCCCGAGCACCTGGCCGGTGGACCGCGCCTCGTCCGCCTTCTGCGCGTAGATCGTCCGGGTCGACGCCATCTTGAGGATGGCGGCGGCCTCCTTCGCGGCGGCGCCGTCGACCACGTCGGAGAGATGGTGGACGACCGCCACGAACGAGAGCCCCAGCCGGCGGCCGAACTTGAGCAGCCGCTGGAAGAGCTGCGCGACGAACGGGGAGTTGATGATGTGCCAGGCCTCCTCGACCAGGAAGATGCGCTTCTTCCGGTCGGGGCGGATCCAGGTGTGCTCCAGCCACACGCCGACGATCGCCATCAGGATCGGCATCGCGATCGAGTTGCGGTCGATGTGCGAGAGGTCGAAGACGATGAGCGGCGAGTCGAGGTCGATGCCGACGGTCGTCGGGCCGTCGAACATGCCGCGCAGGTCACCGTCGACGAGCCGGTCCAGGACGAGGGCGACGTCCAGGCCCCAGGCCCGTACGTCGTCTATGTCCACGTTCATCGCCGCGGCCGACTCCGGCTCCGGGTGGCGCAGTTGCTCCACGATGTCCATCAGGACGGGCTGGCGCTCGACGATCGTGGCGTGGACGTAGGCGTGCGCGACCTTGAGGGCGAAGCCGGAGCGTTCGTCCAGGCCGTGCCCCATGGCGACCTCGATGATCGTGCGCAGCAGGGCGAGCTGCCCGGTCGTGGTGATCGCCGGGTCGAGCGGGTTGAGCTTGATGCCGCCGTCCAGGGCCGCCATCGGGTCGAGCCGGATGGGGGTTATACCCAGCTCCTGCGCGATGAGGTTCCACTCGCCGGCGCCGTCCTCGCCCTGGGCGTCGAGGACGACGACCTGGCGGTCGCGGAAGCGCAACTGCCGCAGGACGTACGTCTTCTCCAGCGCCGACTTGCCGTTGCCGGACTCGCCGAGGACCAGCCAGTGGGGGGCGGGGAGCTGCTGCCCGTACAGCTGGAAGGGGTCGTAGATGTAGCCCTTGCCGCTGTAGACCTCGCGGCCGATGATGACGCCCGAGTCGCCGAGACCGGGGGCCGCGGTCGGCAGATAGACGGCCTGCGCCTGACCGGTGGACGTGCGGACCGGCAGCCTGGTCGTCTCCACCTTCCCGAAGAGGAAGGTGGTGAAGGCGTCCGTGAAGGCGGACATGGGATCACGCATCACAGGCCCCTATCAGCGGCGGTCGGCTTCTGATCGACGGTCATCGGCGGATGCCGGTCGCGAACGGCAGGGTGTTCACGAACGCCCGGTGGTGCTCGCGGTCGCACCACTCCAGCTTCAGATACGACTTGCCGGCCGACGCCCGGATCGTCCGCTTGTCCCTGGCCAGGGCTTCGGGCGAGCGGGACGACACCGTGATGTAGCCGACGATGTTGACCCCGGCCGCACCGCTGGCGAGATCCTCACCCCGCTGGTCGAGGCGGCCGTGCGCCGCGATGTCGCGCGGGTCGACGGTGCGGTTCATCTTGGCGGCGCGGCTCGCGTCGGCCTCGTCGTTGGTCTTCTCCGTGAGCATTCGTTCGATGGCGACCTCGGTCGGCTCCAGGTCCATGCAGACCGCGACCGTACGGATCACGTCGGGCGTGTGGACGAGCAGCGGGGCGAGGAAGTTGACGCCGACCGGCGTCATCGGCCACTCCTTCACCCAGGCCGTGGCGTGGCACCAGGGGGCGCGGGTGGACGACTCGCGGGTCTTGGCCTGGAGGTAGGTGGGCTCCATGGCGTCGAGCTCGGCCGGCCAGGCGTTTCGTTTCGTCATGGCCTGGATGTGGTCGATGGGGTGGTCCGGGTCGTACATCGAGTGCACGAGGGAGGCCAGCCGGGCCTGCCCGAGCGGCTGCCGGACACGGATGTCGGCCTCGGCGAGACGGGCGCAGATGTCGGTCAGCTCACGGGCCATGACGACGGCGAGCCCGGCGTCCTTGTCGAGCCTGCGGCGCCGGGCGCCCTTGCCGCCGGCGGCCTGGCGGGCGGCGCGGGCCATGGCCTGGCCCTCGGAGGCCAGTTCGCGGGTGTAGTGCATGCAGGCCACGAGGTAGGCGCGGTGCTGCTCGCTGGAGGTCGAGACCATGGACTGGAGCTGTTCGTACGACTCCTGGAGCCAGCCCGGGGACGCGGAGTCGCCGCGCTGGGCGACGTCCTTGGCGTGCGCGTCGGGGTCGGCGGGGAGCGTACGGGCGAGCATCTGGAGGCGGGTGACGAAGCCGTCCCCGTTGGCGACGTGCTTGAGGAGCGTGCCGAAGCGGTCGACGAGGGCCTCCTGGTCCTCGCTGTCGCGCAGACCGACGCCGGGGCCCTCGATCTCGATGGCGGCGGTGACGGTGCGGCGGTCGGCGTGGAGCAGTACGGCGATCTCGTCCGGACCGAAGGGCGCGGCCAGCCAGTTGATCCGCCCGATACCGGGCGGCGGGCCGATCTCCACCTCACGGCCGTCGGCGGAGGTGCCGGACTCCATGGCGGCGGAGCGGTAGGTGGTGCCCTGGCGCAGGGTCCGCTTGTAACTGCGGTTGATCTCGAACCACTTGTAGACGGTGCGGTGCTTGTACGGCACGTACACCGCGGCCAGGGCGAGGAGCGGGAACCCGAGCAGCGTCACGATCCGCAGGGACAGGACGGGGACGATGAGCCCGCTCATCATGCCGAGGAACGCGCCGAAAATGATCAGCGCGATCTCGCCCGTCTCACGGTTCTTGCCGACGATCGCGTTCGGCCGCGCGCGGCCGATGAGATACGTGCGGCGGGGCGCGATCGGATGGGACTGAATCGTCAACGCCCTGCACCTCCTGTGCTGTTGTTACCGGTT
>NZ_JAAPBF010000384.1 GCF_022695985.1 Streptomyces sp. NP-1717 | reverse complement strand
GTATGTCAGCCGTGGCCGATCTGCCGGTACGTCAACTCGTCGGGGAGCAAACTTACTTGCCGGTCACCGCTCCCCCTCAGGAGCCGACCGAACCGGAGCCCCCCGACCCGCTCCCCCGGCGAGCACCCGGACTCGGCGCGCCGCTGCCCGGGTTGCCGCCGACAGCTCAGCGGCAGGCAGCCGCGTCCGTACCGGGGAAGGGCGCTCCGGGCACACCGTCGGATCCGGTGAATCCGCCCGTCGTCACACCGTTACTCGGCGACGACCCGATCGTGGGTGCCGTATCCAGGGAGAGGGAGGGTGGGGGCGAGGCTCCGTCCCCACATTCTCCCGTACAACGCTCTGTTGTTGTCTCCGGGCCGATGCCCATGTCGCCCACCGTCCCCCTGCTCGGCGACCGGCCACTGACCCTGCGTACGGCAGGCGTTGAGGCAACATCGAGCAGTGGTCCGGCGGCAGCCGTTCAGCGTGACACGGAGGGGGACGCGGAGGGTGACGCCGGAGCTTCGCCGACGGTGGCCGTGCGGTGGACGGCAACGTCCCGGTCGGACCTACCCGCCCGTCCGGACCTGCCGCCACCACCGCACCACTCGTCGGATCCCCCGCCAGGACCCTTGCAGCGCTTGCCAGTTGTCTCCCTCGCATCGATTCGGCCCACACCGCCCCCCGCCGTCCCGGTTCAGCGGCACACAAGCAGCGGCGCGCCACCCGTACCGGGCTCCCCGCCCCGTTACGAGGGTGGCGCCCGGCTACCCACGGCCGGCGCCTTCGCCGTGGCCGCCGGGGTGGCGCAGCGGATGCCCGACGGGAGCGTCGTCTTCGGTTCGGCCGCCGAGCCTCCCTCCGGCACCTCGCGGCCGGTCGTCCAGCCGGTCGTCCAGCAAGTCGTCCAGCGGGACGCCGAACTCACCGAGGAGCCACCACCACCCGACCCCGCCCCGGACTCCGCCCCCGTATCGGACGGCGAAGCCGAACCGGAGCCCACCGGCGAGGGCGGCACCCCCGCGCCCTCCGCCGGTGCCGTGTCCGGGAAGGCGGGCGCGCCCGTGGTGACCGACGAGCTGGTCCGTGCCCTGTACGCGCCGCTCAGCCGGCTGTTCAAGGCAGACCTCCGACTGGAGCGCGAACGCGCCGGATTCCTGATCAACACCCGTCACTGACCGATGCACCGACGCACCCCGCCACTGCGGAACGCCGCCCCGCCACCGAGAGGTACGTGTCATGGCCACCCCCCAGGACAGCGATCCCGCCGTCAGCGTCTGCTTCGTCGTGACGATCGACGACATCGAGCTCGGGTCCTTCAACACATGTGACGGCCTGGGGTGCGAAGTCGTCCTCGAAACGCGGGAGGAGGGCGGCAACAACGGGCATGTGTGGCAACTGCCGACCCGGCTGAAGTACTCCAACGTCAAGCTGTCCCGGCCGCTCACCAGCGAGACGGAGAAGGTGGCGCGCTGGTTCGCCACGATGACGACCGGCTTCAGCCGAAAGACGGCGCACATCGAGGCGCGGACCGGTGACGGGCGGAAGGTCGCCCAGTGGGGGCTGCTGGAGGTCGTACCCGTGCGCTGGACGGGGCCCTCGTTCACCCCCGAGTCGCCGAAGGTCGCGATGGAGACGATCGAGATCGCCCATCACGGCTATGTGATGGAGGGCTGAGCGCCATGAGCGCGGCGGGACCCATCGCCTTCAGCGCCGCCGGTACGTCGGGGGCGGCCTCGGCCGCGAAGGGCGGATCGGCCCGGCCGAAGCTGGAGCACGCCTATCTGGAGCTGCGGACGCCGCCCACCGGCGGTGGTCTCACGCCCGGCGCGCCCTGCGGACGGATCGACTTCCAGTTCAACCCGAAGGAGTTGAGCCTCACCAAGGCGGCGTCGTGGAAACGGACTCCGGCCAAGGGGGCGAAGAGTTCCGGTCCGCCGGAGTATCAGGGGTCGCAGCCCAGCAAGTTGACGGTCGAGATGTTCTTCGACGCGAGCGACACCCAGGACACGCGCGTGGTGACGGCGGTGGAGCAGCTGTTCGCGTGCTGCGTGCCGACGAACGAGACGCGGCAGCAGCAGCGGTCGTCGCCACCGTGGGTGGTGTTCCACTGGGGCGGGCTCACGGGGTTCCCCGGCTATGTCAGCCAAGTGGCCGTGAAGTACACGCTGTTCACCACCTCCGGGGTGCCCGTCCGGGCGGTCTGCCAGGTCACGATGGAGGAGATCAGCGGGGAGACGCCGGGGCAGAACCCGACCTCGGGCGCGCTGACCGCGCGGCGTGTGCACCGGGTCGCCGCCGGGGACTCGCTGCCGTCACTGGCCCACCGGGAGTACGGCGACGCCGGTGCCTGGCGGGTGATCGCCGAGGCGAACGGCATCGACGACCCGATGCGCCTCGCCCCTGGCACGCAGCTTCTGCTGCCGGCCCTGGACGAGCTGTCGCGGCTCCGGGACGGCGCGGACCGGGAGCCGGGCGGGTACGACGCGGGCTTGGCCGTGACCGGTGTCGCCGGGAGGCGGGGCCGATGACCGGGCAGGGCGTCGCCACCGCGCTGGTGGTCGAGTTCGGCGGCACGGCGCTGCCGGCGAAGTTCGTGAACACCCTGGTCGAGGGGTACGTGGACGACAGCCGAACGCTCCCGGACCTGTTCCTGCTGCGGTTCCGGGACCCCGAGCGGGTGCTGCTGGAGCAGACCGGGCTGAGGATCGGCAGCGAGGCGCGGCTGCTGGCACGCTCGGGTGGCGACAGCGCGCCGAAGCCGCTGCTGGACGGGGTGGTCACGGCGCTGGAGGTGGAGCTGGACGAGACGGGCACGTTCACCGTCGTACGGGGTCTGGACGAGTCGCACCGGCTGTTCCGGGGGCGGCGGGTGGCCAGTTACCAGAACATGACCCTCGCCGACATCTGCGGCCAGGTCGCCCAGCGCGCGGGGCTGAAGCCCGGGACGGTGGACATCGCGGGGCCCGTACTGGAGCACATCGCCCAACCCAACGTCACCGACTGGGAGTTCGTGCGCGGGCTCGCAGAGGAGGCCGGTGCCCAGGCGTACGTACGGGACGGGCAACTGCACATCACCCGCCCCGCCGAGGCGAGTTCGGCACCGGACGGATCGGCGCGGGCCGACCGTAATCCGCTCGTGCTGGAGCTCGGCGGCAATCTGCTGCGCTGCCGGGCCGGGGTGTCCGCCGTCGAGCAGGTCTCCGAGGTGGAGGTGCGCGGCTGGGACGTCCAGGCGAAGCAGCCGCTGGTGGGCAAGGCCCCGGCGGGGACGTCGTCGACGCTGGAGCTGGGGGTGACGGCGGCCGAGGTGTCCGCGCCCTTCGGCGAGGCGCGTTTCGTCGTGACCGACACGGCGTACGGCGCGCAGGCGCAGGTGGACCAGGCGGCCAAGGCCCTGGCGGAGCGGATCGCCGGCTCGTTCGCGGAGCTGGAGGCGGTGATCCGGGGAAATCCGGCGGTCCGGGCGGGCAGTGCGGTGGCGCTGAACGCGGTGGGCGCGCCGTTCGAGGGCCGGTACACGGTGACGTCGTCGCGCCATGTCTTCGACGCCGTACGCGGGTACGAGACGTGGATCACGGTCTCGGGGCAGCAGGAGCG
>NZ_JAAPBF010000383.1 GCF_022695985.1 Streptomyces sp. NP-1717 | reverse complement strand
GGGCGTTGAGTACGGCGAAGGGGTCGATGGGCATGGCTGTGTCCTCGCGGTGCGATGGGGGTTACCGGCTGGATGGGTCGACGGGCACGCGGGCGTGCCGGACCTCTCAGCAGCGCAGCACCACACGGCGCAGCGGCGGCGCCGCGACCGGTCCGCTCCTCGAAGGGGGGACGGCGGCGGGTCCTCCGTACGAAGGCCGCGCCGGGCGGCGGTCCCTCCCGGCATCCGGGCCCGCCGCCCGGCGCCCGGCCCTCGCGGGCGCGGACTGCGCCGCCACGGCCGTGTCGTGGTGCCCTTCTCCCACGGGCTCGGGGGGTGTCGAGGCGGCCGGCCGGGGTTCCGCGCCGCGCGCGGCCGTCGCGCACGGATCGAGCGGCATCCCAAGGAGGGCGAACAGCACCAGCAGCATGACGGCGCGGGCGGCGGGACGGCCCGCCGTGGCGGGCCGGGGGCTGCGCGGTTGCGGGGCGCTGTTCACTCGGCACGACCTCCTGATCGTGCATCCTCTGCCCGCGGACGCCGCCGTGCGCGCCGGAGGGCCGAGAACCGCTCCCTTGGCGGACGCGGGTTACGCCGACCCGGGCAGCGGGCGCGCGCCGGGGGCGTGCTGTGGATCAGGCCGGTTCGGGGAACGCCCGCCGCGCGGCGGGCGATGTCCGCGTTGCGTGCGATCGCAAGGCGCAGGAGAAAGGCATGGCGGTGCCGTGCCGACCGACGACAACGCAGGTGCTACGGGGGAGAGACGCGGCGCCAGGGAGCGCGAGCCCGGCAAGATCCGCAAGACACCCCCTGGCAGCTCAAGCGTCTGCGGGGGTGTCCGCGAAGGAGCGCCCTCCGCCCGCAGGGCGGGGCCCGCAGCGGCTGGTGCGTTGCATCGCAAGGCGGAGGACCGGCCTCGTACCGGGCGTACTCGGCCGAGTCCGACAACGCGGCGAGTCGCCGTACCAGGCGTCGCGGGCCAGGCGGGACCTCGCGGACACGCCCTAAGGGCTCGGCTCCGTCTCCTCCTGGCGCACGGCCACCCTGGCGGGCGTCGGGCCGAGGGGGACCTGCGGTCCCAGGCCGTCGTACAGCCAGCGCTTCAGCACCGTGTGGACCTGTTCCGCGCCCACCAGTTCGCCGCCGCCGGGGACGGGCGGCGGCAGGGTCAGGGGCGACAACAGGAAGGCGTTCGACTGCTCGCCGCCGAGCCCTCCGTGGGAGCCGATCTGCTCCTCGAACGCGTGCACCCGGCCCGTCGCCGGGTCGTACATCGAGTTGACCATGATGTCCGCGACATGGGGGAAGGTGTCGGTGCGCCGGACCGCGTCGGCGGCGCCGGGACCCATCGTGGCCAGCAGCCCCGTGTCGTCCAGCTTGGCGACCGGGATCTCCGCCCCGCCGGGGCCGAGCACCACGGAGCCGTTCGCCTCGCTCCGTACGAGGAGGAAGCCGATGCCCGGGTGGTTGGCGAGGGTCCGCAGCAGCGCGGGGTGGCGTTCGTCGATCTGTTCGCGGCTCATCCGCTCCGGGACGTCCGGGAACGAGATCAGCCCCAGGTTCCCGGAGGCGAGCACGATCGGGTCGGAGCCCCGCGCCGACCGCTTCTCGTCGCCCTCCTCGCCCTCCTCGACGGGCCGGTGGAGCGCCGTCCGTACGGCGTCACGGGCCGCGTCGCGCGCCTCGGCGCCGCTCTTGGTGCGCACCGCGCGGCGCGGTACGGGCAGTCCGCAGCCGGCCCGTACGAGATCCCGGAGCGTGAGCCCGTACCCGCCGAGGAAGGTCTCGCCGGGGCTCTGGCCGTGGTCGGAGAGGAGTACGAGCCGGTACGAGCGCGGCGCGTGGTCGGCGACCTTGGCCAGCAGCGCGATCGAGCGGTCCAGCCGCCGCAGGACGCGGATGGCGTCGCGGCTGTGCGGTCCCGAGTGGTGGGCGACCTCGTCGTAGGCGACGAGGTCGGCGTAGACGGCGGCGCGGCCGGCCAGCATGTCGCCTATCACCGCGGCGACCACGACGTCCCGTTCGACGACGGTCGCGAAGGCCCGGATGAACGGGTAGAGGCCGCCCCGGCCCACCCTCGGCCGGTCGCCCCGCAGCCGCGCGCGCGTCGACTGGCCTATCTCGCGGCAGACCTCGGCGACGAAGGAGACAGCCGTACGGACGGCGTTGGCCGGGTCGGTGAAGTACGCGAAGTAGCCGGCCCGTGAGCGGGTGGCCCTGCCGCGCCGCGCGGCCATCGACAGGACGAGCGCGAGCTGGTCGGCGCCGCCGCTGAAGAGATTGCCGCGGCTGGCGCCGTCGAGGGTGAGGAGCCCGGCGTCGCGGGTGTGTTCGATGGCCCGGCGCTGGAGTTCCGCCGCGCTGGCGGGCCGGTTGCTGACCATGATCCGCCCGCTCTCCTTCTCGTACCAGCGGAAGGCGGGGACGTCGTGGTTGCTGCCGTGCAGGATGCCGAGCTGGCTGGCGCCGGTCTGGCTGGACCAGTCGGTGCGCCAGGGGGTGAGCCGGTGGGTGGGGCGCTCGCCGAGCCAGCCGGCGACGGTGGGCATGTGGCCGTCGGCGACGGCGTCGAGCAGCACCTGGTGTCCGACGCCGTCGAGTTGGAGGAAGAGCGTGCCGGGCGACGCCGTGTAGCCGCGGCGGGCGCTGTCCTCACCGCTGCGGCGCCGTCGGCGTTCGGCGAGGCGCGAGAGCCTGCGCCGGTAGGCGTTGTCGTCACGTACGGCGAGGGCGGTGGAGGTGGCGGACGCGACGGCGGACATGACGGCGGCGACCACGATCGCGTTCTCGGCGTTGGCGGCGCCCCCGCCGTCGGGGGTGGATTTGAGCGCGACCAGCAGCAGCGAGCCGTTGAGGAAGAAGACCAGCAGGCCGAGTACGAGGGCGGGGACGAGCAGCAGGGCGCGGACCAGGAACGGCCAGACGAGCGCGCTGAGCAGACCGAAGGCGCCCGCGCCCCAGGCCGCGGTCAGCGCGGTCCTGGTGAGGCTGTCGTCGGCGCCCTGGACCTGGAAGTCGGGCAGGATGCCGGCGAGCACCAGCATGGTCAGCGTGGAGACCGCCCAGACGACGACCACCCGCACCAGGGCCCTGCCGGCCGTCCGCCATCGCCCCTTGAACACCGCGTCTTCACCTCACGTCCAGGGCCCGCACACGTCCACGGGCTCGCTCCACAGCCTGACACAGCGCGCGGCGGGGCCGGTCCTCTTCAGGGGCCGGAGTCCGGCGAGGGGCGTGGCGCCGAGAGGCGGGCGGGCGGTCTCAGCAGCCGTCGTACCCGGCTGTGGGCATGGAGAGCCTGCGGTGGACCTTGGCCTTGGACGGGGCGTCGTAAAGAGGTTCGTCCGTCCCCACGGTCTCCACGGAGACTCCGCGCCGCTCGCACTCGGCGTAGAAGGCCGGGACGGAGGCGAGGGCGCGGTCGAGGACCCGCTCGTTGGGGACGACGAACGCGTCTACCAGACCGGCGTCGACGTCGACCCAGAGCCCGTAGTGGTCGGAGCGCATCCCGTAGAGGAGCAACTGCCGTGTGACGACGTATCCCTTGTCGGCGGCCCAGCGGGCGCACATCGCCTGCTGGCCGCGGATGTCCACCAGGAACGGCTCGCGGTCGAGTTCTTCGAGCGGGGT
>NZ_JAAPBF010000382.1 GCF_022695985.1 Streptomyces sp. NP-1717 | reverse complement strand
GAGCGCCGACTTGTCAGGAGCAAGACATTTCATCTCCGACGAAACGCGCTGCCCAGTCGTTGTGGGACGGTGCGCCCGTCGCTACTTTTGCCGGGTCTCGCAGCGGTCGCGGCCCGCCCGCCGATCGGCTGCTTCCCCCACACCCGGGAGCATTCGTGACCCGTCTCAGACGCCTATCGACCACATTCGCCGGTACGCTCCTCGTACTAGTCGGGTTGCTGACGGTACCCGCTGGAGCGGCCGAAGCGGCCGAAGCGGGCACCTCCGACACGGCGGCCGCTGCGGCGGGCCCCAACTTCAAGGCGCCCTACCCGTGCGGACAGCGCTGGACCTACAGCCACCACTCCGCCGAGGTCCGCCGCGCGCTGGACTTCGTACGCGCCGACGGCGGCACCACCAACGGCACTCCGGCCCTCGCGTCGGCCGCCGGCACGGCGACCCGGCACAGCCAGCCGAGCGGCGCCGGCAACTACATCTCCATCGACCACGGCGGCGGCTGGAAGACGTACTACTTCCACCTCGGCGCCTTCTCGGTGGCCAGCGGACAGTTCGTCAACCAGGGTCAGCAGATCGGCACCACCGGCTCCAGCGGCAACTCCTCCGGCCCCCATCTGCACTACGAGCAGCTGCTCAACGGCGTCGGTCAGAACATCGTCATCAACGGCGGCGGCCTGCCCTACCCCGGCAGCTACAACCAGCACTTCCTCACCAGTGACAACGGCTGCGGCGGCGGAGGCGGCGGTACCCCCTTCACCACCTGGGGCACCGGCGTCAGTGTCCGCGCCGACGCCCGGCTGAGCGCCGCCGTGGTCACCCGGCTGGCCGGTCCCACGAACGTCCACGTCATGTGCCAGAAGCAGGGCGACACCGTGAACGCCGAGGGATACAGCAACAACTGGTGGAGCAAGCTGCGCGACCAGGGCGGCTTCATGTCGAACATCTACATCGACCACCCGGCGGCCCAACTCCCCGGCGTGCCGATCTGCTGACCGGCACGTCCGCACGACGCACACCCGCGGGAGCGGGACCGGCGGCCCGGGAGGGAGGACCCCACCCGGGCCGCCGGCGCGCCGCCCTCAGCCCCAGACCAGCACCCCCAGCCAGGTACCCGCCACCAGCAGGCAGCAGAACAGCTCGACCAGCACCGGGACGCCCGCCGAACGCATCACCGCACGGGTCGACGCCCAGCCGTCCCGGTGGCTGCCCAGCCGTACCCGTTCGACGGCGTAGATCCCCCCGACGAAGGCCGGCGCCGTGCCCACCACCGGCACCACGAAGAAGCCCACGATCCCGGCCAGCCCGCCGGCCAGCAGCGTGCGCCGGCGGGTCCCGGTCTCGCGCGTCCGGCGGGACGGCAGCAGGGGTCTGAGCGCCTGGTCGAGCAGCAGCAGCGCCGTGGCCGCGATCAGCACCGCCCAGGCCGTGGCCGTGGTGTCACTCAGCGCCCACCAGAGCACGGCGGCCCAGACGATGGCGGGCCCCGGCACCCCGGGAATCAGCACGCCGAGGACGCCCAGCAGCATGACCAGACCCACCAGCACGAGCTGCCACACGTCCATCTGCCAAGAGTGCAGGATCCCGGTCGCGGTGGCACGCGGGCGATCCCTCCCCGCCCCGTACCCTCACTCCCGCGGGCCGCGGGCCACCCAGCCCTTCTCGTACGCGTGCCAGCCCAGCTGGAGCCGCGTCGTCACGCCCGCCAGCTCCATCAGGCCCTTCACCCGGCGCTGCACCGTCCGCAGCCCCAGATCGAGCTGCTTGGCGACACTCGCGTCCGTCATCCCGGCGAGCAGCAGCGACAGCACCTCCAGATCGGTTTCGCCGGGCCCCTCGACCGCGTCCTCCACGACCGCCGACCCGTCCCCGCCCGGGACCAGCCGCAGCGGCAGCGCGTCCCGCCACACCGCCTCGAAGAGCCCCGACAGCGACTCCAGCAGCCCGCTCGCGTGGACGACCAGGGCCGCGGGCTCCGCGTCGCCGCCCGTCAACGGCACCATCGCCAGGGCGCTGTCGGCGATCACCAGCTTGGTCGGTACCCGGTCGACGACCCTCACCTGTTCGTCACGGCCGAGCGCCGCCGACAGCTCGGTGATCCCGTCGGGCAGCGACAGCACCTCGCGCTCGATCACCACGCGGTAGCGGACGCCGCGCGTCACCACCCGCTCCTCGGACTCGTTGTCGATCCCCGTCACCACCACCGGCCTGCCGGTGACCAGCGCCCGGATCTCCTCCGTCGCCCCGAGCTGGAGCTGGTGGAAACGGTGCGCCACCGCGCTCGCGCCCGTCACCACCTCGACCAGGTCGTGCACGGCGGGACCCGCCGACTCGGCGCGGTACTCCTCCGCCAGCAGTACGGCGGCCAGCTCGGCCCGCTCCAGCTCGTGCCGCTGCTGGGTGAGCAGCGCGCCCAGCGCCACGGCGGGCGGCGCGGCCACCCAGCGCCCGGTGCGGGCCGACGACTGCGCGGCCAGCCCCTGCTGCTCCAGCCGGCGCAGCGCGCGCTCGGTGTCCTGCTCGGGCATCGCGAGCCGATGCGCCAGATCGGCCGCCTCGGCGGCGCCCAGCGCCACCAGCGCGCGATACGCCGATTCCTGTCTCTCGTCGAGACCTATCGCTCCCAGCACCCCTGCACCCCTCCCCGGACGGACGTTTCAAACCCGGCGGGGTGTGGCGGATACCGGCCACGGCGTAAACCCGCCGCGCACATCATCCCCGTATCACGCGTCACTCTGCCAATGTGGCGACATTGCCGGATCGGCAGACCTCAGGGATATGCCCCCGTTGCGCCGGTTGCGTTCCCGCCCCCGTACGGCGGACCTCGTATGCCGGATAAGCTGACTACCCGGACGTTCCAGCCGAACCCCGACGAGTCGCTACGATTCGAATCGGCGTACGGTCGACACCATGGCCGGTCTCCGGCCCCGAATCCTGGTCGGCGCACCTGGTGCGCTCCGGCCTGCCGAACGTCCGCCGGGCGTCCTTCCCGTGGGGGGTGGGGTCGCCCGGCGGACTTGGGCCGCGCACTCGCGGCGTCATCCGGCCACGTCTCTTATTTTTCGTGGTGTCCCGTTTTCTGATGCCTCGTGCGGTCGACAATAGGAGCATGAGCCAGCAGGGGGACCGGCCCGCCACCACCGACGACTGGTGGGGTCGGCTGTACGACGAGTCCGCGCCGGACACCGGTCCGGCCGGGGCGCCGGACGACACGATCGACGACCGTTTCGACTCGGCTGCGGACACGCTCGGCGCCGGTGGCGCGGCGGACACGACGACGCGAGCGGGGTACGGGCACGCGGTCGACGCGATCGGTGTGGACGACGAGGACGACGGCGACGAGGACGAGGACCCGGACGTGGGGGCAGCCACGGGCAGCGGCCCCCTCTCGCGGTCGCGCGCCTGGTGGGAGGAGCGCGGCGTCCACCCGGTGATCCAGCAGCCCGCGCCCGCTCCCGTGTCACCGCCCACGATCCTCGACACGCCCTCCGGACCCCCGGTACCGCCGCCCGCGCAGGCTCCGGTGCCCGCGCTCAGCCCCGTCGCGCCGGCCCCTCTCACGCCCCGGCCCCGGGCGCCGTGGGAGCCGCCGCGCGCGGCTTTCGATCCCGGCGACCCGAGACCGCTGCCGGGCGCCG
>NZ_JAAPBF010000381.1 GCF_022695985.1 Streptomyces sp. NP-1717 | reverse complement strand
CCGCCCAGGGTGAGTTCCCCTTCATGGTCCGCCTCTCCATGGGCTGTGGTGGCTCGCTGTACTCGTCCACCATCGTGCTCACCGCCGCCCACTGTGTGAGCGGATCGGGCAACAACACCAGCATCACCGCCACCGCCGGTGTCGTGGACCTCCAGAGCGCCAGCGCCATCAAGGTCCGGTCCACCAAGGTCCTCCAGGCCCCCGGCTACAACGGCGCGGGCAAGGACTGGGCGCTCATCAAGCTCGCCCAGCCCATCAACCTGCCGACCCTGAAGATCGCCACCACCACGCAGTACAACACCGGCAACTTCACCGTCGCCGGCTGGGGAGCGGCCACCGAGGGCGGCGCCCAGCAGCGCTACCTCCTCAAGGCCACCGTTCCGTTCGTCTCCGACGCGAGCTGCAACTCCTCGTACGGCGGCCAGATCATCACCAGCGAAGAGATCTGCGCCGGCTACGCCGCCGGCGGCACGGACACCTGCCAGGGTGACTCCGGCGGCCCGATGTTCCGCAAGGACAACGCGGGCGCCTTCATCCAGGTCGGCATCGTGAGCTGGGGCAACGGCTGCGCCCGGCCCAACTACCCCGGTGTCTACACCGAGGTCTCCACCTTCGCCTCCGCCATCGCGTCGGCCGCCTCCACACTCTGACCCACCCGTGCGACCCGCGGGGCGGGACAGGTCACGCCACACGCTTCGGCGCGTCGGTCCACGACCTGTCCCGCCCCTGCCCATGAGCGCGCCACGCCCGGCCACAGCGGTCGGCGAACTCCCCGCGAACGGTCTCACGCCAGCCGGACGTGCCCCTCGCCCGCGCCCTCCAGCTCCAGCACCCACACCTCGTTGCGTCCCGCGCGCAGCACCGGCCCCGGCACGTACAGCGACTCCTGCGGCCCCACCGCCCAGTAGCGGCCGGCACAGAAGCCGTTGACCCACACGAAGCCGCGCGTCCAGCCCGGAAGGGAGAGCCGGGCGTCACCCGGGGACTCCACATCGAACGCCCCCCGGTACAGACCCCGCGCGCCCGGCCAGGCCGGCACGCGGAACGGCAGCGCCGCGACCGCCGCCGCGTCGTCGAAGGCGTCCAGCCGCAGCCCCCGCGCCCGCACACCGTGCAGATACTGCCGCTCATGCAGAAAGCCGCCGGTGATCCCCTTCGGCTCGCCCGTACGCGGCCCGTAGTTGACCCGCCCCAGGGACTCCACCCACGCCTCCACCACCGCCAGATCACGCAGCCCCGACAGCGTGAGCGGATACGGCCGCCGGGGCCCCGGCACCGCCACGCGATAACGCACCAGCCCCCGGTCCACACCCAGTTCCTCGAAGGTCGGCGGCATCGGCGTCCGTCTCTCCGGACCGCCCAGCGCCTCCAGCACCGCGTCCAGCGGCGCCCACCCCTCCAGCTCCACCCGCACCGGCCCGTCACCCAGCACGGGCGGCGCCGGCGGCACCTCCGGCAGCGGCCCCTCCACATACCCCGCCAGGACCTCCCGGAACAGCCAGAACTTCTCCGTCGGCCGCCCCTCCTCGTCCACCGGCGCCCCGTAGTCGTACGACGTCACGTCCGGCTCCAGAGCACCCCCGTGCAGCACACCGGCCCGATTGGCACCCGCCCGGCCCGCGAAGCTCGTGCCACCGTGCGCCATGTAGAGGTTCACCGACGCCCCGCACTCCAGGATCTCGCGCAGCGCGTCCGCCGCGTCCGCCGGATCACGCACCACACGCGGCCCGCCCCAGTGGTCGAACCAGCCGCACCAGAACTCCATGCACATCAGCGGACCCCCGGCCCGGTGCTCGCGCAGCGCCGCGAACGCCGCCCGGGCGCCCGAGCCGAAATTCACCGTCGCCAGCACGCCCGGCACCGAACCGCCCGTCAGCATGTGGTCCTCCGGGCCGTCGGAGGTGAACAGCGGCACGTCGATCCCGCAGGAGCGCAGCAGCGCGGCCAGAGAGGAGAGGTACGGCAGGTCGGAGCCGTAACTCCCGTACTCGTTCTCCACCTGCACCATGATCACCGGACCGCCGCGGCCCACCTGGCGGGCCGCGACCTGTGGCAGGAGGCGGCGGAACCAGCGCTCCACCGGCCCCAGAAACGCCGGGTCGCCCGTCCGTACACGCGACCCCGCCGCCGCCGTCAGCCAGTACGGCAGCCCTCCGTTGTCCCACTCCGCGCAGATGTACGGACCCGGCCGCACGATCGCCCACAGCCCCGCCTCACCGGCCGCGTCCAGGAACCGGCCCAGCGCCCCCACATCCGCGTACCGGCCGGGCGCCGGCTCGTGCAGATCCCACGGCACGTACGTCTCCACACAGTTCAGACCCATCGCACGCAGCATCCGCAGCCGGTGCGGCCACTGCTCCTCATGGACCCGGAAGTAGTGCAGCGCCCCGGAGAGCAACCGCACCGGGCGGCCGTCCAGCAGGAAATCCCTCTCACCTACAGTGAAATCGGCCACCGCCGCCGCCCTCCGGTCCCGTCGTCCGCCGGGCCCACCCTCGCCCCCTGGCCACGGACAGGTCCATGGACAAAGATCTGCGGTGCATGGACACACCGGAAGCGGACCCGGACGGAAGCCCTCTGAAGATCTGAAGAGGAGAGCGGCAGCGGATGTACCACACCTGGATGCGGTACTTCACCCCCAGCCCCGTCCACCACCGCCTCGGCCTCGTCTGCCTCGGCGTCGGCCTCCAGCACGGCCGGCTGCCCACCGTCGGACCCCGCGTCCTCGACCACCACGTCGCCGTCGTCATCGGCGCCGGCGGCGGCTGGTACCGCGACGCCGAAGGACACCGCACCACCGTCACCGCCCCCGCGCTGCTCTGGCTGACCCCCGGCGTACCGCACCACTACGGCCCCGACCCCGAGACCGGCTGGGACGAGAGCTTCGTCGACTTCGCCGGCCCCGCCACCGCCACCTACACCGAACTCGGCTACATCGACACCGACCGCCCCGTCGTCCCCCTCGCCGACGCCGCCCCCGCGCGCGCCGCCGTCGGCCGCATCGTGCGCGCCGCACGGCGCGGCAACCCGCTCCTGGAGGTCGAGACCGGCGCCGCCGTCCACGAACTCCTCGTCGCCCTGCGCCGCGACCGCGCCGACACCAACGCCGACGGCGACCTCGTCCTCCAGGCACTGGCCCGCGACGCCTTCCTGCCGCTCTCCGTCGCCGAACACGCGGCACGCCACGGCATGAGCCCCGCCGGACTGCGGGGCGCCGTACGCAGGGGCGCCGGATGCAGCCCCAAGGACTACCTCCTCGGCATCAGACTCGGCCGCGCCAAGGAACTCCTCGCCGCCACCGAACTGCCCGTCGCGGCCGTCGCCCGCCGCGTCGGCTACGCCGACCCCGCCTACTTCTCCCGGCTCTTCACACGCCGCGTGGGCATCGCGCCGGTGCGCTTCCGGGAACGCCAGGGCCACACCGTCCCCGGCGGCTGGAGCGACCGCGTCCCGCACCCCGACCACCCCCCGACGATCACGACGCCCTCTCCCTGAGACGCTCCGCCCGAACCGCGAGACACCGCCTAAGCTTCCGCACCATGACCACGAGCGACAACGGCGACAACAGCGGCATCGACCAGTCCGTCCAGGCCGAACTGGACCGGCTCCGCGGGAGTATCGACAACATCGACGCGGCCGTCGTCCACAT
>NZ_JAAPBF010000380.1 GCF_022695985.1 Streptomyces sp. NP-1717 | reverse complement strand
CCCGAGCTCGGCGGCGATCCGGCCGTTCTTGACGGCCGTCACCAGCTCCGCGTGATCCGCCTCGGTGCGGTCCGCGTACGCCACGGCGAAGGCCGCGACCGCCTCGTCCAGCTCCTCGCTCTTGCCGCAGTACCCGGCGACGAGCCGCGGATCCACGCTGTGGGCGTGCGCCCTGGCCAGCAGGGCGCCGGTCATCCGCGCGTAGTCGTCGACCTGGTCGGCCGGGAGCGCGGCCGGATCCACACTGCCCTTGCGGTTCCTGAACTGCCGTACCTGATACGGCCTGCCGGCCACCGTCGTCCAGCCGAGCAGATTGTCGCTGACGACCTGCATCCGCTTCTGGCCGAGCACCACCCGGCGCCCCTCGTGCTCCACTCCCGGCGCCTCGAACCCCGCGGCCCCCAGGAACGGCACCAGCGCCGACGCCCGCGCCTCCTTCACCTGAAGCACCAGCGGCTCGCCCCGGTGGTCCAGCAGCAGCACCACGTACGACCGCGTCCCGACGCTGCCCGTGCCGACCACCCGGAACGCCACGTCATGGATCGCGTACCGCGCGAGCAGCGGCAGCCGGTCCGGCGAGAGCGTGCCCAGGTACTCGCCCAGCGAGGCCGCGACCGCCGCGGCCTCCGCGTCCGGCACCCGCCGGAGCACCGGCGGCGCGTCGACGAAGCGCCGCTGCGCCGCCGCCCCCGCGCTCCCGCTCCAGCGTCCCCATCAGATCGCGCGCGTCCGTGTGGGAGACGAGATCCTCGTCGGCGATCGCGTTCCACGCGTCCAGGGCCGGCAGCTTCGACAGCAGCCGCATCGTGCGCCGGTACGCGCCCACGGCGTCCTGAGCACCGCGGCGGCAGGTGTCCTCGTCGGCGCCGGCCTCACGCCCGGCGAGCACCAGTGAGGTCGCGAGCCGCTTGACGTCCCACTCCCAGGGGCCGACGACCGTCTCGTCGAAGTCGTTCAGATCGATGACCAGCCGGCCCCGCGCGTCCCCGTACAGCCCGAAGTTCGCCGCGTGCGCGTCACCGCAGATCTGTGCGCCCGCGCCCGTCACCGGCGTCCCGACCAGGTCGTGCGCCATCAGTCCGGCCGCGCCCCGCAGAAACGCGAAGGGTGCCGCGGCCATGCGCCCCACCCGCAGCGGCGCCAGCTCGGGCACCCGGTCACGGCTCGACTCCTCGACGGCCCGCACCGCGTCGGGCCGTGCGGCCGGAAGCACCAGCGAATCGTGCGAAGACCTCGGAACCCGCTCCCGCAGCGCCTTCCCCGCGTCCTTCGGCGTGCCCCGCCCGGCGCCCGCCGTCACGCGCCCCGCGAACCCGGGCACGACCGGAATACGCCCGTCAGCCACCACCGCACCGGCCTCGCCCATGGCACGCCGCCTCCCCCGCACTCGTCCGGCATCAACCGCCGACGACGTTACCGCCGCGCCCCGACAGCCGTCTCCCCCTGTGGACAACCCTCCAACGCGCCTGCCCCGACCGGCCCAGGCACCCCGTCAGGCCGCCGAGCCCTAGGTGTGGTTCGGGCAGCCGCTCTCGCCCGCCAGATGCTTCTCGGCCCACCGCCCCAGCTCCCGCAGCGCGGGCTCCATCGCCGCCCCCGCGTCCGTGAGCCGGTACGCGACCCGCAGCGGCGGCCCTTCGTCGACCTCGCGCACCACCAGCCCCGCGCCCGCCAGCTCCGTCAGCCGGTCGGACAGCATCCGCTCACTGATGCCGGGGATCGCCCGCCGCAACTCCGCGAAGTGCACGGGCCGTTGCATCAGGACGGACACGATCAGCCCGGTCCACCTCTTGCCGAACAGTTCGAAGACGCGCGTCATCCCCACGTCCACCGGCTTGCACGGATCCCCGTTTCCCTCCATGGCACCAGAGTACTGCGAACCCACGAAGGGGATGAAAAAAAGTAAGCTACTGTGTTATCCATAGGTACGCACAAAAGTGCAACACCGGCATCGGCCCTCAGCCGTGCCAGGACCACCCCTCTGTTCCCCATGGAGACCCTCATGGCCACGCTGCTGCACATCGACTCCGCCGTTTCCCCCCAGGGATCCGCCTCGCGCGACGTCACCGCCACCTTCGTCAAGAGCTGGCGCGAGCAGCACCCCGAGGGCGAGGTCGTCTACCGGGATCTCGCCGCGGCCCCGCTGCCGCACCTGGACATCGCCGCGGCCGCCGCGGGCCCGGACAACGCGCTGCGCGCGGAACTGGCCGCCGAACTCGCGGCCGCGGACGCCGTTCTCATCGGCGCCCCGATGTACAACTTCACGATTCCGTCCACGCTGAAGGCATGGCTGGACCACGTGATCATCCTTGGCTACAACGCCCTTGAGGAGAGTCCCGTCACCGGTACGCCGTTCACCGTGGTCGCCAGCCGGGGCGGCTCGTACGTGCCCGGCAGCCCGCGCGCGGATTTCGAGTTCGTCCAGAACTATCTGGAGAAGGTGCTGACCGGCATGTTCGGCGTCAAGGACGTCGACTTCATCGTCCCGGAACTGACCCTGGCCCACACGGTGCCCGCCATGGCGGACCTCGTCCCGCTCGCCGAGGCGTCCCGCACCAGGGCACGGGAAGAGGCCGCGCAGAAGGCCAAGGCCCTGGCCTCGCGCTTCGCCGCCTGACACGGACGGACACGCACCGGCACACGCACCGGGAACACGAACACACAGCGGCAACGGGCCGAACAGCCGGACAGACCGACCCGCACCCCGAGCGCCACGGGTGCGGGTCGGATCATGAACGCACCCACCCGCCCGGTGACATGCGTCACCGCGCCAGAACCGCACACCGGCACACCCGCACCGCACCCCACCCGACGCGGGGCAGACAACAAGCCACCTCGCACCCCACGCATCGCCGCGCGGGATCCGGGCATACGAGAAACGGGCCTCCGCCAGGACTTTCGTCTCTGGCGGAGACCCGTTTCGCCGGTTCTCCTGGTGCGCGAGGGGGGAGTTGAACCCCCACGCCCTTTCGGGCACTGGAACCTGAATCCAGCGCGTCTGCCTATTCCGCCACCCGCGCATTGGGTGTGCCGTCCGGCCTCTCACCTGCTGGTGTGATCGCCTGGCGACATCGAAAAGATTAGCACGCTGCGGAGCGTGGAATCACATCCGTTTGTCTCGGCGACCCGGCCGGGGAACAAGCAACCTCAAGCGGCCTCCCCCCACTCCTCCGGAGTGCACCCCGGGTGCGGGACACTGTCCTGAGGCCGCCTCTACGATCCGTGTGAGAGGGGACACTCATCGACGGGGCAGACAAGGGGAACCAGCCGATTTCCCGACGCGTGGATACGATCAGTAAGCAGTACCAGGACGGCAACGACGGAGGAGGTGCCCCATGGGAGTCCTGAAGCGCTTCGAGCAGCGACTCGAAGGTCTGGTCAACGGCACCTTCGCGAAGGTGTTCAAGTCCGAGGTCCAGCCTGTGGAGATCGCCGGCGCCCTTCAGCGTGAGTGCGACAACAACGCGACGATCTGGAACCGCGAGCGGACCGTCGTCCCCAACGACTTCATCGTCGAGCTGAGCGCGCCCGACTTCGAGCGCCTCAGCCCGTACTCGGGTCAGCTCGGCGACGAACTCTCCGGACTCGTCCGCGACTACGCGAAGCAGCAGCGCTACACCTTCATGGGCCCGATCAAGGTCCATCTGGAGAAGGCCGACGACCTCGACACCGGTCTGTACCGGGTGCGCAGCCGCACCCTGGCG
>NZ_JAAPBF010000038.1 GCF_022695985.1 Streptomyces sp. NP-1717 | reverse complement strand
CACGATGTGGTGGGCGAGCAGTTGGAGGCGGGCGGTGCCGTCGGCGAGGGTCCAGACGGCGACGCGCCACAACGGGCCGGTCGCGAGGTCCACGGGGGCCGCGGCGCGGGTGTCGGCGTCGGCGCGGGCCCGGTCGCGGCCGGCGTCGGCGCCGAGGTGGCCGAGGTCGGTGACGGTCAGGTCGGGTGCGGCGTCGGCTTCGGGGGTGACGGCGCAGGTCTCGCGGTCGCCCTGGGGGAAGGTGGTGCGCAGGACGGCGTGCCGCCGGGCGAGTGTGCGCAGGGCGGCGGCAAGGCGCTGCGTATCGACGGGTCCCCCGACCTCGGCGTCGAAGCGCAGGATGTTGGCGGCGGTGCCGGGGTGGATCTCCTCGAACAGCCGCAGGCCGAGCTGGATGGGGCTGACCCGCGGGTCGGCGAGTGCGGTGGCGTCGGGTGTGCGGGCACGCCAGCGGGCGAGGAGGTCGCGGCCGAGGTCGGCGGGTACCTGAACGTTGTCTGACACAGGCGTGGTCCTCCTTTTCGTCACCGGACGTGTTCTTCCGCTTGGTCGGCGTGCGCGGGCGTCGCCCTCACTCGTGGGACATCAGGGTCTTGACTCGTTCCAGTGCGTCGGCGGGGGGCACCCCGTCGTCGGCCCAGCGCTGTGCCAGGCGTGCGGTCAGTTCGCGGGGCGACTGGGCGCGCAGCACGTCCTCGACGCGTACGGGGAGGGTGAGGGCGTCCTCGACGACGGCGGCTATCTCCGCGGCGCGCAGGGAGTCCCCGCCCATGGCGGTGAGGGTCTCGTCGGGTCCGCAGGAGGGGACCTGGCAGACGGCGGCGAAGATGGAGGAGAGGAAGAGGGTGATGAGTTCCGCTTCCTCCGCGGTGGCGGTGGCCGGTGTGGCGGTGACGGCGGTGCCGCCGAGTTCGCCCGCGAGGTGGCGGGTGCGGGCCAGGGAGTGCTGGACCTTCCCGCTGGTGGTGCGGGGGATGGTGCGGGGCGGGCAGAGGACCACGGTGTGCACGCGGACTCCGGTGGCGGCGAGTACGCGGGTGCGGATGTCGGCGGCGACGGTGTCGGGGTCGTGGTCCTTGCCGGCGACCTCGACGGCGATGACGACCTCTTCGTCGGGGCCGCTGAAGGCGGCGGCGGTGGGCCGTACCGCGGGGTTGCCCTCGGCGGCGGCCGAACAGAGGTCGTGGGCGTGGTGGTTGACGCCGTTCTGGATGAGGACGTCCTTGCGGCGGCCGGTGACGGTGAGGTGTCCGGCGCGCAGCCGGCCGAGGTCGCCGGTGCGCAGGTGGCGGGTGCCGTCGAGGAGACCGAAGAGTTCGCTGTCCGGGGTGCCGGTGCTGTTCCAGTAGCCGCCGCTGATGCTGGGGCCGCTGATCCAGATCTCGCCTTCGGCGCCTTCGGGGACGGGTGTGCCGGTGTCGGGGTCGACGAGGGCGAGGGTGTGTCCGTCGATGACGGGGCCGCAGTCCACCCGGCCGTCCTCGTCGACGCTGTCGTGGGCGGTCCAGTGCCGTCCGGTGACGATGAGGGTGGCCTCGGCCAGTCCGTAGCAGGGGAGGAACGCCTCGGGGCGGAAGCCGTGGGGGGCGAAGCGCTCGGTGAACCGGTGGAGGGTCGCGGGGCGGATCGGTTCCGCGCCGTTGAAGGCGAGCCGCCAGGTGCTCAGGTCGAGTCCGGTGAGGTCGCCGGTCGCGGCGCGCCGGTCGCACAGGTCGTAGGCGAAATTCGGACCACCGGTGTGGGTGATGCCGAGTTCGCTGATCTGTCGTAGCCAGGAAAGCGGACTCTTGAGGAAATGTACAGGGGACATCAATCGGACAGGGAATGCGCCGTGTACGGGCGTGAGGATGAATCCGATGAGTCCCATGTCGTGATAGGGCGGCAGCCAGGACACGACCCGGGCGCTTTCGTCGAGCTGGAACACCTCGGTTATCGCCTTGATGTTGGCGAGAAGATTTCGGTGTTCCAGAACAACGCCTTTGGGCTGTCCGGTGCTTCCCGAGGTGTACTGGATGAGAGCGGTGTCCTCGGGGAGCGCGGCGGTGCGCAGCAGCTCGGCCAGGACGTCCGGGTCGGGGCCCACGGCTCCGGTCGGGCCGGCGGTCCGCCCGCCGTCGTCCCCGGCGTTCTCGTCGAGGGTGAGGACCCTCGGCAGGTCCTCGGGGCGCAGCCCGGAGGTGAACAGTCCGAGCACCAGCGGGTCGGCCAGCAGGGTGGTGGCGCGGGAGTCGTCGAGGATCCGGGTGAAGCGCGCCGTGATGCGGTCGGTGGAGCCGAACAGCGGCGGGTAGGCGGGGACCGCGGGTACGCCGGCGAGCAGGCAGGCCCAGACGGCGACGACGAAGTCCAGGCCGGGCGGGTAGAGCAGCAGGGCGGGGCCGTTCTGTCCGCCGTCCGCGCGCAGTCGCGCCGCGGTCGTGGTGGCTCGGGTGAGGAGTTCGCCGTAGGTGAGGCTGTCCACTCGCCCGTCGTCGTGCAGGTACTCGTAGGCCGTCTGCTCGCCGCGGGTGGCGGCGTGCCCGACGAGGATGTGCACGAGTGTGGGGCGGGCGGGGCTCGGCATCGGCGGACTCCATTCCCTCGGCCGCGGGCGGCCCGGTGTCGGATCGACGTATCAGGGAGAGTGCGGGGTTCGTGGCGGCACGCCGTGAAGGCGACACACGTCGGCGCCGATGCAATTAAAAGCGTGCTGTCTCTCACTCGGCTCTCAGTTCCTTATCGCTCGCCTCTCAGGCCGGTATGGGGTCATTGAGCGCCCTCGGATGAAACTGGTAGGGATAGGATTCCGCACTGCGATCCGGTCGGTGAATCAGACCCGGCGGTGCCGATCCAGCACATTCTCGCGTTCCACGTTCGCCATCTCCGATGGAGGTAGATGTGCGCCCGACCCGACTGAGTTCCCGTTGGTACCGGACTTTCGGTGAAGTGACCGATCCGGTCGCCGAGGTGGTGTGCTTTCCGCATGCCGGGGGCAGTTCCGCGGTGTTCCGGAGCTGGCACGGCCACGCCTCGGCGCTGAAGGTCACCGCGGTGCAGCTGCCGGGCCGGGAAGTACGGCTCGGGGAGCCGCCGTTCCAGGACATGACCGCGCTCGTCGACGCGCTGGCGCCCGCGCTGAAGCCGCTGACGCGCCGGCCGTACGCGTTCTACGGGCACAGCATGGGCGCGCTGGTCGCCTTCGAGGTGCTGCGGCGGTTCGTGGAGCTGGAACTGCCGCTGCCCGTGGCGTTGTTCGTGTCGGGCCGGGACGCCCCGCAGTACGCGGACCAGGAGCAGGTGCACCACCTGCCGGACGCGGAGCTGCTGGACCGGTTGCGGGCCTGGGAGGGGATGGAGCCCCAGGAGCTGTCGCAGTACGAGGAGTTGGTCGCACTGATGCTGCCCACCATCCGGGCCGATCTGACCTTGGCGGAGACCTACGGGTATGTGCCGGGACCGCCGGTTCCGGTGCCGGTGCGGGTGCTGCGCGGTACGCGGGATCCGCTGGTGCGGCCCGGGGACGCGGGCTGGGCCCGGCAGACGTCGGCGGACTGCTCGGTGCGGGAGTTCGACGGAGGTCATTTCTTCGTGCAGGACCACGAGAGGAGCGTCGTGACCTTCATCGAGTCGGCACTCGGTGCCGCGGCCGCGAGGGAGGCGGGGACCCAGTGAGCAGTTCCTCGTACGCCGGCGGTGTCGGCAGCGGTGAGTCCCGCGACTACAGCGACTACTTCGTGCTGCCGGCCGCGCCGGCGCAGCGCAGCCTGTGGTTCGTCTGCCAGTTGAACCCGCCCAGCAATGCCGCGTACAACGTGGTGAGCGCGGTTCGGCTGACGGGTGACCTGGACGTCGTGCTGCTCCAGCAGGCGGTCAACGCGGTGGTGGCGCGGCACGAGAGCCTGCGCACCGGAGTCGGCCTGGTCGACGGTGATCCGCACCAGCTGGTGCTGCCCGAGGCGCTGGTGTCGCTGCCGGTGGTCGACTGCACGGCCCTGTCGGCCGAGGCGGCCGAGGCCCGGGTGCAGCGGCTGGCCCGGGAGCAGGCGGCGCTGCCGTTCGCGCTGGACGCGCCGCCGTTGCTGCGGCTGGTGCTGGTGCGTGAGGCACCGCGCCGGCACACCATGATCGTGACGATCCATCATCTGGTGTGCGACAGCTGGTCGATGGACGTGTTCTACGGGGATCTCGCGGACGCCTACCGGGGGTTGCGGGAGCGCGGCCGGGCAGGTTTCGGCGAGCTGCCGGTGCAGTACGCCGACTATGTCGGCTGGCTGGACGAGCAGTTGGCCGGCGAGCGCATGGATGTGATGGTCGCCCACTGGCAGGAGGCGCTGGCCGGTACGACGCCTCTGGAGCTGCCGGTGGACCGTCCCCGGGACCAGGGGCGCGGCGGCGACGGAGGCCGGGTGGAGGAGCGCCTGGACGGTCCGACGACGGCCGCTCTGGAGGAGCTGGCCAAGCGGTCCGGCGGGACGCTGTTCATGGTGCTGCTCACCGGTTTCATGGCGACGCTGGCCCGGGTGACGGGCCAGGAGGACGTGGTGGTGGGCACGCCGGTGGCGGGGCGGCACCATCCGGACGCGGAGCGGCTGGTGGGGTTCTTCGCGAACACCCTGGTGCTGCGGGCCCGGTTGCCGCTGCGCGGCGGGTTCGAGTCGGCGGCGGGGGTGGTGCGCGACACCTGTCTGGGCGCGTTCTCGCACGACCGGATGCCGTTCGACCGGCTCGTGCAGGAGATCCGGCAGGCCCGGGCGCTGGACCGCAATCCGCTGTTCGACGTGATGTTCTCGATGCCGAACACGCCGGCCGCGGAGGTGCGGCTGCCCGGCCTGACGATGGCGCCGGTGGAACTGACCGGTACGGCCGCCAAGTTCGACCTGTGGCTGACCGTGCTGCCGGACGGGGACGGGCTGCGGCTCCAGCTGGACTACGACCGGGGCCTGTACGACGAGGCGACGGCGGCGCGGATCGTGGAGCTGCACCGGCTGGTGCTGGCGGACGCGCTGCGGGACCCGGCGGTCCCGGTGGGGGCGCTGCCCCTGACGGCGGAGGCGGAGGCGGACGCGATCCGCGCGGAGGCGGCGGGTGTGCCGGCCGGGCCGTCGGCCGCGGTCACGGTGCCGGGTCTGTTGGCGGAGCGCGGCGCGGACGACATGGTGCTGTCCTCGGCGGACGCCGTCCTGACGCTGGGTGAGTTGCGCGAGTGGTCGGCGGATCTGGCCGGCCGGCTGCGGGCGGAGGGGATCGCCGGACCGGGGATGCGGGTGACGACTCCCCCGGTGCCCTCGGCGGCGCTGATCGCGGTGCTGCTGGCGGCTTTCGAGGTCGGCGCGGTGCCGGCGTACGGGCAGCGGCACGACCGGGCGGGGGCGTTCGTCCGGCGGGCGGAGGAGGAGCCGGGCGGCTGGCTGATCACCACCGGGCCGCGGTTCGACCCGGTGGCGGACGCCGGCGCGCCGGGTCCTGACGCGCCTGCCTGGTGGGCCGGTGACGGGGGTCCGGACGGGTCCGGGGCGACGCTGTCGCACGGGGCGCTGGCCGCCGCGCTGGCCGGTGTCGCGGAGCGGCTGTCGGTCTCCGCCGATGACGACGTGCTGCTGCTCGACGGCGGTGCCCCGCCGTCCCTGGTGGACCTGTTGATGCCGCTGGCCCACGCCCGCAGCCTGATGCTGTCGGGTGCGCAGGTGGCACCGGCCGGGCCGCCCGCCGCTTTCGTACTGGCCGATCCGCCGACCTGGCGGCGTGTGCTGACCGAGGGCTGGGAGCCGCCGCCCGGTGCCCGGCTCGTGTGTGTGGGCGAGGTGCTCGCCCCCGACCTGGTGGACATGCTGACGCGGACCGGCGACACCGTGTTCCTGGGCCGTCCCGGGCCGCAGCCGATGGCGCTGCCGGCCGCGCTGGCCCCGCTGGACGAGGGACGGGCGCGCCGGCTGGGACCGCCGCCGGCCGGGGTGGTGCGGAGTCTGCTGGACGTACGGGGCGTGCCCGTGTCCGCCGGTCTGGTGGGCGAGTTGTACGTCGCCGACGAGTCGGGTGCCGCCGTCGCGGTGGGGCTGCGTTGCCGGCGGGCCCGGGACGGTGCCCTGGAGGCGGTCGGGCCCGGTGAGGGCCGGCTGTTCGTCGGGGACCGTGCCGTACCGGCGGCGGCCGTCGAGCGGGTGCTCGCCGGTCTGCCGGGAGTACGTGCCGCCGCCGTGACCACCGACACCGGCGGGACCCGCCTGATCGCCTGGCTGGTGCCGGACGGCACCGTCGCGGCCGGCACCGAGCGGGAACGCGAGGCGTTCGCGGCCGACATCCGCGGCCGGGCCCGGTCCGCACTCCCCGGCTACCGCGTGCCCGCGGTCTTCGGGGTGCTGGACGAACTGCCCGTGGGCCCCGGCGGTGAGCCGGACCGGGGGGCGCTGCCCGCGGCGCCGGAGCAGGCGCCGCGCGACCCGGTGGCGGAGGTGCAGCCACGCAACGGGGTGGAGCGCCGGGTGCTGGCGATCTTCCAGAACGTGCTGGGGCTGTCGGCGGTCGGGGTGCACGCCGACTTCTTCGGACTGGGCGGGCACTCCCTGCTCGCCGCGAAGCTGCTGAGCCGTGTCCGGGCCGAGTTCGGCCTCCAGGTCCCGGTGCGCGACTTCTTCCGTCTGCCGACCCCGGCCGGACTGGCCGCGGTCATCGAGGAACTGGAGCGGGCCCGCGACCGCAGGCCCACCGCCGACGAGGCGCTGCTCGCCCAGCTCGCCGGGATGTCCGACGACGAGATCGACCAGCTCCTGCGCCATCTGAACTGACCACAGGGACATCCGAACCGATCACACGACACACCACGAGGAGCCCTCATGGGGATCGACGACACCGACACCGTCTTCCAGGTCGTCACCAACGAGCAGGACCAGTACTCGATCTGGTTCGCCGACCGGGCGGTGCCCGCGGGCTGGGCCGCGAACGGTCCGGCCGGCACCAAGCAGGAATGCCTCAAGCACATCGAGCGGGTGTGGACCGACATGCGTCCTCGTTCGGTCCGCGAACGCTCCGCCTGACCGCATCCGACAGCTAGGACGGGAGTCCACCGAATGAGCGGGCAGCAAGAGATCAGTTCCCTGACGTCCGACGAGAAGCGCGCGCTCCTGGCGGGTCTCCTGGACGCATCCGCCAACGTCACCAGCAACCTCACCCTGGAGCAGCGCCGTCTGTGGCTGCTGATCCAGCTGGACGAGAAGCGGCCCTGGCAGACCAGCGCCGCCGTACGCCTGACCGGCCGGACCGACGCGGCCGTGCTCCAGCAGGCACTGTCGGCGACCGTGCAGCGCCACGAGGTGCTGCGCACCACCTTCCGTACGGTGGACGGCCACCCGCTGGCCACCGTACGGCCGGTGGCGTCACTGCGACTGCCGGTGGTCCAGGTGGACCCGGACCGGCTCGACGCCGAACTGGCCCGGATCGCGGCCTCCGAGACCCGCCGCCGGTTCGATCTGGCGCAGGGTCCCCTGGTGCGGGCGAGCCTGCTGCGGCTCGCCGAGGACGACCACGTCCTTCTGCTGACGGTGCATCAGCTGGTCGCCGACCGGCGTTCGGTGCGGCTGCTCACCGACGAGGTCCTGTCCGGGTACGCGAATCTGCTCGGCGGGAACGCGGAGGTCACCGCCCTCGCGGCCGAGCCGCAGACCCTCGCCGCCGCGCAGCGCGCCTGGCTGGCCGGCGACGACGCCGAGAAGGACATCGAGTACTGGCGCGCCCGTACGACGGGCCTGAGCACCCTGGAACTGCCCACCGACCGGCCCCGGCCGCCGGTGAAGACCATCGACGCCGATGTGGTCACGGTGCCGGTACCGCCGGAGCTGCGCGCCGAACTGGACGCGTTCACGGCCGGCACCGGCCACCGGCTGTCCCGTCTGCTGCTCGCCGGGTACACGGCGGTGCTGTCGCGGCACGCCCAGCAGCAGGGGTTCGCGGTCGGCGTACCCGTACCGCCGTCCTGGCAGGACGGCGCCGGCGATCTGGTCGGCCCGCTGGAGAACACCCTGCCGGTGCGTTTCGACCTCGACGCGGGCGAGACGCTGACCGGGCTGCTGCGGCGGACCGATTCGGCCCTGGACGAGGCCCTGGCGCACGGCCGGCTGCCGTTCGAGCAGATCGTGGAGGCGGCGCAGCCCGCCCGCGATCTCAGCCACACCCCGCTGTTCCAGGTCCTGTTCGGCTTCGAGGAGGAGTGGAGCCGCCGGGAGCTGCCGGGAGCCGTCGCCGCTCCGGTGAACCTGCCGGTCACCTGGACGCCGCACGACCTCGACCTGTTCGCGGTACGCCGCGACGGGGAGCTGTCGCTGCGCGCCCAGTTCAACACCGCGCTGTTCGACCGTGAGACGGCCGAGCGGCTGCTGGACCGGCTGCTGCTGCTCCTGAAGTCCTCGGTCGCCGAACCGGACCGGGCGCTGGCCGACTTCTCGCTGCTGTCCGGCCCGGACCAGGAGCGGCTCACCGCGTGGAACGCGACCCGCGCCGAGCACGCCGGGCCGCGGCTGCTGCACGAGCTGGTCGAGGAGGCCGCGTCGGCCAACCCGCAGACCCTGGCGCTGACTTCCAGCTCGGCGGAGCTGACGTACGCCTCGCTGGACCTGCGGGCCGAGGCGCTTGCCGCGCGGCTCGCCGGGCTCGGCGCGGGTCCGGAGACCCTGGTCGGTGTACTGGCCGACCGTTCGGTGCACACCATGGTCGCGCTGCTGGGCGTGCTGAAGTCGGGCGGCGCGTACGTGCCGCTCGACCCCTCGTACCCGGCGGACCGGATCGCGTCGATCGCCGAGGACGCCGGGATCTCCCTGGTCGTCGGTGACGAGGGCGCGCTGGACGGGCTCGCGGGCAAGCTGCCTTCCCTGGAGCGGGTGGCGGTGCCGACCTCGGATCCCGAGGGCCCGGTGACCCGGCCCGCCGTGGCGGTCGCGCCGGACAGTCTGGCGTACGTCATCTACACCTCCGGTTCCACCGGCCGCCCGAAGGGTGTGGCGGTGGAGCACCGGCAGATCGTGCACTCCACGCTGGCCCGTTCGGTCATCGAGGAGCCGGGGCTGCCGGAGCGCTATCTGGTGCTGGCTCCGTTCACGTTCGACGCCTCGGGCGGCGGCCTCTACTGGACCCTGCGCCGCGGCGGCACCGTCGTCGTGCCGAACGAGACGGAGGTCCTGGACCCGCGGCTGCTCGGTGCGCTGATCCGGGGCAAGGAGGTCACCCACGTCGACGGTGTGCCCTCGCAGTACGCGGTGCTGCTGGACGCGGAGTCGGAGCCGTTCCCGTCGGTCCGCACGACCGTGCTGGCCGGTGAGGTCCTGCCGCCCGGTCTGGTCGAGGCGCACCGGCGCCGCTCCCCGGACGTGGCGCTGTTCAACGAGTACGGTCCGACCGAGGCGACCGTCTGGGCGTCGGTGCACGCGGTGACCGCGCAGGACGCGGGGGCGGGCCGGGTGCCGATCGGTCACCCGATCCCCAACACCCGTCTGCACCTGCTGGACAAGCGGCTGAGCCCGGTGCCGCCCGGTGTGCCCGGTGAGCTGTACATCGGCGGTGGCGGCGTCGTCCGCGGCTACGTCAGCCGGCCGGGGATGACGGCGGGGAGCTTCCTGCCCGACCCGTTCTCCGATGAGCCGGGGGCCCGGCTGTACCGGACCGGGGACCTCGCCCGCTACCGGCAGGACGGCAGCGTCGAGTTCCTGGGACGCGCCGACACCCAGATCAAGATCCGTGGTTTCCGGATCGAGCTGACCGAGATCGAGAACGTCCTGCGGCGGCACCCGCTGGTCGCCGAGACCGCGGTGATCGCGCGGGAGGACCAGCCGGGCGTGCAGCGCCTGGTGGCGTACGTGGTCCCGGTCGTCGGCCGGGTGCTCACCAAGGAAGCCCTGATCAAGCACGTACTGGCGCAGGTGCCCGACTACATGGTGCCCGGCGCGTTCGTGACGCTGGAGCGGATACCGCTCACCCCCAACGGCAAGGTGGACACCGCGTCGCTTCCCGCGCCGGACCTCGGCATCGAGGACTTCGTGGAGCCGGGGACCCAGCTGGAGGCGGAGATCGCGGAGACCTTCTGCTCGCTGCTGGGCGTGACCAAGGTCAGCGCGATGGCCGACTTCTTCGAACTCGGCGGCAACTCGCTGCTGGTGGCCCGGCTGACCGCGCAGCTGGCCCGGACGCACGACGTGACCCTGCCGGTGGAGCAGATCTTCCGCGTGCCCACGGTGGCCGGCGTCGCCGCGGCGATCGAGGAGGACCGGCGGCAGCGGGACAACGTGGACAGCGAGGTCCTGTACGCGCAGCAACTGGAGGAGCTGCACGAGGAGGTCCGGCTGCCCGAGGAGATCACCCCCGGGGACCTGCCGCACTCCGAGTGGTTCAACCCGCGGCACGCGCTGGTCACCGGTGCCACCGGTTATCTGGGCGCGTTCCTCGTGGTGGAGCTGATCAAGAGCACCGAGGCCCTCGTGCACTGCCTGGTCCGGGCGGAGAGCGAGGACGCGGCGTGGGAGCGCATGGAGCAGACCCTGCGCACGTACCACGCGTGGGACGAGTCGTACCGCTCCCGGATGCGCATGGTCATCGGTGACCTGGCCAAGCCGCGGCTCGGTCTGAGCCCGGAGGAGTTCACGGCCTGCGCGTCCAGGATCGACGTGGTCTACCACAGCGGCGCGGTGGTCAACTTCACCTACCCGTACGAGGCGGCCCGCCCGGCCAACGTCGAGGGCACCAAGGAGGTGCTGCGGCTGGCGACGACGGAGACCCTGAAGTCGGTCCACTTCATCTCCAGTGTGGACGTCTTCATGGGCAGCGGGGCGGAGCGCCCGTTCACCGAGGAGGACCTGGACAGCGGACCGATCCGGATCCCGACCGGCTACCCGCGCAGCAAGTGGCTCGCCGAGAAGATCATGTACATCGCCCGGGACCGGGGCATCCCGGTGACCGTGCAGCGCCCGTGGATGATCACCGGCCACGCCGAGACCGGCGCCTCGCACCACACGGACTACCTGTACGTGTATCTGCGGGGCTTCCTCGACCTCGGGGTGCTGCCGCTCTACAACGACGTCATCAACGCGGTGCCGGTGGACTTCACGGCGCAGGCCGTCGTCTACACCTCGCTCCGGGAGGAGAACTTCGGCAAGAACTTCAACATCACCAACCCGGCGCCCACCACCATGCAGCAGTGCTACCAGTGGCTGAGGTCGTTCGGCTACAACCTCGACGTCATCGACGAGGAGGACGCCAGGCAGCGGGCGCTGAACGTCGACGAGGACCACATCCTGTTCCCGATGACGCCGCTGCTGCGGGTCGCCACGATGCGGCACGCCGCGCTCGACCCGGAGCTGCAGAAGCAGATCAACCCGATGGACGAGTGCCGGGTACTGACCGAGGCCCTCGAAGGTTCGGGCATCAAGTGCCCGCCGGTGGCCGAGGAGTGGGCCCACTCCTGCTTCCGCTTCCTGGTGGAGGGCGGCTACCTGCCCGATCCCGAGACCTTCGTCGCGCCGCAGCACAACGTCAACTGACCGTCAGACAAGGAGGACTCGTGACTACACGAGGACGCTTGAGTACGGATCATCCGGGAGTTGAGCGCCGATGATCCGCTACGTGGACCTCGACGCGGCCGAAGGAGCCGCGCTTGACACGCTCACCCGCTCGGTCCTGCGGGACCACGGGGCGAGCAGCGCCCCGGCCCTGCTGGACGACCTGTCCGTGCACGCCCACCGGCTGCCGCCGCGCCTGATCCGGGAGCTGCGGGATTTCCGGCACGCCGAGACGGCATCCTGCCTCGTCGTGCGGGGCCTGCCGGTGGACGACGGCCGGCTCGGACCGACCCCGCTGGACTGGCGGGAGCCGCCCAGGGAACCTGAGTCGGCCGTGCATGAGGTGGCTCTCATGCTGGCGACCGCGCACCTGGGGGACCTGTTCGGCTGGTCGACCCTGCAGAACGGGCGGCTGGTGCACGACGTCCTGCCGGTGCCCGCTCACGAGAACGACCAGAGCGGTCACGGCACGGTGGAGCTGGCCTGGCACACCGAGGACGGCTTCCACCCGTACCGCTGCGACTATCTGCTGCTGCTGGGACTGCGGAACCATGACGCGGTGCCGACGGTGGTGGCCGGAGTGGACGAGGTGACGCTGACGGACGAGCAGCGGGAGGTGCTGAGCCGGCCGCGCTTCCTGATCCTGCCGGACACCGAGCACCTCAAGCACGCGCGGCAGCTCACCCGGAACCGGGGCAGCCTGCACGCGGTGCAGCGGATGCAGGACGATCCGGAGCCGTGTGCCGTGCTGTTCGGGCATCCGGACCGGCCGTACCTGCGGATCGACCCGGCGTTCATGTCGCCCCTTCCGGGTGACGAGGAGGCCGCGGCGGCGCTGACCGCGCTGACCGGGGAACTGCAACGCAACCTGACCGAGGTCGCGTTGGCCCCCGGTGACCTCCTGGTGATCGACAACTACCGGGCGGTGCACGGCAGAAGCGCGTTCAAGGCACGGTTCGACGGCACGGACCGCTGGCTGAAGAAGGCGGTCGTCACCCGGGACCTGCGCAAGTCGCGGGCGCACCGGGAGACCCCGGCGGAGCGCGTCCTGCTCTGACGGGCCGTGGGAGCAGACAGAAGCGGCCGGACACCCTGTCCGGCCGCTTCACCACGACAGCACAACGGCGCTACAGGAGGCATCGAGTCATGTCCGCACCCGTGCCCATGTCCGTTCCCGCGGCCGGTCCGGCGGCTTTCCCCTCGCCCGGTGCGGCGGACGGCCGCCCCTGTCTCACCACCGGTACCTGGGTGGTCGACGGCCGACCGGACCTGCGGGCGCTGCGGGCGCGGGTCGCGGCCCGGGTCCCGGAGGTCCCGCTCACCGTGCACGACCTGGCGGCCGGCGGGGCGGACAGTACGGAGTGGGGCGAACTGGTCCGGGAGGAGGCCGCCGCCGCCGAGGTGGAACCGGGGCCCGCCCGGGTGCTGTTGGCCCGGCTCGGCGAGGAGAAGTTCCTTCTGGTGGTGGTCACCGCGGACGCGCTGCCTCCGGCGGCGGTGCTGCGGTGGCTGCTGACGGACGACACCCCGTTCCCGGTGGCCGGGGCCGGACCCGGGGGTCCGTTTCCGGACCTCGCGGGGGACTCCCGCGACGGGAGCGTGACACCGGAGCCGGCCGCCGTCCCGGGCGGTGGCCGGGCGTCCGGGAACGCGCGGACGGTACGGGTCCCGGCCGGCCCGTCCGTCGCACGGCTGCGGGCCGCCGGGGTATCCGTCGAGGCGGCCCTGGCCGCGGCCGTCGCGCTGCTCCTGGTCCGCTGCGGCGGCTCGCCGGGGACACCGCTGGTCGTGGCGTCCGGCGCACCCGTGGCCCTCGCGCCGCGGGTGACCGAGACGGATTCCGGGGCCGCCGCCCTGCGGCGGGCCGGAGAGGCGGTCGCCTCCGGTGTTCCGGTCCCTCCGGGGTTCCGCGCGTCGCTCGCGGTGGCCCCCGGCGGTGAACCGGAGCCGGAACGGGTCGGCGCGTACACCGCGCTGCCGGTCCGGGTGCCGGACGCGGTCGCCCACCACGGGCTGCTGGTCGTGCTGGAGGGCGACGGGCTGCGCGTGGACCACGACACCGGTCTGTACGAGGAGCCGGCCGTCACCACCTTCGCGCGACGCCTGCTCGCCGTGGCGGAGGGGCTGCTCGACGACCTGCCGGTGCACGGGATCGACGGCGTCACGGCGCCGGAGCGGGCCGCGCTCGACGGCTGGTCGCGCGGCGACGGACGGTCCTTCCGCGACCGCTGCCTGCACACCCTGGTCGAGGAACACGCCGCACGGACCCCGGACGCGCCGGCCGTGCTGTGCGGGGAGACCGAACTGACCTACCGTCAACTGGACGAGGACGCCAACCGGGTGGCCCGGCAGCTGGGCGCGGCCGGGGTCGGTCCCGGCACGCTCGTCGCCCTGCTCACGGAGCGCGCCGCCTGGTCGGTGACCGCGATGCTCGGCGCGCTGAAGGCGGGCGCCGCCTACGTCCCGATCGAGCCGACGTACCCGCCCGAGCGGATCCGGCACATCCTCAGCGACTCGGGGGCCGTTGCGCTCCTCGCCCCCGGGCGGCCGGAATTCTCCGTCCCGGTGCCGGTGCTGCCGGCCGAGGGGGCCGCCGGGCTGCCCGGCACATCCCCCGGCGTTCCGGTCACCCCCGACGATCTGGCGTACGTCATCTACACGTCCGGCTCCACCGGGAAGCCGAAGGGCATCGGGGTGCACCACCGGGCGATCGTGGCGTCCACGGCGGCCCGCGCGGTGTCCGGCCCGCCGCCCGGCCGGGACCTGGTGCTGCCGCCGCTGTGCTTCGACGGGGCGGCGGGCGGCATGTTCTGGGCACTGACCGGTGGCGGCGCGGTGGTGCTGCCGACCGAGACCGAGGCGCACGACCCGATGGCGCTGCGGAAGCTGCTGGAACTGGCCGCCGTCACACACATCCACGCGGTGCCCTCGCATTATCGGATCGTTCTCCAGGTCGCGGACCGGAGCGTGCTCGACCGTTTCGCGATGGTGGCCGTGGGCGGGGAACCACTCGGCCCGGACATCGTCGCCGAGCATCTGCGGCTCTGTCCGGACGCGCCGCTCTTCAACGACTACGGCCCCACCGAGTGTTCGGTTTGGGCCACCACGCACCGGTGCGGCCCCGCCGAGGCGGCCGGTGGGGGCATCCCGATCGGACGTCCGGTGCCGGGCTACCGCGCGTACGTACTCGATGCCCGGCTGCGTCCCGTACCGCCCGGAGTGCCTGGCGAGATTCATCTGGGCGGTCCCGGAGTGGCCCGTGGATACCACCGGAGAGCGGCGCTGACCGCGGAGCGTTTCCTGCCGGATCCGTTCGAGCCGAACGGGCGCCTCTACCGGACCGGGGACCGCGGCTGGTGGGGGGACGACGGCCGGCTCCGCATTCTCGGCAGGGTCGATCACCAGGTCAAAGTGCGCGGGTTCCGCATCGAACTGGGCGAGGTCGAGGCGGCGGTGCGCAGGCACCCCGCGGTGACCGATTGCGCGGTGCTGCTGCGCCGTGAGGACGCGGGCGAGAGGCTGATCGCGTTCGTGGTGCTGGGAGCCGGGGCGACGGCCTCGCAGTTGAACGAGAAAATAGCCGAAACCCTTCCCGGGCCGATGCGTCCGGATCACATCACCGTGCTGCCGGAACTGCCGAGAACACCAGGTGGAAAGGTCGACGCGCTGGCCCTGCGCACGATGTCGATTTCAGGCCAAAGACGATAGCGGCCGAATGATCTACGCCCCGCCGATAGCCACCTCCGGGGAACCGCACTAATCAAGCCAGTCCGCATTGTGCACAGTGCAAAGAATCCGCGCCGGTGGAAAAGTTTCTCCGAACAAATTCCATGGTCACGAGCAAGCCGGGGTATGGACATGACGCCTGATGCTCTCCTAAAGTTCCCTGCTGGCCTGCAAATTGCTTCGGTGCCCGGAGGATGATCTTGCCGATCCACAATGGATATTCATCTCTGAATACAGGTCACTCCCAAGAAGGTCTGGACGACAATGGTCGTGACATTTTCTTTCGCATCCTGGGGCCATTACAGGTAATCATTCACGGCAAGCCAATTCGCGTGGGCAGGAATCGCCAGCTGACGGTGCTGGCAGCGCTGTTGCTGCATACGAACCGAATCGTGCCGGTCAATTCGCTGATCGACGCCGTGTGGCGCTCCGCTCCGCCGGCCACCGCGGACAAGCAGATACAGACCTGCGTCTGGCGCCTGCGGAACGCGTTCGCGGCGGCCGGTGCGCCGGTCGACCTCATCGAGACCGAGCAGGGCGGCTACCGGATCCGGCTCGGCGACGAGGACCTCGACGCCCACGCGTTCGAGAAGGCCGTACGCCGGGCCCGGGAGCTGGTGGCCGTCGGCGATCTGGAGTCCGCCACCGCCGAATACCGCAGCGCGCTGGCCCTCTTCCGCGGGCAGCCGCTCGCCGACCTCTCGGGACCGCTCACCTACGCGGTGGCCGCCCACTGGGAGGAGCGCCGCTTCTCGGTCCTGGAGGAGTGGCTGGACGTGGGCCTGACGCTGGGCCGGCACGCCGAACTCATCAGCGAACTCAAACCACTTGTCGCCGAGTACCCGATGCGCGAGCGGCTGTGCGCCCAGCTGATGACCGCGCTGCACCTCTCCCAGCGGCGGGCGGAGGCACTCACCGTCTACCGCAACAACCGCCTCACCCAGATCAACAGTCTCGGCCTGGAGCCGGGCCCCGGACTCCAGGAGCTGCACCAGAAGATCCTTTCCGGTGAGCCGATCGCACCTCCCCCCGCCGTGTCGTACCAGCCGTGGCCGCCCGCGAAGGTGCCGGCCCAACTGCCGGCACAGGTGAAGGACTTCACCGGCCGGCGCGACCTGCTCCACCGCATCACCTCGGACCTGCGGGCCGACGGCGGGCCGCGCGTGGTGGCGCTGGCGGGCTGCGGCGGCACCGGCAAGACCGCGCTCGCCATCCATGTCGGCCACGGCCTGCAACAGCGCTTCCCCGACGGGCAGCTCTACGCCGACCTGCACGGACAGACCGACCCCGCGGCCCCGCAGGAGGTGCTGCACGGATTCCTCGACGCGCTCGGGGTGCCCGAACAGCGCATCCCGGCGGGCCTCGCCGCCCGCGCAGCCCTGTTCCGCAGTGTCACCGCCAACAAACGGCTGCTCATCGTGCTGGACGACGTCGCCGAGTCCACCCGGTACGAGGCCCTGCTGCCCAGCGGCGAGAGCGCCGTCCTGTGCACCGGCCGCGCCAGCCTGCTGAAGATCCCCGGCCTGACCGAGTACCGGGTCGACGGGCTGCCGACCGACGAGGCCCTGGACCTGCTCGCCTCGCTGGTGGGCGTGGAGCGGGTCTTCGCCGAGGTCGACAGCGCCCGGCGGATCGCCCAGCTCTGCGGACACCTGCCGCTGGCCATCCGGGCCGCCGGAGCGCGGCTGCGGGCCCGCCCGCGCTGCACCCTGCGCAGCTTCACCGACCGGCTGGCGACCCAGCAGAACCGGATCGACGAACTCTCCATCGGCTGGCTGGACATGGGGGCGCGGCTCGCCACCTCCCTCGACCAGCTGCCCCCGGCCGGGTACCGGCTGTGGCTCCGGCTGAGCCTGTGCGACCTGGAGTACGTCCCCGAGTGGATGGCCTCCGCCGTCTCCGACCGGCCCGGCGAGGACACCCAGCGGCTGCTGGACACCCTGGTCAATCTGCACCTGTTGACGGTCGCCCCCGGCGGGATACCCGGCGGCCCCACCTACACGTTCAACCCGCTGGTCCGCGACCACGCCCGGCAGCGCGCCGCGGTGGAACTCGGCGCGGTGGCCGAGCAGGACGTGCTCGACCGCATCGAACTGGCCCTGTGCGGGCGGGAGAACACCGCCGGAGCTCCCCGGGGACACCGGCCGAGTGAGGGATCCACGGTCTATGGCACTCAGGCGGTATGACACCGGCGCGGGCGGCACACCGCCCGGAGACCGGGAGGAGCCCTCCCCCGGCCCCGTCGGCCCGAAGGATCCCGGTCCCGACGGACAGGCCCGTGACAGCCCCGCGGAGAGCGGCACCGACCGGTACGGCCTTGACGACGGGCCGCCGGGAGGGGCCCGTACCGCCGTGGCCCGCTGGGTGTTGCCGGCGGCCGTGGCCGTCTTCGCCGCACTCTGTCTCGCCCTGGTGATCCAGGACGGCCGCATGCCCGCCGCACGCGGCCCGGACGCCCCCGCCGACACCTTCTCGGCAGCCCGCGCCACCGCGCACGTACGGGAGATCGCCGCCGCCCCGCGGCCCAGCGGCTCCGCCGCGCACACACAGGCCCGCGAGTACCTCGTCCGTACCCTCACCGCGCTGGGCATCGACACCCGGGTGCACACCGGGGCGGCGGCCTCCCACCGGCCGGACCTCTCCCCCACCGGCGCCGACTCCCGGTACGCCGGTCTGCGGCTGGAGAACGTGGTCGCCCGTATCCCGGGCACCGCGAGCACCCGGCCCGTCGCGCTGGTCACCCACTACGACTCCACCGAGGCCGGGCCCGGCGCCAACGACGCCGGGGTGCCGGTGTCGGTGCTGCTGGAGACGGCCCGCGCGCTCCGGACCGGACCGCCTCCGCGCAACGACGTCCTGCTCGTGTTCACCGACGCCGAGGAGAGCGGTCTCCTCGGCGCGCAGGCCCTGGTGGACACCCCGGGCGTGCTGCCGCCCGACGCGGTGATCCTGAACTTCGAGGCCCGGGGCAGCCGCGGACCGAGCCTGATGTTCGAAGCCGGACCGGACACCGCCTGGCTGGTGAAGACACTCGCCGGAAAGGTGCCGGGCGCGCGGACCGACTCACTCCTCGACGCCGCGTACGACTACATGCCCAATCTCACCGACTTCACGGTCTTCCAGGAGGCCGGGCACCAGGGGCTGAACCTGGCCTATCTCGACGGTTACACGCACTACCACGGGACCACCGACACCCCGGAGCAGGTCGACCCGGCCACCGTCCAGCACCAGGGCGGGCAGGCCCTCGGCCTGGCCCGCGCGCTCGGCTCCGCCGATCTGGCGCGTACCCCGGCCGGGGACTCCGCGTACTTCCAGGCCGCCGGCTGGTTCGTCTCCTATCCGCTGGGCGCGGCCCTGCCCGCCGCGCTGGTGGTGGCCGGGCTCGGGCTGGCGCTCCTGCTGCGGCTGCGGGCCAGCGGCGTGCTCACCCTCGGCGGCACCTGCCGGGGGTTCGCCGTCGTGCTCGGCCAGCTCCTGCTCGCCGCCGGGGCCGCCTTCGCGCTGGCGCCGCTGACGGCGTCCGGGCGCGAGGAGTTCGCCCACTACTACGACATCGGCGGACACGGCCCGGCCCTCGCCGGGTTCCTGGTGTTCACCCTGGCCGTCGGCAGCACACTGGCCCTGCTCGCCCGGCGGTGGGCCGGTCCCCGCGAGCAGGTGGCCGGCGCGGCGCTGCTGTGGACGGTGCTGTCCTGCGTGAGCGCGGTGGCACTGCCCGGCGGCAGCCATGTGTTCATCTGGCCCGCGCTCGGGCTGCTCGCCGCCGCGGCCGTGCTCACCTCCCGGGCGGGGGCGACCGTTCGGGGCCGGGTGCTGGCGGCCGCGCTGGGCACCGTCCCGTCCGCCCTGCTGGTGTTCCCGTTGCTGCCGCTGCTCACCGACGCCCTGGGGCTCGGCCTGGTCGCCGCGCCGGTGGCCGTCGCGGCGCTGCTCACCGCCCTGCTGCCGGGGGTGCTGCCGAGCCTGCCGCGGCTGCTGCCGGTGACCGCCGCCGTGGTGGCGGTGGCCGTGCTGGCGGGCACCGCCCTGCTGCCTCCGGAGCCCGAGCGCCGTCTGCGGGCGGACCTCGCGTATCTGTGGGACGCCGACCGGCGTACGGCCCACTGGCTGAGCCGGGCCCCGTCGGACGACTGGAGCGACCGGTTCCTGCCGGCGGACGCCGAGCGAGGTTCCGTGTCCGACCTCTGGCCGGGCTGGCGGGTGCCGGTACGGCGGGGCCCCGCCGAGGAGTTCCCGTTGCCGGGCCCCCGGATCACCACCGAGGTGGTCGGAGCTTCGGAGGCCGGGGGGCGGCGGGTCCGGCTGACGGCGGTCTCCGAGCGCGGCGCCCGCGAGATGGCGATCGTCGTCAGCGGGACGGCCGTCCGCGGCTGGTCCCTGTCGGGGGTGCCCGGAGAGTTCGCGGACGACCCGCCGGGGGACGCGCCCTGGGAACTGTGGATCCGTCAGGTGCCCGAGGAGGGCGCGGAGCTGGAGCTGGAACTGGCGCCGGGACCGGCGAGCGTCAAGGTCGTCGACCGCACGCCGGGGCTGCCGGGGCCGGCGGGCGACGGGCCGGACGACACCCGGGCGCCCGCCCTCGGGATCGCCTCCGTGGGAGAGGCGACCCTGGTCGCCGGCACGCGCGTCCTGGAGTGAGTGCCGAAGCCCTCTGTGCCGGAGCCCCGCCGCCGTCGAACGGCGGCGGGGCTCCGGCACAGAGGGCTCCGAGCGGTTCAGCCGCCGGCGGCGGCCGGGGCGGGGAGTTCGGAGGCGACCTTCGCCGCCGCCTCCTTCAGCGAGTCGCAGACCTGCGGGGTCATCGCCGTGGTCCGGCCGAGCCGCAGTTCCAGGCTGTTCTTCTCCCCCGTGTCCAGGAAGATCTTGCAGACGCCGTTCAGGGAGCCCATCAGCATCACGGCTTCGTGTTCGCCGAAGCGCATCGTGCTCCGTTTGCCCTGTCCGGTGGCCGCCGCTTCGAGCGGCTTGTCCCGCGGGGTCACGGTGAGGGTGCCGAACTCGTGGCTGTGGGCGGTGCAGCCCTCCTCGGACATCTGGCTCACCGCGGGCTGCCCGAGATCGAACTCGACGGACACCGGCCGGAGCAGCTTGCAGGTGGGGGTGTCGGCGGAGTCGGAGGACCGCACGGCCGTGTCGGGATCGGTCGAGCAGGACACCAGCCCCAGGCCGGCGCAGACCAGCGCGGCGGCCACCAGGGCGCGCCCGGCGGGGTGACGACTCATATCGTTTTACTCCGATCTGTGTGGTGGGAGGAGACTCCGCGGACCGCCGGGGCAGGGGCCGGCGGCGCGGTCAGCGCTGGAGGACCGTGCACGCCCAGTGCATGCCGCGGCCGTTGGCCGCGAGGGCCACGAGGTCCCCGGGTGCCAGCTCCCCGGCCTCCTCCATCCGGGCCAGGGAGAACAGGTGGTCGGCGGCGCCGAAGTGACCGTTCAGGGCGGCCAGCCGGGCGTTGGTCCGCTCCAGCGGCACCCCGACCAGTTCGGCCTGCGTCGCCAGTACCCGGGCGTTGTCGTTGAGCAGGAGCAGCCGGGCCAGTCCCTCCTCGGCGCAGTCGGCCTGACGGCAGGCCCGGTGCACGGCGCGGGCGGTGCGCTCGTCGATCTCCTCGGCGTAGGCGGCCAGCCGTTCGGCGTCGTGCTCGAACTGGTCGACCACGTCCCAGGCGTCCCGTACGGCGGGCGTCTCGGTGCCGGGGACGAAGGGCTGCCGCGCGCCGCCGACGTCCATCCGGAAGAAGTCGGCGTACCGGCCGTCGGTCTCCGCGTAGGAGGACCGCCAGCGCAGTGTGGGCGCGTCGCGTACGGCGACGGCGGCGGCGGCACCGTCCGAGAACAGCAGCGAGTGGGTGTCCAGCCTGTTCCAGTACGCCTCGACGGTCCGGTTGGCGCCGACGACCAGCGCCGTACCGTAGCCGGGATGGGTGGCGAACCGGCCGGCGACGGTGTCGAACGCGGTGACTCCGCCCACGCAGCCCTGGTCGACCAGCACCGCCTCGGCGTGGCTGAGCCCGAGGGCCCACTGGACCCGGGCCGCCGCGTCCCAGTACAGATGGTCGGCGAGGTCGGTCAGGGCGAGTACGAGCAGGTCCACCTCGCGCGGGTTCACCGACTCCAGGGCCCGACGGCCCGCCTCGACGGCGAGATCGGTGACGCTCACGTCGGGCGGGGCCCGGTGGATGTACTCGTAGCCGTAGCCGAGGACACGCTCCACGTCCTCGGTGTACTCGGCCACCACGTCCTTGACGGCGGCCTCTTCACCCAGGGCCACACCGAAGGCGGTCAACCCGTACGCCACTGGAACTCCTCACGGTCAGTCGATGAGTTTGACGAGCTGTTCCGGGTCGTGGAGGGCGTCCGCGACGGTGCGCAGGAACGCGACCGCCTCCCGGCCGTTGACCACCCGGTGGTCGTAGGCGAGTCCGAGGGTGACCACGGTGGCGGGGACGGGCTTCCCGTCGGCGAGGACGAGCCGGGTGAGCGGGCCGCCGACCGAGACCATGCACAACTGGGGCCACATGACGATCGGTTGGACGACCAGTACGCCGGGTTCCACGTTCAGGGACACGCTCAGGGAGCCGCCGGACAGCTCGCCCGCGGTGAACTCACCGCGGAACGCCTTCATCCGGAACTCCATCAGGTCGTCGGAGAGGTCGGCGAGGGAACGGGCGGCGCAGTCCCGCAGCACGGGGATGTAGAGGCCGTTCCCGGCGTCCGCGGTGACCCCGATGTCCACGGTGTCGGCCAGTCGTACGGTCCGTTCGTCCAGCAGGGTGCCGAACAGCTGCGGAAACGCGGGGTGCGCGGCGGCCACGGCCTTCACCACCGCCTCCGGCAGCCCCACTTCGGCGCCGGTCTCGTCGGACAGCGTCCGCAGCCGGGCCAGCACCGCGTCCACCTCGACCTCGACCGCGGCGAAGGCGGCGGGCACCTCCTGGTGCGCGCGGGTGACCACGGCGGCGGTGCCCTGCTGGGCCCTGTCGAGCACATGGGTGCGGTGAGCGGGTTCCGGCGGAGCGGCGGGAGACGGTACGGGCGCGGCGTCGGGGGCCCCGGGCGGCGTGGCGGGCGCGGCGTCGGGCGCGGCCGTGGGCGGTTCGGTGAAGAGCTCGGCGAGCAGCTCCCCCACCTCAACCTCGCTGCCCTCCGCGGCGCGCACACGCACGTATCCGGCGGCCGGGGCGACGATCTCCTCGACCGCCTTGGAGGTCTCCACCTCGACCAGCGGATCGCCCTCGGCGACCTGTGCGCCGTCGTCGGCGAGCCACTGGACCACCAGGTAGGCGGTGTCGTTGTTGTTGAGCTTGGGCACGCCGACCGGCACCCCGGCCACGGGCTCGGCGTCCCGCGGTCCGGTGGCCTCGATCTCCCCGGCGATCCGCTCGGCCCCCAGCAGTACGCCCGCCTCCAGGTGCGGGGCGGTCGGCACCACCGAATCGGCCGAGGACAGCAATGTGACGGGTGCGCGCAGCTCCGCCCAGATCAGGCCGTGCACCCGGGCGGCGATCTCGGCGCCCCAGGTGCCTCCCGCGGTGCTCTCCTCCGCCACCGCGACCAGCCGGGCGCCCGCCAGCAACGGCAGCACGGGCTCCAGGTCGGGCGGGTAGAGCCGGGCCGGCACCAGTACGTGGGCGGTCAGGCCCCGTTCCCGCAGCAGCCGGGCGGCCTCGATCGCCCGGTGCGCGGTCCCGCCGGGGCACATCAGCACCACGTCGGCGGGGGTACCGTCCAAGGGAGTGATGTGCGCCCAGCCGGTCGGCCCGCCGAGCAGCGTGTATCCGTGGTGCTCGTCCACCACCCCGTCGCGGAACACCCGCCGGGTGTAGAGGACCTTGTCCTCGAAGAGCATCGCGGGCCCGTGGTCGAGTCCCTCGGCGAGCTGCGCGTACGGGTCGTGGAACGGACTCGTCTCGTACAGCGCCAGGTTGGGGATGCCGAGGAAGTGTTTCTGCACGCTCTGGCTGTGGGTGGGGCCGTATCCGCGGTTGCCGCCGACCGGGCAGCGCACGACGACCGGCATCGGCACCCGTTCCCCGTACATGGTCACCGACTTGGAGATCAGGTTGAGCACCTGGTCGAAGGCGAGCGCGGCGAAGTCGCCGAACATCATCTCCACGACCGCCTGGTCGCCCGCGAGGGCCAGACCGCCCGCCACGCCGGTGATGCCCGCCTCGCTGATCGGGGTGCCGAGCACCCGGTCCGGGTGGCGGGTGGACAGGCCGCGGGTCACCTTGAAGGCGCCGCCGTACGGGTCGAGTACGTCCTCGCCGAGCAGGTGCAGCGAGGTCCGTTCGTCGAACAGCCGGTGCAGGGCGCCGTTGAGCACCTCCACCATCCGGGGCGCGGGGCGCGCGGTCACGGTGCCTCCCGCTTCTCCGCCAGGACTCCGCGCAGGGCGCGGACGGTACGGCAGCCGCGTACCTCACGGGCGGTGAGCTTCACGCCGTAGGTCTGCTCGACGCGGGCGACGATCTGGACGTGCCGCAGGCTGGTCCAGGCCGCCGTGGTGGCGGGCCCGGTGTCGTCGGTCACCTCGGCGGCGGCCACCTGGAGCACATCGGCCACCAGGCCCGTCAGTCCGGTCGATTCCGCCGGCTCCGTCGATTCGGTCGGCTCGGTCAGTTCGGCCATGGATACTCCATCCTCGTGTCCGGGAGACCGGACCCCGACCACGCGGCGGGAGGCCGTGCCTCCACCTCCCGGGCCAGCTGTTCCAGGTCCGCGCGGATCCGCGCGTCGAGCTCCCGGAACGGCCCGCCCAGCCGGTCGGTCAGCTCCCGGTGCCAGTCGTCGGCCCAGAGGCGGTCCACCTCCGCCTGGGTGCGGGTGTCGTCGCCCTTGCTGTGCGGGCCCAGCCGGCGGGTGGTGAACTGCACGACCGCCGGGCGGTGTTCCTCACGGACCCGGCGGACCACCGGGGCCAGCCGCTCACGGATCTCCGGCACCTCGTGGCCGGTGATCTCCAGGAAGTCGATGCCGAAGGCCGCGGCCCGGTCCGCGATCGAACCGGCCATCTGGAGGTGCGTCGGCGTGGACTGGGCGACCGCGTTGTGTTCGACGACCACCAGGACCGGCGCCCGCCACAGCGCGGCCATGTTCAGTGCCTCGTACACCGCGCCCTCGCCCCAGGTGCCGTCGCCGACGAACGCGGCGGCGATCTGCCCGGACTTGACGCGCTTGCAGCGCAGCCCGATGCCCACGGCCAGCGGCAGGCTCTGGCCCTGCACCCCGGTCGAGAGGTAGTTCTGCCTGCGGATGTGCTGGCTGCCGCCGACGCCCGAACAGACCGCGCCGGCCCGGCCCATGATCTCGGCGAGCAGTCCGGCGGGATCGCGGAAGAGGGCGAGGTAGTGGCCGTGGCCGCGGTGGTTGCTGAGTACGTGGTCGCCCGACAGCAGTGGGGCCAGGGCCACCGGCACGTACTCCTGTCCCAGACAGGTGTGCGTGGTGCCGTTGAGCCTGCCCTCGGAGAACATCCGCAGCAGCAGGCTCTCGAAGTGGCGGATGGTCAGCAGGGATTCCAGGTCCTCGGGCTCCGGGCCGGCCGGCGGATCCGTGGCAGCCGATGGATCCGTGGCGGCCGATGGCTTCGCGACGGCCGGTGGTTCCGGATCGGCCGGTGCGCGAAGTGGTTCCGGCGGATGCGCGGTCATGGCGGGACGCCCCCCTGCGGGCTGGACTGCATGGACACCACCTGATCGGCCGCCACGCTAGGGCCCCCCGTTCTCAACCTGGTTCTCGAACCGCTCTCACCGGCGGACCGCCGCTCTCCGGCGCCTCTCACCTCGTTCTCAGCCTGGTTGCGCCCGCCACGGACCGCCTCTTAACTGGCTGGCGTCCGGCGGGGAGCGGCTCCGCGCCGGACATCCGGCCGCCCTTGCCCTCGCTGTGGTCCCGCGCGCCCCGCACCCTCCCCGTGCGGGGGGACCAGCCGATCCGAAGGAGTCTGCAGATGCCGCCGTCCCCTCAGGTGCTCATCGTCGGCGGCGGACCCGCCGGGCTCGCGCTCGCGGCGGAACTGGCCGGGTTCGGCATCTCCTGTCAGGTGGTGGACAAGCGCACCCGGCGCGCCCGGCTGTCCCGGGCCTGCACGGTCGAACCACGCACCCTGGAACTCCTCGACATGCGGGGCAGGGTCGACGACGTGCTGGCCTGGGGCCTGGAGTGCCCGCACCCCCCGCTCGGAAACGAGGACGGATTCCTGGACTACGGGCTGCTCGACACCGGCTTCCCGTACAGCCTGTCCATCCCGCAGTCGAAGACCGAGGACGCGTTGCAGATAGCCGCCGAGAAGGCGGGCGCGGTGCTGCTGCCCGGCACCGAGATGATTGGGCTGAAACAGGACGACGACGGGGTCGTGGTCGACCTGACCGGCCCGGAGGGCCCGACCACCGTCCGGGCCCAGTACGTCGTCGGCTGCGACGGAGTGAACAGCACCGTCCGCGAGGTCCTCGGGGTGAAGTTCGACGGCTGGAACTACGACCAGTCGCTGATGATGGCGGACGCCCGGCTGAGCAGCCCGCCGGGTCCGGCCGAGTACGCCAGGATCAACCGGCGCGGCATGGCGGCCCTGTTCCCGTTCCGGGACGGCACGTACCGGGTCATCGTCCTGGACCGGGAGAAGTTCACCGTCCCCGCGGACGAGCCGCTGACCCTGGAGGATCTCAGCGAGAGCTGCGCCGCCATCCTGGGCCTGGACATCGGCATCGACGACCCGCTGTGGCTGTCGCGGTTCCGCAGCTCGCAGCGGCACGCCAAGCGGTACCGGGTCGGCCGGGTGCTGCTCGCCGGGGACGCCGCGCACACCCACATCCCGTCCGGCGGACAGGGGCTCCAGACCGGTATCCAGGACGCGTTCAACCTGGGCTGGAAGCTGCGGGCGGTGCTCGACGGGTGGGCGCCGGAGAGCCTCCTCGACACGTACGAGGCCGAGCGCTACCCGATCGCGGCGGAGACGCTCCGCAAGACCGACCTGTCCTTCCGCTTCGAGACCTCGGACAGCCTCCCCGCCCGGCTGATGCGCAAGGCCGCGATGTGGTCGATGCGGATCAAGCCGGTCCACCGGCTGAACGTGCTGCACCTGTCGGGTCTGACCCTGCGTTATCCGGCGGCGGGACGCGACCGCTGGACGGGGCTGCGGGTGCCCGACCGGCCCCTCGTGGCGGCTCCTGGCGGCCCGCAGCGGCTGTACGAACTGTTCAGGGACGGCGGTTTCGTGCTGACGGGCACGGACGGCTGCCCGCCCGCCGCCACCGGCTGGGAGTCCCGGCTGCGTACGGGTGTGCTCGCCGAACCCCTCGGCGCCAGGTGGCCCGCGCATGTGCTGATCCGGCCCGACGGATACGTGGCCTGGGCGGGCGCCGACCCCGGCCGGGGGCTGACCAGGGCACTGCGCCACTGGTGCGGTGAGCCGCAGCCGATCGCCCGCTGATCGGGGGCCCGGTGTCCTCCGCGCTGTTCGTCGCGCTCGTGCTGCCGGTGCTGGCCGGCGTCCATTACTACGTGTGGCGGCGTACGGTCCGCGACACCACGGCTCCCGGCTCCCTGTGGCGCCGGGGCGGCACCGTCCTGATCGTGCTGCTGGGCCTGTTGCTGGTCGCCGCGCCGCCCGGTGAGCGGGCGCTGCCCGCCACGCTGGCCACCGCGGTCGGCTGGCCCGGCTTCTTGTGGATGGCGGGGATCCTCTACCTGTCTCTGGCGCTGCTGGTCGGTGAGGTGCTCCGGCTGTTCCTGCTGCGGGTGGAACGGCGCCGGGCCGGCGCCGCCCTGCCGGTGGAGACCGGCGCGCGATCCGTGGCCGGCGGGGAACCCGCGCACCGTACGGACTCCGCGCCGTCCACTGCGGACACACCGGAGCCCGCCTCTTCCGGTACGGACACCCCCGAGCCCGCGTCCGCCGCGCCCCTCCATCCCTCACGGCGGCTGTTCGTCGGCCGGGCCGTCGCCCTGGTCTCCGGTGCCGCCGCCACCGCCGCCGTGGGGTACGGCGCGTACACCGCGCTCGGCCCTCCCCGGATCAAGCACATCACCGTGCCGCTCGCCCGGCTCGCCCCCGCGGCCCACGGCTTCCGGATCGCTCTGATCAGCGACATCCATCTGAACGTACTGGTGGGGCGGGACCGCACCAGGCAGTTGGTGGACCTCCTCAACGGCACCGAACCCGACCTGGTGGCCCTCGTCGGCGACCTGGTGGAGGACGCCGACGTGGCCGACCAGGGACGGGCGGCGGAACCGCTCGCGGACCTCCGGGCCACCCACGGCGCGTTCTTCGTCACCGGCAACCACGAGTTCTACTCGGGCGCCGCCCAGTGGGTCCGGTTCGTGCGCGGACTCGGGCTGCGCACGCTGCGCAACGAGCGGGTCGCCCTGCCCGGCTTCGACCTCGCCGGGGTGGAGGACGAGAGCGGCGCCGAGCGGGACGAGGGCCCGGACTACGAGGCCGCGCTCGGCGGACGCGACCGGGACCGGCCCGTCGTACTCCTGGCCCACACGCCCGCGCAGGTCGAGGAGGCGGCCCGGTACGGGGTGGACCTCCAGTTGTCCGGCCACACCCACGGCGGCCAACTGTGGCCCTTCACCGAGCTGATGGGCCTGGTAGACCCGAACGTGGCCGGGCTGAGCCGGCACGGGGACACCCTGCTCTACGTGACCCGTGGCACCGGCTTCTGGGGGCCGCCGGTCCGCCTCGGCGCGGAGCCGGACATCACCGTCGTGGAACTGACCTCGCCCCGCGCCTGACCGCGTACTCCCGCGGCCCGGCGCGGAGCCCCGACCGCCGGCGCGCGCGGGTTCGACTGCTCCGCACCGGCGCTCGGTCGGGGCCCGGCTCTCAGCGGTCGCCGGGCTCGCCCAGCAGCGGCAGGCCCGCCGCGTACCGGCGGAAGAACCCCGCGGTCGGGGTGTCCGCGGCGGCGACCTCATCCGGGGAACCCGCCGCGACCACCGCCCCGCCGTCCGGGCCCGCGCCCGGCCCCAGGTCGATCACCCAGTCCGCGGAGGCGGCGACGGGGATGTCGTGCTCGGCGACGACCACGGTGTTGCCCGAGTCCAGCAGCAGGTCGAAGGCGTCGACCATGCGCTGGATGTCGGAGGGGTGCAGGCCGGAGACCGGCTCGTCGAGGACGACCAGTCCGGCCTTGCGGCCGGCCGCGCCACGCTGGATCGCCGAAGCCAGCTTCAGTCGCTGCGCCTCGCCGCCGGAGAGTTCCGTGGCGTTCTGGCCGAGTTGCAGATAGCCGAGGCCGACCCGGTCCAGGGCCTCCAGCGTCTCGGCCAACTGCCGCTGCTCCGTGAGGCGTTCGACGGCCTCGGCGACGGTCAGGTCCAGCACCCCGTCGATGGTCAGCCCCTCGTAGGTGATCTCCAGGGCCTCCGGGGTGTAGCGGCGCCCCTCGCACGCGTCACAGACCACCCACACGTCCGGCAGGAAGTGCATGTTGACCAGCTTGCGTCCGTACCCGGTGCAGGTCTCGCAGCGTCCGCCGTTGGCCGTGTTGAAGGAGAACCAGGAGGACTTGATGCCGCGCTTGCGTGCCTCGTCCGTCTCCGCGAAGAGCTTGCGGACGATGTCGAACGCCTTGCTGTACGTGGCGGGGTTGGACCGTGGCGTGCGGCCGATCGGCTCCTGGTCGACCACGGCGACCCAGCTGAACCGCTCGCCCCCGGTGACCCGGCGGACGGTGTCGGCCGCCGTTCCGCTCAGGGCCGCCTCCATCCCGGCGCCGAGCGCGCCGAGCAGACTGCTCTTGCCGCTGCCGCTGACCCCCGTCAGACAGGTCAGCCGGCCCACGGGGAAGCGGACGAGGTCCGCGGTCACGTTGTGCGCGGACAGCCCGTGCAGTTCCACCCAGCCGGTGCGGTCCTCAACGGGCCTGCGGACACGGCGCAGTCGCGGCCCCTTTCCCGCGAGGTAGTGACCGGTCAGCGACCGGGGGTGCGCTGCGACGTCCGCGGGAGTGCCGGAGACGAGCACCTCGCCGCCGAGCCGCCCGGCGCCCGGTCCCATGTCGATGACCCAGTCGGCCCGGGCGATCAGTTCCGGGTCGTGCTCGACCAGGAGCACGGTGTTCCCGGCGGCCCGCAGTTCCAGCGCGATGTCGAGCAGGTGCGCCTTGTCCGCAGGATGCAGACCGGTGCCCGGTTCGTCCAGGACGAAGATGATGTCGCTGAGTTCGGTACTGAGCTGCGCCGCGAGCCGGGTGCGCTGGAGTTCGCCGCCGGACAGGGTGGCGGCGCCGCGGGACAGCTGGAGATGGGCCAGGCCCAGCCGGTCCAGCACCCGGAGTCTGCGGGCGAGGTCCTGGAGCAGTGGCTCGCCCACCGTGCGCTGTCCGGTGCCGAGTCCGGCGGTGACCCGGTCCCCCCAGGCGCGTACCTCGCGTACGTCGACCTCCAGCAGTTCGGGGTAGGCGAGCCCGCCGAGCCGTACCGACCGGGCGATGTCGTCGTAGCCGGTGCCGCCGCAGGTGGCGCAGGGCATCTTGCGCATGTACGGCAGGTAGCGCTCCTTGGCACTGGGCGTCGCCGCATTGGCGAAGACCCGCTCCACCTCGGCGAGCGCTCCGCGCAGCGGCTCGCTGGAGGTGTACGTCCAGGACGACGTCTCGTTCTTGTTCGGCATGTCGACGGTCGCCTCGATCTTCTCGTCACCCGTGCCGTACAGCACGTTGTGCCGGAAGTCCTCGGGCAGCGACTGCCAGGGCCGCGAGAGGTCCACGCCGCGCTTCTCGGCCAGGGCGGGGATGAACGCGTGCTCCCCGGACCGCCACTTCGCGTACCAGGGCGAGGCTCCCTCGAAGAGGGGCGACTCCGGGTGGGTGATGATCAGCTCTTCCCGTGCCTGCCAGCGGCCGCCGACACCGTGACAGTCGGAGCAGCTTCCCTCCGGGGTGTGCCGGTCGAAGTGAGCCGTGGTGAGGTGGCCGTCGCCGGCGGCCGCGTCCGGGCCGACGCCGGGCAGCCGGGAGTACAGCAGTCCGAGGTGGCCGTCGATCCCGGTGATGGTGGCGACGGTGGACCGGGGGTTGCGGTTGAGCCGGCGCTGATCGACGGCGAGGGTCGCGCCGAGGCCGAGTACGCGGTCCACCTTGGGGCGGTTCCGCTGGGTGATGTACTGCCGGATGAACGGCGACAGCCCTTCCAGGTAGCGGAGTTGGGCCTCGCTGTGAATGGTGTCGATCGCTAACGAGGTCTTGCCGCTGCCGCTGACCCCGGTGAAGGCGACCACTTGTCCCTTGGGGATGGTCAGGGTGACATCGCGGAGGTTGTTGGTGCGCGCCCCCACCACCGCGATGGTTTCGTTGTTGTGCGCGGAAGTTGTCATTCGCATGGTCCTCTCACGACGGTGGGAGGGGTACGTACGCGCCCCGGAACACCCGGAAACGGCCCGGCTGTTGATCCCGGGTGCCCCCGAAGGCCCCTCCCGGAAAAACCACTCAGGTTACTACGTGCGCCCGGCCGCCGATCTGCGGGAGAGCCCTTCGAGCAGGGCCATGGCACGGTCCGCCACCTCGTACGGCACGAAGAGGTGGTCGTGGTGGAACCCGGCCACCACATTGCAGCTGACCCCGCCCCTGGCCAGTTCGTGGGCGACGGCGGCGGTCAGGCCCACCGCGTCCAGCGCGGAGTGCACGCGCAGTACGAGCCAGCCGGCCACGTAGTCGTACCCCAGCCCGGCGGCCTCCGCCTCCTCCTGGCTCAGCACCATGGTCAGGCCCTCGCGTTCGGCCACCGTGACGATCGGGGAGACCCCGGGTGGAATGCCACCGGCCACGGTGGTGAACACGAAGCGCCCCGGATTCAGTTCCGGCCGCATGTCGATCAGGAGTCGTCGCAGGTCAGTCTCGCCAGGCACGGGACACACCCTATGCAGCCACCGGCTCCGAACGCGTATCGGACCGTGCGGCGGGGTGCATAGGATCGCCGGCATGGCGCTGCGACCTGTTCAGGTGAACATCAAGGCTGTCGACGACCGGGCGGTCGGCCGGTTCTGGGCGGAGGCGCTCGGCTGGAGTGCGTACCGCCCGGGCGGGACCACCTACGTCGGCCCCGCCGGCGGCCTCGACTGGCCGGACCCCGTCGCCGTCGGCATCAACGTCGTCGCGGTCCCGGAACGCAAGGCGACGGTGAAGAACCGCGTGCACCTCGACCTCGCCACCACCTCCCCAGCCCATCAGAGGGAGTTGGTCGCGCGCCTGCGGGCTTTCGGCGCGACGCCCGCCGACGTGGGCCAGGGCGACGTGCCGTGGACGGTCCTCGCCGACATCGAGGGCAACGAGTTCTGCGTGCTGGAGCCCCGGGAGATGTACCGGGACACCGGGCCCGTCGCGGCGGTGGTGGTCGACTGCGCGGATCCGCGCGCGACGGCCCGGTTCTGGGACGGGGCGCTGGACTGGACGCCGCACGAGGTGACCGGCGATCAGGCGTCGTTCCGCTCCGCCGACGGCGTCGGTCCGTATCTCGAGTTCCTCCGCACGCCCGGCGTGAAGACCGTGCCGGGCCGCGTCCACCTCGACCTGCTGCCCTGCCCCGGCGACGACAGGGAGGCGGAGGTGGCACGGCTGCGGGCCCTGGGCGCCACCGACCTCGACCTCGGCCAGGGCGATGTCCCGTGGACGTGTCTGACCGACCCGGAGGGCCACGAATTCTGCGTCCTGTCCAGGTAATGGCCGCGTTCAGGTGGATACGGCGGATACCGATGTTTTTGGGTGGAATGCCAGCGTCCGCCGGTGTGTCGATGGGACCGTGACGGTGTTGCCGCCCCGCACCGGGAAAGCGGGGCAGCGGGACACGGGGGCCGCGACGGCCCCTGGAGAAGGGGGTACCGTGCTCAGGATCGGTAACACCACCTATGACCACATGTCGCCCGGCGGGGCGAAGGCGGCCGTCTACAAGGCGCTGGGCGGGGCGGCACCGAAGGAGAACACGCCCCAGCGCACCGTGCTGGGCGCGACCACCGCCGTCGCGGCCGGCGACGCCGCGCTGTTCGAACTGCCGGACGTCCAACAGGTCTACAACAACTTCCTCGCGCAGGCCGCGCAGTTCGCGACGGCGACCACGCTGGACCGCACGTGGTGCCGGCAGAACGTGGACCACAGGACCGCCGCCGACCTGGCCGCCGCGCAGGGGCGCCAGCCAGGGACTCTCGACGGTCTCCGCGCGCTGCGCACCATCGTGATCGCCCGGGGGACCAACCCGGTGCAGGCCCGGCAGATCCTCACGAACCGAACCTTCGGCGGTCTGCCCCCGAACGCCGGCCTCACGACGCCGCCGACCGCCGAGGACGCCGATGCCCAGACCGGCCGCGGGGTGAAGGACACCGTGGCGGGCCGTATCGAGGAGTGGTCACTCGGTCAGCAGACAGGGTTCGCCGTCGACGGTTTCATGCTGATCGCCGAAGCCGACGTCAGCCTCGTCACGCTGCCGCGCAGCGACTCCTCCACCAGGGCCGGGGAGGCGGGGGTGTGCGGCTTCGCCGCCGCATCACTGACGCGCGTGGCGATCCTGTCGGAGGGCCGCCTCTCCAACGATCCGCCGGAGAAGCGGGAGCTGGAGCGGATCAGCATGGCGATCGGCCGCGACAATCCCGGCGTGGTGACCCTCCTGAAGGCAGCCGCACTCCAGCATCGCGGCGTCACCCTGTGACCACGCGGGCGGGGCGGGCCGCCGGCACCCCGCCCCGCCCTGCGGGCGGACGGTGCGAGGTGTCGGACAACCCCTAGAGGACGCCCCCGTTGGCACGAATGTTCTGGCCCGTCAGCCACCGTCCGTCGGGCCCGGCGAGGAAGGCGACCACGTCCGCCACGTCCTCGGGCCGGCCGAGGCGTCCGAGCGAGGTCATCGCGACGGCCATCGCCAGTTTCTCCGGCTCGTTGGCCGCGTTCAGCAGATCGGTGTCCGTGGCGCCGGGCGATACGGCGTTGACCGTGATGCCTCGTGCGCCCAGCTCGCGTGAGGCCACCAGGGTCAGCTGTTCGAGGGCGCCCTTGCTGGCCGCGTAGGGGGCATTGCCGGGCGCGGGGAAGACCGTGTTGAGGGTGGAGATGTTCACGATCCGCCCGCCGTCCCGCATGTGCCGAGCCGCGTAACGCACCGTGAGGAAGACCGACTTCGCGTTCACGGCCATCACTCTGTCGAAATCGGCATCGGTCGTCTGCGCGAGGGGCACGACTTCGGTGTGCACGGCCGCGTTGTTGACCAGGATGTCCAGAGCGCCGAGCCGTTCCTCGGCCGTGGCCAGCAACTCCTCGGCCGCGCCGGCCCCGGCCAGATCCAGCTGGACCGCGGCGACGTTCGCGCCCGCCTTCTCCGCCTGTCGCACGACATCGTCCGCGGCGTCCCGGCTCCGCGCGTAGTTGAAGACCACGCTCGCCCCGTCCCGCGCGAGCCGCAGCACGACCGCGCGGCCGATCCCCCGTGAGCCGCCGGTGACGACAGCCGCCTTTCCCGTGAGCGCCGCCATGGTCCCTCCCGCGTGGCCGACCCGTCCGTCGCGACACCCCTACCCCACCGGGTGACCCATCAGCCTCGCGTGCCGGCGCAGATATAGCAAGCGCTTACTACCCCCCGGAAGAACTTCTGCGCGAAGCATTGACGAAACATCTGAGCGGTCCTACTTTTCTCGCGTCGTACTTCGTACGTCATATATGAGACGCGATACGCGAGATGTGAGAGCGCCCATGGCCTTCGCTCCGAGCCCGATTCCCTCCCGCACCCAGTTCGTCCTGGAAGCGATCAAACACGGCATCCTGACCGGTGGCCTCAGCCCCGGTCAGGCCCTGGTCGAGACCGAACTGGCCGCGCGGTTCGGGGTGTCGAAGACTCCGGTACGAGAAGCACTGAAGACGCTCGCCGGTACCGGCCTCGTCGTGATGAGCCAGTTCAAGGGCGTCACCGTACGGACCGTCGACGCGGGAATGGCCCATGAGGTCTACGAGGTACGGCTGCTGCTGGAGCCGGAGGCGCTACGGCGCTCCCTCGCCCGGCACGCCTCGCTCGACGCCGCCCGGGACGCCCTGCTCAGGGCCGACCAGGCGGTGGACCAGGCCGAACGCTCGCTCGCCAACCGGGAGTTCCACCGCGAGCTGTATCTCTCGTGCGGCAACCCGCTGCTGACCCGGATGCTCGACGAGGTGCGCGACCAGGCCGCTCTCGTCTCCACCGTCGCCTGGGCCGCCGACCCGTCCTGGGACCGGGAGGCCGACGAGCACCGGGAGATCCTGCGCCTGGCCCTGGCCGGTGACGCCGCCGGCGCCGCACTCGCCCTGCACGACCACATCGCCTCGTTCGTACGCCGGGCTTTCCCCGAGGGAGACCAGATATGACAAGCCAGGGTCTTCTCGCGTCGCGGGACGCGCTCGCCGACGTCGTGGCGATCCCCGTCACGCCTTTCGCCGACGACGACACCATCGACACCGAGGCGCACCGGGCGCTGCTGCGCCGGCTGATCGACGGCGGGGTGCGCACACTCACGCCGAACGGCAACACCGGTGAGTACTACGCCCTCAGCCCCGACGAGCGCCGTACGGTCACCGAGCTGACCATCGAGGAGGCGGCCGGCCGGGCCACGATCCTGGTCGGCATCGGCCTTGAGGTGCCGACCGCCGTCGCCGCCGCGGTGCACGCCCGGGAGTGCGGGGCAGCGATGGTGATGGTCCATCAGCCGGTGCACCCCTATGTGTCGCAGGACGGCTGGATCGACTACCACAGGTCCATCGCAGAGGCGGTGCCGGAGCTGGGGGTCGTCCCGTACATACGTGATCCGCGACTGCCCGGCGAGAGCCTCGCGGCGCTCGGCGAGCTGTGCCCCAACGTCATCGGCGCCAAGTACGCCGTACCGGACGCCGCGCGTTTCGCGGCCTTCGCGCGGGACGCGGGACTGGAGCGCTTCGTCTGGGTGGCGGGGCTCGCGGAGATGTACGCGCCCTCGTACTTCGCGGGCGGCGCCACCGGCTTCACATCGGGTCTCGTCAACGTCGCCCCCACCGTCTCGCTGGGGATGCTGGAGGCACTGCGCGCCGGCGACTACGGCACGGCCATGAAGGTCTTCGAGCGCATCCGGCCCTTCGAGGAGCTGCGTGCGGCACGGCAGTCCGCCGACAACGTGACCGTCGTGAAGGAAGCACTCGCCGCGCTGGGACTGTGCCGGCGTGAGGTACGGGCACCGAGCCGCGTCCTGCCGGAGCCGGTACGCGCGGAGGTCGCCGACCTGATCGCGGGGTGGCCGACATGAGCACCCACGGCGACACGCCCGCGCCCGGCCGCCGCGACGTCCCCCGCCCCGACGGCCGACTCGCCCCCGAGGACCTGCGCAGCCACCAGTGGTACGGCAGCGACATCTCGTCGGGCCTGCGCTCCTTCAGCCACCGGGCCCGCACCCGCCAGCTCGGCTATCTCCCCGAGGAACACCTCGGCAAGCCGGTCGTCGCGATCCTGAACACCTGGTCCGACATCAATCCCTGCCACGTCCATCTGCGGGAACGCGCCCAGGCGGTCAAGCGGGGCGTCTGGCAGGCGGGCGGCTTCCCGCTGGAATTCCCGGTGTCCACGCTCTCCGAGACGTTCCAGAAGCCGACGCCCATGCTCTACCGCAACATGCTGGCGATGGAGACCGAGGAACTGCTCCGCTCCTACCCGGTCGACGGCGCCGTCCTGATGGGCGGCTGCGACAAGACGACGCCGGCGCTGCTGATGGGCGCCGCGTCCGTGGACCTGCCGACCGTCTTCGTACCGGCGGGGCCGATGCTTCCCGGGCACTGGCGCGACGAAGTCCTCGGCTCCGGCACCGACATGTGGAAGTACTGGGACGACCGGCGCGCCGGACTGATCGGCGACTGCGAGCTGTCGGAACTGGAGAACGGCCTCGCCCGCTCCCCCGGTCACTGCATGACCATGGGTACGGCGTCCACGCTGACCGCCGCCGCCGAGGTGCTCGGCGTCACGGTCCCCGGCGCGTCCTCGGTCCCGGCCGTCGACTCCGGGCACGAGCGGATGGCCGCCGAGTCCGGACGGCGGATCGTGGAGCTGGTGTGGCGTGACCTCACCCTGTCGAAGATCCTGACGGCGGACGCGTACGAGGACGCCGTCGCGACCGTCCTCGCGCTCGGCGGCTCCACCAACGCCGTCATCCATCTGATCGCGATGGCCGGCCGCTCCGGTATCCCGCTCGGCCTCGCCGACTTCGACCGTGTCGCGCGCACCGTGCCGGTCCTCGCCGACCTCCGCCCCGGCGGACGGTACCTGATGGAGGACTTCCACTTCGCCGGCGGGCTGCCCGGCTTCCTGTCCCGGCTGACCGACGTCCTGCACCTGGACCGCCCCACCGTCGCGCACGACACCCTGCGCGAACAGCTGGAGGGCGCCCGGGTCCACAACTCCGACGTCATCCGTGAACGCGACAACCCCCTCGCCACCGAGGGCGGCGTCGCCGTGCTGCACGGCAACCTCTGCCCCGACGGCGCCGTCATCAAGCACATCGCCGCCGAACCCCGTCTGCTGCACCACACCGGTCCGGCTGTCGTCTTCGACGACTACCGGCAGATGCAGCGCACCATCAACGACCCCGCGCTCGCCCTCACACCGGACCATGTGCTCGTCCTGCGCAACGCCGGCCCCAAGGGCGGCCCCGGCATGCCCGAGTACGGCATGCTCCCCCTCCCCGACTATCTGCTCAAGCAGGGTGTACGGGACATGGTCCGGCTCTCCGACGCCCGGATGAGCGGCACCAGTTACGGCGCGTGCGTGCTGCACATCGCACCCGAGTCGTACGTCGGCGGGCCCCTCGCCCTCGTGCGCACCGGCGACCTCATCACCCTCGACGTCGATGCCCGAAGCCTCCATCTCCACGTTCCCGACGAGGAGTTGGCCCGCCGCCGGGCCGACTGGACCCCGCCGCCCGCGCGCTACGAGCGCGGCTACGGGGCCCTCTACCTCGACCAGATCACCCAGGCCGACACCGGCTGCGACTTCGCCTTCCTCGCCCGTCCCGGAGAGGTCCCCGACCCGTACGTGGGATGAGACGGCCAAGCACGCGCACCCCCTTTCACCGAAGGAACCGAAGGAACGGAGAACCGGTCATGGCCTCAGCTGTGGCGCAGGACTCATCAGGCGCCCCGCCCGGGGCACCCAAGAAGCCGGGGTCCCGTACAACCCGTGCCAAGGGCACGGGAATCTCACCACGCCGCCTGCCGTATCTGCTGATAGCCCCCGCCGTACTGCTGATGGTGGGCTTCATCGCCTATCCGATGCTCAGCGTCTTCTACTACAGCCTCCAGAACTACAACGCCACCAAGCCCTGGCGGAACGGCTTCGCGGGGTTCGACAACTTCCGGCGGATCTTCACCGAGGACCCCCTCTTCTGGGACAGCCTCGTCTTCTCGGGCAAGTGGGTCTTCACCGAGGTCACGCTCCAGCTCGCCCTCGGTCTGATCCTCGCGCTGCTCGTCAACCAGACGTTCGTGGGCCGCGCCGCCGCCCGTGCCATGGTCTTCTCGCCCTGGGCCGTGTCCGGCGTACTGACCACCACGATCTGGCTGCTGCTCTACAACCCGTCGACGGGCGTGGGCCGTTATCTCGCGGACGCGGGCATCGGCACGTACGGCTCGTCCGTGCTCTCGGACACCGGCACGGTCTTCTGGGCCGCGGTACTGGCCGAACTCTGGCGCGGGGTGCCGTTCTTCGCGATCCTCATCCTCGCCGATCTCCAGTCCATCCCCGGAGATCTGTACGAGGCGGCGTCGGTCGACGGGGCGAACAGGTTCCGGCAGTTCTTCCACATCACCCTCCCCCATCTGCGGGACGCGATCATCCTGTCCACGCTGCTGCGCGCCGTGTGGGAGTTCAACAACGTCGACCTGCTGCTCACCCTCACCGAGGGCGGACCGGCCGGCGTCACCACCACGCTGCCGCTGTACGTCGCGGTCACCGGGTTCGAGGCCCACGACTTCGGCTACGCCACCGCGCTGACGACCGTCGCCTTCGGGATCCTCCTCTTCTGCTCGATTCTCTATCTGCGCCTGAGCAAGTTCGGAGGCGATCACAAGTGACCGCGCTCATGACCGAGAAGGGCACCGCCACCGGGCCCGCGGGCGGCAGCCACCAGCCCCCGTCGGTGCGGCGGAAGCGGCGGCGCGAGCGCGCCTTCGACGAGGTGCCCCGGTGGCAGATCTATCTGCCGCTCGGGCTGTACCTCCTCTTCACCCTCGTGCCGTTCTACTGGATGCTGCTGTTCTCGCTGCGGCCCGCGGGCTCCACCTCGCTGGTGCCGTGGCCGATGACCTTCGACCACTTCGAGAAGGTCTGGAACGACCGCAGCTTCTCCGTCTTCTTCCAGAACAGCGCGCTGATCGGGGTGTTCACCCTGATCTGCACGACGACGGTCGCGCTGGCCGGCGGTTACGCGCTCGCGCGCTTCAACTTCCGTATCAAGCAGAGCTTCATGCTGGCGCTGCTGTGCTCGCAGTTCATCCCCGGCGCGCTGATGCTGGTGCCGCTCTTCCAGATCTTCAAGAACCTCTCGCTGATCAACTCCCCGCTCAGCGTGGTCATCGCGGAGACGGTCTTCCAACTGCCGCTCTCCATCATCCTGATCAGCGGCTTCATCAAGAACGTGCCGTACTCGCTGGAGGAGGCGGCCTGGGTCGACGGCTGCTCCCGGCTCCAGGCGTTCCGTATCGTCGTGCTGCCGATGCTGCGGCCCGGTCTGATCGCCGTCGGCTCCTTCGCCTTCGTGCACAGCTGGAACCATTTCCTCTTCGCCCTGATGTTCCTGATGGACCAGGACAAGCAGACGATCCCGGTGGGCCTGTCCACCCTGATCGGCGCGGACAGCGTCGACTTCGGGGCACTCGCGGCGGGCGGTGTGATCTCCGCCGTCCCGGTCGTGATCGTCTTCGCGTTCATCCAGAAGTGGCTGATCACCGGCTTCAGCGCGGGGGCGGTGAAGGGATGAGCCTGCCCGTGGTGCTCGCCGGTGCCCGTGGTCACGGCCGCTCGCACCTGCTCAACATCCGCCGTCTCGAACAGAACGGCCTGGTGAGGCTCGCGGGTGTCTGCGAGCTGAACCCGCTTTCCCCGGCGGAGCTGGCCGGTTTCGACGCGCCCGAACAGTCCGCCGACCTCGGTGAACTGCTGGAGCGTACGGGCGCGCGGATCGCCGTGATCTGCACCCCCATCCACACGCACACCGATCTCGCGCTCACCGCCGCCGCCCAGGGGGTCCACACCCTGCTGGAGAAGCCGACCACCGCCTCGTACCCGGAGTTCGAGCGGCTGCTCGCCGGTCTGGACAAGAGCGGCACGGCCTGCCAGATCGGGTTCCAGTCCCTCGGCTCCCACGCCGTCGACGCGATCAGGGAGCTGGTCCTCGACGGTGCGATCGGACGGCTCCGCGGGATCGGCGCCGCCGGCGCGTGGGTGCGCGACGAGGCGTACCACCGCCGCGTCCCCTGGGCCGGACGGCGGTCGCTGGACGGGCGGGACGTCGTGGACGGCGTGCTCACCAACCCGCTGGCGCACGCGGTGGCGACGGCCCTGCGCCTCGACGGCGGCGACCTGGCCGGGGACGTCTCCGGGATCGAGCTGGAGCAGTACCGGGCCAACGACATCGAGGCCGACGACACCAGCTGTCTGCGGCTGCGGACCGCTCGCTCCACCCGGATCACGGTCGCCGTCACGCTGTGCGCGGAGCGGAACACGGAGCCGTACGTCATGGTCCACGGGACCGAGGGGCGCGTCACCTTCTGGTACAAGCAGGACCGGGTGCTGGTGGAACGCGCGGGCCGGGGACCGGCCGAGACGGTGTACGGGCGGACGGACCTGCTGGAGAACCTGGTCGCGCATCTGGAGGAGGGCGCCGAACTCGTCGTTCCGGCGTACCGCACCGGCGCGTTCATGCGGATCCTGGAGGCTGTCAGGACCGGGCCGTCGCCCGCGCGGCTGCCCGCCGACGCCTGGTACGGCGCGGAGGGGGACAACGGGCCGCGCCGGATCGTCAGGGGCGTGGACGCGCTGGTCGCGGAGAGCGCCGAGACCCTGGCCACGTTCGCCGAACTGGGCGCCGACTGGGCCGTGCCACAGACGGCGCCCCCAGCGGCGTCCTCGGCCGCGTCCGCGTCCGCGTCCGCGGCTCCTTCCGCGGACACGAAGATCCTGCGCCTCGCCGGCCGCGCGGTGGCCGACTACGTCCACCGGCCGCGGCTGCCCGCGACGCTGTCCCCCCGCCCGTATCTGCACCCGGTGCGCACCCTCGGCGGTGTGGTCGTCACCGAACTGCGGCCCGCCGACCACGCGCACCACCTCGGGGTGTCGATGGCCGTGCCGGACGTGGCGGGTGTCAACTTCTGGGGCGGGCGCACATATGTACGTGACCAGGGCCCGGTGGCGCTCGACAACCACGGCGTCCAGCAGCACACGGGCTGGCTCGCGCCGGACCCCGACGGCTGTGCGCAGGCGCTGTCCTGGACACGGGAGGGACGCGAACTCCTCACGGAGCAGCGCAGGATCCGGACGTACGCGCTGTCCGCCGGTGCCTGGGCCCTGGACATCACCTCAACGCTGACCAACGTGTCGGGCGCCGGTCTCTCCTTCGGCAGTCCGGCCACCAACGGGCGGCCGGGGGCCGGGTACGGCGGATTCTTCTGGCGGGCCCCGAAGGAGGGCGCGGCGGACCCGCGGCCCGAGGTGTTCAGCGCGACCGCGACCGGCGAGGACGCGGTGCACGGGAGCACCGCCGAGTGGCTGGCGCTCGCCGGTCAGGGCTGGACGCTCGTCTTCGCCGGAGGCGACGAGGAGACCCGGCGGGACCCGTGGTTCGTGCGCACCGGCCAGTACCCGGGCGTGGGTTCGTCACTGGCCTGGGAGCGGCGGCTGCCGCTGGCCGAGGGCGCCGCCCTGTCGCGGCGGATCGTCACCGTCGTCGCGGACGGCCGGCTCGACCGCCCGGCCGCGGCGGCCCTGGTGGCGCTGGCTCGTGAGGCGGCGCCGTCATGAGCCTGCCGTGGCGCGCCGATCTCGGCGACGGAACGTACCGCAACCCGGTACTGAACGCCGACTGGTCCGACCCCGACGTCATCCGGGTCGGTGACGACTACTACCTGACCGCGTCCAGCTTCGGCCGGGCGCCGGGGCTGCCGCTGCTGCACTCCCGCGACCTGGTCAACTGGTCGCTGGTCGGGCACGCCCTGGACCGGCTCGTGCCGGCCGCGGAGTTCGCCGAGCCCCGCCAGGACGGCGGGGTGTGGGCGCCTTCGCTGCGGCATCACGCGGGCCGGTTCTGGATCTTCTGGGGCGACCCGGACCACGGGATCCAGCAGATCAACGCCGAGCGGATCACGGGGCCGTGGAGCGAACCCTTCCTCCTCAAGGCCGGCAAGGGGCTGATCGACGCCTGTCCACTGTGGGACGAGCGGACCGGTGAGGCCTATCTGGTGCACGCCTGGGCGAAGTCGCGCTCGGGCGTCAAGAACCGGCTGACGGGGCACCGGATGAGCCCGGACGGGCGCCGGCTGCTCGACGACGGGACGACCGTCGTGGACGGGGACGCGCTGCCCGGCTGGTTCACGCTGGAGGGGCCGAAGCTGTATCTGCGCGACGGCTGGTACTGGATCTTCGCCCCCGCCGGCGGTGTGCCGACCGGCTGGCAAGGGGCCTTCCGGTCCCGGGAGTTCTTCGGTCCGTACGAGGAGCGGATCGTACTGGCCCAGGGGCGAACGGAGATCAACGGGCCGCACCAGGGCGCGTGGGTCCCCGGGAACGCGCCCGGCGAGGACTGGTTCCTGCACTTCCAGGACCGGGGCGCGTACGGGCGGGTGGTGCACCTTCAGCCGCTGCGCTGGGGCGACGACGGCTGGCCGGTCATCGGTGCGGACGGCGAGCCGGTACGCGTGCACCGCAAACCCGTCGCGCCCAGGCGGCCGGTCCAGGCGCCCGCCACGGACGACGTGTTCCCGGGCGGCCGGTTCGGGCTCCAGTGGCAGTGGGCGGCCAACCCTCCGTCGGGGTGGGCGAGTTCCGATCCAGGCTGGACGGTGCCGCACCCGGGCGACGGGCTACGGCTGACGTGCCGTCGTACGGAGACGGCCCACGATCTGCGCCGGCTGCCGCACGTCCTGGTGCAGCGGCTGCCGGCGGAGAGCTTCAGGGTCACGGTCTCACTGGCCCTGGAGAGCGAGGAGCCGGGTGCCAGGGCCGGACTCGCGGTGCTCGGCGACGCCTTCTCGTGGATCGGTCTGGAACGGGGCACGGACGGCGGGGTCCACCTCGTGCACCGCTTCGCCGAGACCGGTGCCACCCATGAACGGGACGCCGCACGTCCGCTCTCCGCGCCCGGCGCGCGCGCCGTGCTGCGCGTGGAGGTGAGCGCGGGCGGACGGTGCCGGTTCTCCGCCGCCGTGCGGTCCTCGCAGGACTCCCCGGAGGGCTCGCCGGACGCCTTCCACGCCTCGGGGCCGGTCTTCACCGCCACTGCCTGGCGCTGGGTCGGCGCGCTCCTGGGGCTGTTCGCCACAGCCCCGGAATCCGCGCGGATCCCGGCGACAACGGTCGGAGAGGGCTTCGCCGGGACGGCTGCCTTCGACGACTTCCGTATCACCGCCTGAACCGCACACCCCGCGAACACCCCCCGGAACGACACCACCCCGGAACACCCCGAACACCCCGGAAAGACCTCGGAAGAGACCTCAGAGAGAAGAGCCGATCATGACAGTCTCGAAGACAGACAGAGGGCGGACGGCCGCGGCCGTCTCCCTGGCGACGGTACTCGCCCTGACGGCCACCGCGTGTGGCGACGACGGCAGCGGCGGGAGCGGCAGCGAGGGGTCCGGCAAGGGTGAGATCACCCTGTGGGACAACAACACGGGTGAGCGCCGGGACATCTGGGCGCAGATCATCGAGGACTTCGAGAAGCAGAACAAGGACATCAAGGTCAAGTACGTCGGCCTGCCCATCGACCAGGTGCAGCAGAAGTACGACACCGCGATCGACGGCGGCGGGCTGCCGGACGTCGGCGGCGTCGGCACCGCGTATCTCTCCAACCTCGTGGTGCGCGACGTCCTGGAGCCCGTCGGCGACCGTATCGACGCCGGTCCGCTCAAGGGCAAGCTCGTGCCGTCGATGGTGGAGAGCGTGAAGGCGGCGGGCGGTCGCGGCGACACCATGTACTCGGTGCCGAGCTCCACCAACAACGGCACCCTCTGGTACCGGACGGACCTGTTCTCGCGGGCGGGTCTTGAGCCGCCGACCACCTGGTCGGCGTTCTACGAGGCCGCCGAGAAGCTCACCGAGCCCGGGACGGACAAGTTCGGTTACACCATCCGCGGCGGCGCGGGATCGATCGCGCCGGCGATGGACGCGATGTACGGGCAGTCCGGCATCACGTCCTTCTGGAAGGGCGACAAGACGACCGTCAACGATCCGAAGAACGTGGCGGCCCTGGAGAAGTACGTCGCCCTCTACAAGAAGGTGACGCCGTCCGCCGACGTCAACAACGACTTCATCAAGATGGTCGCCCAGTACGACAACGGCACCATCGGCATGCTGACCCACAATCTCGCGTCGTACCAGGACCATGTGAAGTCGCTGGGCGAGGAGAAGTTCAAGGGCCTGCCCTATCCGGCGCAGGAGAACGGCGAGCGTGTCCAGGTCTCCAACCCGGTCGACGGGCTCGGTCTCTTCAAGAACAGCAAGAACAAGGCGGCGGCCTGGAAGTTCATCGAGTTCGCCGCCTCCCACAAGTCGAACAGCGCGTGGAACGAGTCGGCGGGCTCCATACCGGCGAACATCGACGCGGCCTCCGACCCGTGGATCCAGAAGGCGGAGCCGACGGCCGCGGCGATGAAGGCGCTCAGCGACGGTTCGACGAAGATCGTCAACCTGCCGTACTACCTGCCCGACTGGAACACGATCAGCAAGTCCGGCAACGAGCCGAACTTCCAGAAGGTGCTCCTCGGCGACATGACGGCCAAGGAGTTCGCCGACAAGGTGGCCAAGGAGCTCAACGACGCCCAGGCGGAGTGGAAGGAGCAGACCGAGAAGTGACACCCGGTCCGCGACCGTCACCGGTCGCGGACCGGCCGCCGCACACCTGAACGAGTGATCACTTGATGGGGTTTCCCGGGATCATCGGCGCCGGCCGGTGGGCACTCTGGCAGGGGCGGGCACGGACGTGTCCGCCC
>NZ_JAAPBF010000379.1 GCF_022695985.1 Streptomyces sp. NP-1717 | reverse complement strand
CCGAACGCGCCCCGCAGCGCCCCGCGCCCGGCCCCTCGGGGCGCCCGCGACGCCCCGCGCAGGGACGTCCGCGGTCCGGCCCGGGCGGCCCGCGCCGTATCCGGCTCGGCAGCCACCGCCCCCGGCTCCGGCTGGTCAGCCTCGGACTGACCGTCGTGATGCTGGTCTTCGTCGTCAGGCTGCTCCAGGTCCAGGCGGTCGACGCCAGCGCGTACACGGCCAAGGCGGAGAAGAACCGCTTCACGAGCGTCACCCTGGCCGCCGAGCGCGGTGAGATCACCGACCGCGCCGGTGTGGCCCTCGCCAGCAGTGTCGACGCGCACGACATCACGGCCGACCCCAAGATGTTCACCCCCGAGGACAGCAGGGTCGACAACGCCCCCGAGCAGGCCGCGGCCCTCCTCGCGCCGATCCTCGACAAGGAGCCCGAGACGCTGGAGAAGCAGCTCTCGGTACCCAGGTCCCGCTTCACGGTGCTCGCCCACCGCCAGACCCCCCAGGTCTGGAACCAGATCAGCGACCTCAAGTCCGTCCTCGCCGAGAAGGCCGAGAAGGCGCGCACCGCCAAGGGCGCCGAGGCACCGGCCAGCGTCCTCGCCGGAGTCTTCCAGGAGCCCAGCAGCAAGCGCGTGTACCCCAACGGGAACCTCGCCGCCGGGATACTGGGATACGTCAACGCCGCCGGCCACGGAGGAGGCGGGGTGGAGTCCATGCTCGACAAGGAGCTCTCCGGCCAGGACGGCGAGATCACCTACGCCCACTCCGGCGGCCGGCGCGTCCCCACGGCGGGCTCGCGGGAGACCCCCGCCGTCCCGGGCACGGACATCGAACTGACCATCGACCGGGACATCCAGTGGGCCGCCCAGCGGGCCATCTCCGATCAGGTCACGAAGTCCAAGGCCGACCGCGGCTACGTGATCGTGCAGAGCACCCGGACCGGCGAGGTGCTCGCCATGGCCAACGCCCCCGGCTTCGACCCCAACGACATGGCACAGGCCGACCGCGCCGCCATGGGCAACGCCGCGCTCCAGGACGCCTTCGAACCCGGCTCCACCAGCAAGGTCATGTCCATGGCCGCCGTCCTGGAGGAGAAGGCCGCCGTCCCCGGCACCCATGTCACGGTGCCCAACCGGCTGCACCGCGGCGACCGCCTTTTCAAGGACGACATCGACCACCCCACCTGGTACCTCACGCTCAACGGGGTTCTCGCCAAGTCCAGCAACATCGGCACCATCCTGGCGACCGGCCAGCTCGGCAAGACCCAGCCGGAGGCCAACCAGGTCCTCCACTCCTACCTGCGCAAGTTCGGCATCGGCAGCCCCACGGGCCTCGGCTATCCCGGCGAGACCCAGGGCATCCTCGCGCCCCCGAAGGACTGGTCGACCTCCCAGCAGTACACGATCCCCTTCGGCCAGGGACTGTCGATCAACGCCATGCAGGCGGCCTCGGTCTACTCGACCATCGCCAACGGAGGCGTACGGATCGAGCCCACCCTGGTGCGCGGCACCCAGGGCCCGGACGGCCCCTTCACCCCCGCGCCTGCCCCCGAGAAGACCCGCGTCGTCAGCGAGAAGACCGCCAGGACGCTGGCCACCATGCTCGAATCCGTCGTCGGCGACGAGGCGGGCACCGGCACCAAGGCCCGGATCCCCGGCTACCGCGTCGCCGGCAAGACGGGAACGGCCAACCGCGTCGATCCCGTGACCGGGCGCTACAAGGGCTACACCGCGTCCTTCGCGGGCTTCGCGCCCGCCGACGACCCGCAGATCACCGTCTACTGCGCCATCCAGAACCCCACCGAGGGCAGCTACTTCGGCGGCCAGATCTGCGGCCCCATCTACAAGGAGGTCATGGAGTTCGCTCTCAAGAGCCTCCAGATCCCACCGACCGGCAAGAAGGCAGCCCCCCTGCCGGTCGAGTTCACACCCGGCGAGTGACCCAGGGAACCACCCAGTGACAACGATCACCCCCGACTCGGGGAACCACGACGACCCGTCCGTCCCCCCGTCAGACGGCCCCGGCACCGGGCGCCCCTCACTTGGCCCGCGGCCCGGTGAGCCCGGTACGCTCACCGCCGTGCCCCACGCAGATCAGTACCGAACCACCACAAAGGACGCGCCCGTGAACCACCCCGGAGCGCCCCGCCCCCATCAGGTCCGGCCGACCCCGCTCGTCGACCTGGCCGCCCGGCTGGGAGCCGAGCCCCCGGCCGACGGAGCGGCGACCGGCATCACCCACGACTCCCGGGCGGTACGCGCCGGGGACGTGTACGCCGCCCTGCCCGGTGCCCGCTTCCACGGCGCCGACTTCTCCGCCCAGGCGGCCGACCTCGGCGCGGCGGCGATCCTGACCGACCCGGCGGGCGCCGAACGCGCCGCCGCCACCGGGCTGCCGGTGCTGGTGACCCCCGATCCACGGGGCAGCATGGGTGAACTGGCCGCCGAGATCTACGGCCACCCCGGCGCCGACCTCCTCCAGATCGGCATCACCGGCACCTCCGGCAAGACCACGACCGCCTATCTCGTCGAGGGCGGACTGCGGGGCGCCGGACACCACACCGGCCTCATCGGCACCGTCGAGATGCGCATCGGCGACGAGCGCATCAAATCCGAGCGCACCACCCCCGAGGCCACCGACCTCCAGGCGCTCCTCGCCGTCATGCGCGAGCGCGGCGTGGACTCCGTCGCGATGGAGGTTTCCAGCCACGCCCTGGTGCTCGGCCGGGTCGACGGCTGTGTCTTCGACATCGCCGTCTTCAACAACCTCAGCCCGGAGCACATGGAGTTCCACTCCGGCATGGAGGACTACTTCCAGGCCAAGGCACGGCTGTTCACCCCCGAGCGCAGCCGCGTCGGCGTGGTGAACTTCGACGACGAGTACGGCCGCCGGCTCGTCCACGAGGCGGGCGTCCCCATCACGACGTTCTCCGCCGAGGGCCACCCCGACGCCGACTGGCGCGCCGAGGACGTCGAGGTCGGCTGGCACGGCAGCGTCTTCACCGTCGTCAGCCCCAAGGGCGAGCGGATCCGCGCCGAGGCCCCGCTGCCCGGCCCGTTCAACGTCGCCAACACCCTCGCCGCCGTCGTCACCCTCGCCGTGGCCGGAATCGATCCGCAGATCGCCGCCGACGGCGTCGCGGCCGTCCCCGGCGTCCCCGGCCGGCTGGAGCGGGTCGACGCCGGCCAGCCGTACCTCGCCGTCGTCGACTACGCCCACAAGACGGACGCCGTCGAATCGGTGCTGCGCTCCCTGCGCAAGGTCACCCGCGGCAAGGTGCACATCGTCCTGGGCTGCGGCGGCGACCGTGACCGGTCCAAGCGTCCCTCGATGGGTGCCGCGGCGGCGCGGCTCGCCGACACCGCCGTACTGACCTCGGACAACCCGCGCTCCGAGGACCCGCTCGCGATCCTCGCCGCGATGCTCGCGGGCGCCGCCGAGGTGCCCATCCACGAGCGCGGTGACGTCCTGGTCATCGCCGACCGCGCGGCGGCCATCGCGTCCGCGGTGTCGAAGGCGGCGGAGGACGACACCGTCCTGATCGCCGGCAAGGGCCACGAACAGGGCCAGGACATCGCCGGGGTGGTACGCGCCTTCGACGACCGTCAGGTGCTGCGCCAGGCCATCGAACGCTCCCGGCGCCAGACCGAGAGCACCGGTCGGGAATGAGGGGACCGTCCGGCGACCGGACGGCGGCGCCGGGTGCCGG
>NZ_JAAPBF010000378.1 GCF_022695985.1 Streptomyces sp. NP-1717 | reverse complement strand
CCCTCGACGGTGAACCGGTACGAACCGGCGACGGGGTGACCGTCGGCGGAGACGACCCGGTACCCGACGGTGTAACTGCCCGCCGGGAGGCCCGGCTTCACCGGGAGTGTGACGGTCCTGCCCTCGACGCGCGGCGCACCGGCGGCGACCTGCTCCCCGTCCGGGGACGTGAGAGCGACCTTGGCGTACCGCGAGGTCATCTCGTCACTGAAGGTCAGCTCGACGCTCTGCGGGGGCCTGCTCTCGGAGGCGGCCTCGGCGGGACTGCGGGTGACGAGTTCGGTGTGGGCGGACGCGGGCCGGGCGGCGAACAACAGCGGTAGCGCGGCAAGGGGTACGACGAGACAGCGGGCCGCCACGCGGGCGGCACGCCGGTTCACAACGTGCATGAGGGGGTTGCTCTCTGGAGGTCCCCGGCTCGGCCGGGACGGAGGCGGCGATGCCCGGCCGCCCCGTGGCTCTGTCCGTCAGGACATGCGGGGACCGCCGGCGGGCATCGGCCCGGTCAGCGAGTACAGGCCCGGTACGAGAGACCCGGACCGGCGACGCGGCGGCGCCCGGCCCGCCTGCGGCCCGGCCATCACCGTGGCGGCGGTAGGAACCGAGTCCTCACGGGCGCGTGAGTCCGGACGCGGGCCGTGCCCGGCGTGCCGCGTCGGCCGGACGAACTGGAGGAGACGCCGCAGCGCGGCGAGTACCGGTTTGCCGTGCCACACAAGTCGCTCGGTGACGCCCAGCAGGCGCGCGGCGATCAGCAGCGTGACGAGTTGTCCGCCCACGAGGACTTCCGGCGGCGGTCCCCCAGCGGGCCCGTGCTCCAACAGACCGCGCAGGCCCGCGGGATCGGTGACGGCGGCGCAGGCACCCGGCAGCGAGTACGCGACGTGGTAGGCCAGTTGGGCGGCCGCGAGGGCGGCGAGCACCTGGTTGTCGGAGAGCCGGGATCCGGTCAGGCACAGTGCCGCGGGCAAGCCCAGGCACGCCATCGTGGCGAGCAGCATCCAGCCGGGCGCGTGGCCCTGCGAGAGCGCGTGACACACCAGCGGCAGCAGTACACAGAGCACCGCGAGCGCACCGGCGGCGACTCCACGCAGCCCGCGCATTCCGCGCAACTCACGCAGCCCGCGCCGTCCACGCAGCGTCCCACCAACCGCGAAAGCCGCGCGAGACGCGCGCCGCGAGCTGGTTGATGACATGACGTCCGCGCTTTCGAAAGGTCTGGAGGAGTCTGATCGCCGTCGCGGGCACACGGGTCGGACGTGGGCGTGCCTCGCTCCTGCGCAGCGTACCCGTCTGCCCCGCGTCGCCTCTCGACGGGCCGACAGAGGCACGGGGCGGCACGGGGCGGCACGGAGCCACCCATTGTCCACGCTTCCGTGAATTCAGGATGCCGTGTACCGTCGTGGCCGTGCTGAATCTCGCGTCCGACATCGAGGTGCTGGCACGGTTCGGCCGCGCCCTCGCCGACCCGATCCGGTGCCAGTTGCTGCTCGCCCTGCGGGCGGCTCCCGCGTACCCGTCCGACCTGGCCGACACCATCGGCGTTTCCCGCACGCGCCTGTCGAACCATCTGGCGTGTCTGCGTGACTGCGGGCTGGTCGTGGCGGTGCCCGAGGGGCGCCGTACCCGGTACGAACTCGCCGACCCGCGGCTGGGACACGCGCTCGACGACCTGCGCGCGGCCGTCGTGGCGGTCGCGGAGGACGTCACCTGCGCGGACGCCGAGGAGAAGGGCTGCTGCTGATGGCCACCGGGATATCGCTCGGCCCCGCCTCCACCGCCGCCCGCCGTGAGGCCCTGGCCCGTCGCGTACGGCTGCTGGTCGCGGCCACGATGGTCTACAACGTGATCGAGGCGGTCGTCGCTCTCACGGCGGGGGCCATGGCGTCGTCCTCCGCTCTGGTGGGCTTCGGACTGGACTCCCTCGTGGAGGTCTCCTCGGCCGCGGCGGTGGCCTGGCAGTTCTCCGCCCGTGAGCACACCGTGCGTGATGCGCGTGAGAAGAAGGCGTTGCGGATCATCGCGGTGTCGTTCTTCGGCCTGGCGGCCTTTGTGACGGTGGACGCGGTCCGGGCACTGGCAGGCGGCGGCGAGGCCGGGTCGTCCGTCCCGGGCATCATGCTGGCGGCCCTGTCGCTGGCGATCATGCCGTTCCTGTCCGCCGCGCAGAGGCGGGCCGGCCGGGAGCTGGGTTCGGCCTCGGCAGTCGCCGACTCGAAGCAGACGCTGCTGTGCACCTATCTGTCGGCCGTGCTGCTGGTGGGTCTGGTGGCCAACGCCAGTCTCGGCTGGTCCTGGGCGGATCCGATCGCCGCGCTCGTCATAGCCGCGATCGCGGTCAAGGAGGGCCGCGAGGCATGGCGCGGCGACAACTGCTGCGCACCGGGCGGTCTGAGCACCCTGAAGGCGGACACCGTACGGGACACCGCACCGGACGCGGGACCGGATGCCGGACGTGGCGGCACACCGGACGCGGGGCCGGACGCGGGGCCGGACGCGGCCGGGAATGCCCGCGGCTGCGCTCCGGGGTGCGGCTGCTGATCCGGCGTCCGGCGGACAGCCGCTCCCGCCCGTGCCTATCCCCGGCAGGGAGAGGCGGGGCTCTCCGGGGCCGCACATACTCGGAGCCATGAACGGAAAATCGCGGCTCGGGGAGTTTCTCCGGACACGGCGCTCCCAACTCACTCCCGACGAAGCCGAGGTGCCCACCTACGGGGAGCGCCGCCGGGTTCCGGGGCTGCGGCGGGAGGAGTTGGCGCTGCTGGCGGGGGTGAGTGCTTCGTACTACACCCGGCTGGAGCAGGGGCATTCGATGAACGCCTCGCCGGAGGTGCTGGACGCGATCGCCCGCGCTCTGCGGCTGGACGAGTCCGAGCGTCTTCATCTGCTCGACCTGGCCCGGCCGGCCAAGCCGCGCGGCAGGGGCCGGCGACCCGCACCGGAGCGCGTGACGCGGGCGACCGGTCAACTGCTGGACGCGCTGGCGGACGTTCCCGCGATCGTGGTCGGCCGGCGCTCCGACGTCCTGGCGTGGAACGGGCTCGGCCACGCGTTGTTCGCCGGACACCTCGACCCCCGCGCCCCGGACCTGCCGGGCCGACGCCCCAACATGGCCAGGCTGGTGTTCCTCGACGCCCACACCCGCGAGCTGTACGCGCACTGGCCCGGCAAGGCCAGGGCGGTGGTGGGAAACCTGCGGATGGTGGCGGGCCAGTACCCGGAGGACTCCGCACTGCACGCGCTGGTGGGTGAACTGAGCGCGAAGAGCGAGGACTTCGCCTCGATGTGGGCCGATCACCGCGTCAAGGCCTGCGATGTCGCCGACTACGAGATGCGGCACCCGCTCGTCGGAACGCTGACCGTCACCCAGCAGACCCTGGGCCTCGGGCCGGGCCCGAACATCGTGGTCGCCACCACCAGGGCCGGCTCCCCCTCACGTACGACCCTGTCCCTGCTCGCCCAGGCCACCGCCCAGGTCACCGCTCCGGCCGCCCCGTCGCGACCGGAGAGCGGCCGCGTCAGCGACGGCTGACCCAGGGCGTGTCCGCGAAGTCCCGCCTGGCCCGCGACGCCTGGCACGGCACCTCGCCGCGTTGTCGGACCCGGCCGAGTACGGCAGGTCCATCCACAACGCCGATCCTCCGCCTTGCGATGCACCGCACCAGACGCCGCAGGCCCCGCCCTACGGGCGGACGGCGCTACTTCGCGGACAC
>NZ_JAAPBF010000377.1 GCF_022695985.1 Streptomyces sp. NP-1717 | reverse complement strand
CTGCCCGGCAGCGCGGCCAGGCAGGTCCAGCCCGCCCCCGCTCCCCGGCCGTCGGGCCGCAGAAGCACGGACCGGGCGGAGTTGCCCACGGGGGTGAGCAGCGTGCCGTGCGGGCCGGAGCGGACCCGTACGCGGGGTGCGCGGGCCTCCTGGGCGCCGACGCCGGGCAGGACGAGCCGCCCGCCGGCGGTGGGCAGTACGGTGTCGAGCCGGGCGCCGGTGCGCAGCGCCGTTCCGACGGCGATGCCGCCGAGGGGGTGGAGGGCGGCTGTGAGGCCGTCCGGTCCGGGTGCGTTGAGGGCGTCCACGATCCAGCCGCCGACGGCGGGGTAGTCGAGGAGCCGGCGGGCGGCGGCCGGCGCGGGCGACTCGGCCCGCTCCAGGAGACTCCAGTCCCGGTCGAACGCGGCACGGGCGGGCGGCGGTAACTCGCCCCGTCCCACGCGGGCGAGGAGGGCCTTGAACAGGACCAGCCGGCGGCTGTGCAGTGCGGCGTGCAGCAGCTCCAGGTCGCGCGGGCGCTGACGCGTGGTGGCGATCCGCAGGAGGGTGTCGGACGGGACCGTGAAGGCCCCCGGCGCCGGAGCCATTACCTCCGCTCCGCTGCGACACCGGCCGAATCCAGTCGCCGCGTCCGCCCGCTCACTCCGAGTCTTTCCACACGTCGGTGAACGAGCCGGGACAGCGGAGCACGTCCTCGACGGCCGCCGTCAGCGCGGCGTCGTCCAGGCACTGCAGGGTGCGCAGGTCGACACCGGTGAGATCGGGGAGCACCGGGCTGCCCGGGATCCCACCGACCTGCGCCGCGGATCCGGCCACACGTTGCTCCAGCACGCTCTGCTCCTCCCCGATGCCCCCGAGGGCGTGTGGTGAAAGTCCCGCCTTGCGTTCGCACACACCAGACGCCGTGAGCACCGCTCTGCGGGGCGGACGGCGCCGGGTTCACGGCACGCTCTGGGAGGCGATGCCGTGAGGTTTCTCCTTCCCGAGGCCCACGATTCGGAAACCCGTTCGTCACACGGGGAGTTGGTGTTCGGCCGCACCCGCGCGGCCTCCGAGGGAGCGCATACCGGGGCGCGTCGGTGCACGCGCCGGTCGCGCACGCACCTGGCCGCACTGGTCGGTTCACCCGCGCTCCGGGCCCTCCCGCACGCTCGTCCCTCCGCCCGGGCCGCCGCTCAGCGCCCGCATCCGTTCGCCGGTCGCCCGTGCCTCGTCCTCCGGGACCGGGACGCCCTGCTCGGCCAGTGCGCGCCAGTGGTCGGCCGCCGCGCGGTAGTCGGTCCGGGCCGCCGACGGGCGGTTCATCCGCTCGTACAGTTCGGCGCGGCCGTGCAGCGCGCGGGCCGCCGTGACCGACGGCGGTTCGGGGATCTCGCGCAGCGCCCTGCCGTAGGCGGACTCCGCCGAGGCGAAGTGCGTCCGCGGCTGCGGCAGTTCGAGGCGCGCGCCCGCCAGCAGCAGCCAGGAGCGGGCCCGGGTGGCCGGGTCGGCGGCGCGGCGGGCGGAGAGCTCCAGCAGATGGCAGCCCTCGTAGACGTCGGGCAGGAAGCCGCCGCCCGCGCGGTCGCCGCGGTAGCGGTCCAGCAGGGCCGTACCGAGCAGCAGGTGGAGGCGCCAGCGGAGCGGGGTCCTGGAGGTGACGTTGGTGAGGGCTTCGCGCAGGATGCCCTCGGCGCGGTCGATGTGACGGGTCTCGGTGAGCAGCATCTCGCCCCACTCGGCGAGGAGTTCGCACCGTTCGTGGCTGTCGCGCGGCGCGGTGCGCTCGGCCTGCCCGTACGCGGTCGCCGCCGCTTCCCAGTCCCGTACCTCGCGGTGGATCCGCGCCCGCTCGCGCAGGGTGCGCAGCAGCAGCGACGCGCTGTCCCCGGCCGCCGTCTCGGCCGCCTCGGTCAGGGCGAGGAGTTCGGCCGTGTCGCGCTCCCGCGTCAGCCGCAGGGCCGACACGAGGTCGAGGAGGGCGCCCGCGCGGCGGTGCGGGGGTGCGTCCAGTTCGTCCAGCAGGCCGAGCGCGGTGCGCAGTTCGCGTACGGACGCGGTGGCCGGCTCCTCGGGTTCGGAGGTGGTCCCGGCCAGGTCGAGCAGGACCCGGCCCATCCGCAGGCGGCGTGCCGTCTCCGTGGCGAGGTCGGCCCCGCCGGGCATCTCGGCCAGCCCGGCGACAGCCGCGTGCAGCCACCGCGGGTCGTGGTCCTGGCGCCACAGCTCGTGCCGGACGTCCGCGCGGGCGACGGCCGTCGCCGGCTCGCGTCCGGTGAGCAGCCGCTCGGCGCGGGTCAGCAGCGCGTGCGCCTCCCCGGGGTCGCGCCGTGCCTCCGCCGTGTTGGCGCGGGCGAACAGCACCCGGCCCAGCAGATGCCGGGAGCGTCCGTCGTCGTCGGCGGCCAGCGCCGCCTCGGCGAGCGCCTGCGCGTCGATGAGCATCTGCCGGTCGCGGCGGTCGCGCCACAGGCCGAGCAGCCGCTCCACCTCGTCCAGCCTGCCGGGCACCGGGCGTACGGGCCGGTACCAGCGCACCACGCGCGCGGGGACCTGCGCGAACAGCTCCTCGTCGGCCTGCGGCCCCCCGTCGGGGTCCTCCGGCACCACCGGCTCGTCGGTCTCCAGCCCCTGGAGGCGGGCGACGGCCAGCGCCGGGAAGTTGCGCATGCCCTTGCCGAACCGCCGGGTGACGTACTCCGACAGGTACTTGAGGACCAGTTCGGCGGCGCCCTGGTCGAGCATCTCCAGCAGCAGTTCGCGTACGCCGGGCGCGAAGTCGTAGCGCGGTCCCGGCACGCCGGCGGTGTCGGGCAGCCGCTCCAGCAGCCCGCCGAGGAGCACTTCGGCCAGTTGCATGGGGCCGGTGTCGGGCAGCAGCGCTTCCTGCACGAGCTGCATGACGGGCAGGTAGAGCGGTACGGCCGCGAGATGGACGGCCAGTTCGAGCGCGCCCGGCGACGCGCCGGAGCGGAAGTCGCGCAGCCGCGCCTGCGGGGTGCGCGCCCCTCCGTACGGCCAGGACTCGGGCTGTGCCGGGTGCCGCGGCAGCACCCAGCCCGCCGCGCCGCGCATCGTACGGGTGCCGGTGCCGCCGAGCAGTTGGGCCCAGCCGCCGAGGACCCGGTCGGTCGGCAGCAGGACGGGCACCGGGCGCGCGCCGGCGGGCGGCGCCGCGCGCCCGTGGGTCTCGTCGGCGACGAACCGCATGCCGCGTCCCACACCGGGCTCGTGCACGAGCAGCCCCGGGTCGGCGGGCAGCGCGGTGCGGTCCCACAGCCGGGGCGGCAGGGGCTGCACGACGGCGATCTGGGAGCTCTCGGCCCAGCGGTGGAGCATGCGCTGGGCGCCACCCGACTGCCACAGCGGTCCCACGCAGTCGCTGATGACGAGCGTGAGCCGGCGGCCGGTGACGTCGCGGTGCTGGTCGGCGGGGCGCAGCCGGGTCTGGCCCGGGTCGGGTCCGGTGCCGGCCATCGCCGAGCCGTCCGGCCCCTGGTGCAGGTAGTGCACCTGGACGTCGCGGAACGCGCCGAGCCGTTCGCACGCCTGGCGGAGCCGTTCGAGGGTCGGTTGCCACACGGAGGTGGTCGGCGAGGCGTCCATCAGGAGCTGGATCTCGGCCTCCCGGTGCGCCGCCGGGCGGCGTACGGGGCGCAGGAAGCCGTCGGCGGCGCTGCGTTCGGCGGTCGCCTCCTCGTCCAGTTCCGCGCCGGGGACCGGGGGTACGGGCG
>NZ_JAAPBF010000376.1 GCF_022695985.1 Streptomyces sp. NP-1717 | reverse complement strand
CAGCCGCCGCCCCGTACCCCGCATGACCCCGATGTCGTCCAGGAAGTCGGTCAGGCGTTTCGCGCCCGACTGCATCACCTCGCGGCGGTGGGGGCTCGTGCGGACCTGGGCCACGGCTTCGCGGCGGTCCAGGCCGACGTTGTCGTAGACCTGGGGGTTGACGAAGCAGACCGAGAAGACGCGGGCCGCCTGGCCGGCCGTGAGGCGGGTCAGTTCCTGCTCCCAGCGGGGGGACGTGACCATCTGGCGGCGCAGTTCCTCGCGGGCGTAGCGGACGTGGCGGGCCTCCTCCACCACATGGATGCGGGTCACGCCGCGCACCAGCGTCTGGACGCGCTCGTCCGGGAACGTCAGGCGCTGCATCCAGTCCAGGATCTCCTCGCCCAGGAGGGTCGCGGCGAACGAACCGGGGGTGGTGGAGACGGTCTTCAGCACGCGCGCGACGTTGTGGTAGACGCGGGGGACGGGGTACGCGGGGGCGCCGCCCTTCTGGATCATCTTCGCGAACATCATCGAGTGGCGGCACTCGTCCGCTATCTCGGTGAGCGCGTAGCGCACGTGGTTGCTGGTCACGGACTTGTCGTAGATGTGCCTGACCAGCAGCTGCATCAGGATGATCTCGAACCAGATGCCGAGCGAGGCGAGTGACGCGGCCTCGTGGCGGGCGAGGTCCATCCGCTGCTCCTCCGACATCTTCCGCCACAGGGGCGTGTCGTAGAGGGAGACGAGCTCCGGCGGCCAGAACCACTTGCCGTCCTGTGCCGGGGCCTCCCAGTCGAGGTCCTTGTCCGGGTCGAAGGAGTGCTTGGCGGAGGCTTCGAGGAGGCGCAGCGCGACCTGTTCGCGGTCCCGGAGCGGGCCGAGCGCGTCGCGCAGGAGCTGGACCTCACGCGCGCCGTCGTCGTCGCGGAGCCCGGCACGGAGCGCGTCGCCCCCGCTCCCGCCCCCGCCGTCGTCGCGTGTGGGCGTGGCTGTCACATCGCGTTCGTGCGCTGCTGTCATGGCTGAGAGCACCTCATGACTGGGTTACCGGGGGTACGGTCTCGACCCTCTTATGAGACTTCCTGTCAGCAGCTCTCGTCAATCCCCTCCGCGCCACTTGTCGACTCACTGTCCAACAAGGCGTGTTGGCCGCTCCCGCGCTACTCGCCCGGCCCGAAGGTCTTCCGCAGCGTGAACGCGTGCGGCGTCGGGCCGTGTTCACGCAGACCCAGCAGCCGCAGCTCCGCGTCGCGCGCCGTCGGGCGGACGCCCGCCGCCACCCACCACAGCGCCGTCATCGACTCCTCCACCCGCTCGAACCACTCGAAGCGCCGGGCGAGCAACTCGCGGTGCCGCCCCCGGTACATGAAGGCCGTCAGCGCCTCCACATCGCGCCACACCGTCAGATTCATGATCAGCCACTCGTCGCCGAAGACCGGCACGTCGGTCGCGTTGCCCGTGTCGCTCTGCAGTCTCCACACGAAGCCGTCGGACGCGTCGGCGACCGCGTTCACGGGATCGAGCGCGTCCACGAAGTCCTTCAACTCGACCGAGTCCAAGGGGTGTTTCAGGCGCGCGATGTTCACCTGCGCGAGTTCGTGCGCGGGTCGGCCGGCCGGGGCGGGGGAAGATGTCGTCATGGGCGCACGATAGGCAGGGCCTCCTCGGCGGCACCCGCGATTTCGAGGAGCGAGACGTCCGACCCGCGTTCCGCCACCAGTTGGAGCCCCACCGGGCAGCCGTCCGGTGTGAAACCCGCGGGCAGACTCGCCGCCGGATGGCCGCTCAGGTTGAACGCCCAGGTCAGTGCCGTCGAGTAGACGTCGGGGCCCGGTCCCTCGTGGCCGTGCGGGCGGTTCGGCGTCACCGGGCTCAGCAGCAGCGGCGTCCGCGCGAAGTACGCGTCGAGCCGCCGGTCGTTCTCCTCCCGCACATCCGCGCCCGCGGCCCCTCCCGGGCCCGCCGTCCGGGGCGGTGAGCCGCCGCGCACCGCCAGCCACGTGTCGCGCGGGTCGAGCAGCGACAGGGACGATCCGGGCGCCCCGTCGAGCCGTACGACCCCGGCCGCCACCAGGCGGTCCACCGCCGCCCGTACCACCGCCTCCACCGCGGGATCCGTCCGCGCGAAGCCGAGATCCGGCGAGTACGTGGCACGCACCGGTGTCCGCGCGCGGTCCACCTCCTCGTACCCGGCCGGCACCCACCGCAGATACAGCCGCGCGAGACTCACGCGCCGTGCCAGCACCCCCGCCGTCGCCAGCCCCGTGCGGTCCGGCGACGGCAGCAGCCCCCTTGTCGTCCTCAGGCCGAACACCCCGCACCACGCCGCCGGAATCCGCACCGACCCCGCCCCGTCGCTCCCCGTCGCCAGCGGCACCATGCCCGCGGCGACCGCGACCGCCGAACCCGCCGACGAACCACCGGGCGTGCGGTCGGCGCGGTAGGGATTGACCGTACGGCCGTGGGCGCCCCGGCCCCAGGTCTGCCAGTACGTCCCCGCGTCCGGCACCGCCGTCGAGCCGACCGGCACCGCCCCCCCCGCGACAAGCCGCCGCGCCGCGTACGAGCGGATCCCCGACGGGCCCTTCACCGCGAACGGCAGCCCCGCCAGCGGCAGTCGGCGATCCACCGCACGGGCCCGCGCCGACGCTTCCGCGTGCCACACCTCGACGAACGCGCACAGCTCCCGATCGAGCCGGCCGATCCGCTCCAGCGCCTCGCCCACCGACCACCAGTCGTCGCTCATCACAAGACACCCCCTAGTCTCGCAGCGCCGCCTCCATCACCGCCCGTGCGATCGGCGCGGCGTCACCGCCCCCGCTGATCTCACCGCGCACCGCCTCCGCGTCCTCCACCACCACGGCCACCGCCACCGCCGGCCTACCCGTGTCCTCCGCCTGCGCCCAGGCGATGAACCAGGCATACGGCGTACCGGAGTTGCCCACGCCGTGCTGCGCCGTCCCCGTCTTCCCGCCCACGATCGCGCCGTCGATCGCGGCGCTCCCCCCGGTGCCGGTGTCCACGGCCTCCACCATCAACTGCCGCAGCCGGTAGGCCGTCGACGGGCTCATCGCCCGGTGGTAGGTGTGCACGCCGGTACGGGAGACGACATCACCGTCCGCCGCGAGGGTGCGGTCCACCAGATACGGGCGCTTGAGATCCCCGCCGTTGGCGACGGCCGCCGCCACCATCGCCATCTGGAGGGGTGTCGCCGTCGTGTCGAACTGTCCGATCGAGGAGAGCGCCAGCTGGTCGTCGCTCATCTCCCGGTCGAAGTTGGACACGGCGACACCCGACGGGACCCTCAACTGCCGGTCGTTGAAGCCGAATCTGCCCGCCGCCTCCACCATCCCGTCGAGCCCGACCGCCACCCCCAGCCCGGCCATCACCGAATTGCAGGACCATTTGATGGCGTACGCGAGCGATTCCTTGTCGCAGCCGCGCGCGTCGTTCGGGAGCGTGGTGCGCGTGCCCGGCAGGACGTACGGCTCCGGGACGCCCGTCGGCTCGTCGACGTCCTCGACCACCCCGGCGTCCAGCGCGGCGGCGGCCGTCACGATCTTGAAGGCCGAACCGGGCGGATACGTCTGCCGGATGGCCCGGTTGAGCATCGGCTGGTCCTCCGCGTCGTTGAACCGCCGCCACGCGTCGGCCACCGCCCTGCCCGTCCCCGACAGCTTCCCGGGGTCGTACGAAGGGCTGCTGACCAGCGCGAGGATCCTGCCCGACGTCGGATCGATCGCGGCGACCGCGCCGCGCCTGCCGT
>NZ_JAAPBF010000375.1 GCF_022695985.1 Streptomyces sp. NP-1717 | reverse complement strand
GCGCCTGGGGGAATCGTGACGTACGCGGCCGCCCTGCCGTCGCCCTTCGCACCGGCATCTCGACCGACCGCTGAGCCGACGGCACGGGACGCGCGGGAGAGGTGAGTCCGTGCACCACTCCCGTGGGCGCGTCAGGACTGACCAGATGCCCCAGCGGTGTACTGAGCGCGGTCACCTGCCTGGTGGACAGCGCGCCCTGGAACCCGGCGGGGTCGATGACGAGATCCTGCCCGAGCACGGTGCGCTGCATGGGCGCCAGGCGATGCACGTCGACCCGACCCACCCGTTCCGGCAATGCATCTGACGTAGCGTCAGCTACCTGTGCCTGTGCTCCCGAACGATCGCCACGCAGCCATGACATCAGCCCCATGGATCTCCCGCCCTCCCCGTGCCGTCAGTGCCCGTTGAGACGGGCGACCTGCGCGACGAACTTCAGACGCTCCGGATGTTCCAGGTCCAGCAGGTCGTCGAGCGGCCAGTGGAAGTGATAGGCGAGGTACGCGACCTCCTCGTACAGCAGGTCGGCCGCGTACGTCACGATTCCCCCAGGCGCCCACCGGCGAGATCCACCGCGAACTCCTCATGGCAGGAGGGACAGTTGACGGCGGCGCGGGTGTGGCCCTCCGCGTTGATCCGGCGGTAGAAGTCCTGGAGGAACGCCAGGTCGGAGGCGAACAGGTCCTCGATGACGCCGGGATGGATGTCCTCGACGGTGCCGATCCTGGTCACGACCCGCGAGATCAGGACGACCGACAGATAGGCGGAGTTCTCGCGCACCCGGTCGTCCCGCAGCGGCACCAGCTCGTCCCGGGCGGTCGCGAGCCGCATCACGCCGTCACGGTGCACGGTGCCCGACTCGTCCACGTACCCGCGCGGCAGCTCGAAGCCGAACTCGGTACGCAGCGGCTCGGGTTGACGCCCGTGCTGCGAGGCCCGGTCGGGGGCCTGGAAGGATACGGTGCGGCGCATCAGCCGAGTTCCATGCTCTCGTACGTGATCCCCAGCTTCTCCGTCAGGACCGAGGTGTCACCGGCCTTGAGCGTCCCGATCTCCAGCGACTTCGGCCAGGCGTTGATGAGCGTGTAGCGCTTGATGGGCAGGCCCTCGTAGTCGTACACGATGACGGCGCCGTTGCGTCGCGCGTCCGTCATGCGCCCGAACCGCGAGTCCTTGATCCACCGTTCGAAGCTGTTGTCCTCCGTGAGCCCGCGGGTCACGGTGACCTCGCCGGCCTTGGGACGACCCGGCAGCTTCTTGATGGCGTATTTCCCGTCCGCGGTGTTCTGCTTCAGCTCGATGACGTCCTGCTCCATCTTCAGACCGCTGACCTCGGTGATCTGTTTGATGACGACGCTGTCGAATTCGAGGCCGAAGGAATGCCCGACGGAACTGTCGAGATCGGGAAGTGGCACAGCTGACTCCTTACTCCGTCTTCTCCGCTACTCGGTGGCAGCTCACTCGTCGATGCCGCCGCTGCCGCCCGTCAGTTGGGCGAGCCGGAACACCACGAACTCGGCCGGTTTGACCGGTGCGACCCCGATCTCGCAGACGACCTGGCCCGCGTCGATGCTCTCGGGCGGATTCGTCTCGCGGTCGCACTTCACGTAGAACGCCTCGTCCGGAGTCAGCCCGAACAGCGACCCCTTTCGCCACTCGTTGACCAGGAACGCCGAGACGGTGCGCCGTACACGCGCCCACAGCGCGTCGTCGTTCGGCTCGAAAACGACCCACTGCGTGCCCGCGAGGATCGACTCCTCCAGGTAGTTGAAGAGCCGCCGGACATTGAGGTATCGCCAGGCCGGGTCCGACGCGAGTGTCCGCGCGCCCCACACCCGGATTCCCCGGCCGGGGAAAGCGCGGATGCAGTTCAGCCCGATCGGGTTGAGCAGATCGTGCTCACCCTTGGTGAGTTGGGTCTGGAGCGCGACCGCGCCCCGTACGACCTCGTTCGCGGGCGCCTTGTGCACCCCGCGCGTGTCGTCGTTGCGCGCCCAGACCCCGGCGACGTGCCCGCTCGGCGGTACGAGGCTCGGGCGGCCGGACGCCGGGTCGGCGACGCTGATCCACGGGTAGTAGAGCGTGGCGTACTTGGAGTCGAAGTTCGCCCGGTCCGTACGCCAGCTCCTCGCCTGCTGCGGTGACAGGCCCGGCGGCGGATCCAGGATCGCCACCCGGTCACCCATCAACTCACAGTGGGATATGACCCCTTGCTGTACGGCGATCACCGACTCCACGTCCAGCAGACCGCGTTGGTACGCGCTCATCAGGTCGGGTACGGCGATCATCGTGATGTCCTCGACCGCCTCCAGCCCGCCAAGACCCGTACGGCGGTCGGCGTCACCGACGTACACCTCCGGAGCGAGCGCACCGGCACCACCGGCGGCGGGATCGGCCGGGGCGGCCGGCGCGAGGGTGACCGTCTGCGGCTCGGGCCGGGCGGGGGCCGCGCCGCGCCCCGGTTCGCGTATCTCGATCAGCTCCGACTTGGCGTTGACACGGGTGGCGACGTTCTCCTTGCTGCGCTTCGTCGTCACGGAGGGGTACGTCTCCGCGACCTGCCCGTCCCGCCGCACGACGAGCTGGAAGGTGTCGGAGGGCGGGTCCTCACCCTCGGCCGCCGTCACCTCGACAGTGATCTCACCGGCGACACCCGGCCGGGGCTTCACGGCGTAGGGCCCGACCTGCACCTCCGCGCCCGGGGCCAATTCGCCGGTCTCCCCGTCGCCGCTCGCGGAGGAGCCGTCGCCGATCCGTACGACGTAGCAGACGCCGCCGCCGTTGGAGAAGAACCCGTAGACGGACGTGGCGAGGTACGTACCGTCGACGAAGTCGCCGAAGGTGCTGACGTACTGGCTCCAGTTCGTGATCAGCGTCGGCTCGTCGAACGGCCCCTTCTGTGCGAAACCGACGAAGGCGGCGACCGACGTGCCCACCCCTTCGATCGGCCGGGAACCGGAATCGACCTCTTCGACGTAGACGCCCGGGGACAGGTACGACGGCATAAGGGCCTCTCCTTGACGCTCTCCTCGACAGGAACCGGACCGGGGAACGCCGGTCATTCTCGCCACTGAGCCGATCTTCGGGAACGGATGCCCGGCCGCCCCGCCGTGCACCGACGAGTGCCCGATCAGGCAACGCGGTCACCCGCCCAACCGCCCCGTTCTGCCCCCGACTTGGTACGCCCACTCTGCGCGCCCCGCCTCGCTGCCGCGCACGCTGGCAAGTCACGTCCGCACGTCCGGCCGAAGGGGAGGGGCGACGGATGAAGGCGGCCCCGGAGAAGGGCGACAGCCCCACCCGGCCCGGCCCGTCCGCCGCTGCCCGGGTGGACGTCTCCCGTACGACGGCGGCTCCCGCTCGCCCCGCTCGTCCGGACCGCCGAGGTCTCCAGCGTCTTCAGAGCGCGGCGGGGAACGCGGCGGTCTCCCGCCTCGTCGCCCAGCGCTATACCGCCCCTGTGAAGCCGTCGCCGGCGCAGGCGGCGGGGTTCCGCAAGGTGAAGGCGGACGTGGCGGCTAAGAAGGCGCGCGTCGCCGCGCATCCGCCGGCGGTGGGCGAGGCGAAGGCGTCCCAGGACGCGTCGGTTGCCCCACCGGACGACAAGGAAGCCCAGGGCAAGGCCGCGAACGCCGAGAAGATGGACGCGGCGAAGCCCGGTGAGTTCGACAAGGAAGCCTTCATCGAGGCGGTCAACAAGGCGATCGACGCGCAGGCGCCGAAGAACCTCGACGAGGCCGACAAGTTCTCCAAGTCGGGCAAGGCGGACCAGGTCAAGGCGGAGGTCGACGGGAAGGTCGCGGACGGCAAGGAGTCCTCGGCCAAGGACATCGACACCGCGACCAAG
>NZ_JAAPBF010000374.1 GCF_022695985.1 Streptomyces sp. NP-1717 | reverse complement strand
GCCCTCTCCCGCACCAGCCACGTCGGTCCCTTCCAGCTGAGGCAGCTGGTGCTCGTCGAGCTCGCGCTCGCGCTGGCAGCCGTCGGCGCCGTGCTCGGCGGGTTGTGGCTGGTGCCCACGATCGCCGTCGCCTGCGTGCTGGTCCTCTTCGCCGTTCTGCGGCGCCGTGGTCATGCCGTCCAGGACTGGCTCTCGACCGTCCTCTCCCTCCGTGCACGCGAGCGGGCAGCCGGGCCCGCGGCGGTGGACGTCGATCCGTCGCTGGTCCCGATCGCGGAGGCGGTCCCGGCGCTGCGCCCGTACACGTACGTCGACCGCGACCGCCGCACCGTCGGGATGCTCGGCGACGGCAGCTTCCTGACGGCTGTCGTACGGGTCGAGGCGAGCGGGTCCGCGCTGCGGCCGGCGTTCGGCGCGCGGGCGCTGCCGCTCTCCGTCCTGGGCGGCGCCCTGGAGGTCGACGACATCAGACTGGAGTCGGTCCAGTTGGTGCAGCAGGTGCGTTCCGCACCCGCGCCGCATCTGCCCCAGCAGTCGGTGGCCCGGCTCTCGTACGTACCTCTTCAGGAGAAGACCGGCGCCCCGGCGCTGCGACTGACGTGGGTGGCGGTGAAGCTCGATCCCGAGCTGTGCAGGGAGGCGGTGGACGCGCGCGGGGGCGGCGTCGAAGGCGCCCAGCGTTGCCTCGTACGAGTGGCGGACCACGTGGCGAGCCGGATCACCGGAGCGGGGTTCCGGGCCGTCGTGCTGGACCAGGAGGAGCTGAATTCCACCATCGCGACGTCGGCCTGTGCCAGTCCCACGCAGGCCGCCCACGCAGGCCGCCCCGACAGCGCGCCGTCGCGCCGCACGGCCGAGACGGCGCGCGTGTGGCGGTGCGACGACAGGTGGCACACGACGTACGCGGTCGGCCGCTGGCCCGAGTTGGGGCGTGGCGCCGCTCCGCTGCCCAAGCTGGTGTCGTTGCTCACCGCCACCCCCGCGTACGCGACGACCTTCAGCCTCACCCTGCGACGGGGCACCCGTCTGGGAGCCATGACCGTGAACGGACATGTCCGGATCACCGGCGGCAGTGACACCGAACTGGTGGGCGTGCGAAGGCTGTTGGAGCAGGCCGCGCGGTCGGCCAAGGTCGGCCTCGTACGTCTCGACCGCGAGCAACTGCCGGGTGCCCTGGCCACACTTCCGCTGGGAGGCGCCCGATGAGCGGGCTGCGTACGCTGCTCGGCCCGCGGCACGCGGGGCACACCATGCCGACCGACGAACTCGGCGCGCTCTCGCTGCCGGTCGGCGACGACGGTGTGGTGATCGGTGACGACGCCGAGGGGCACCCCCAGATGGTGGGGTTCCACCGCTCCGCGCCGTACGACGTCCTGCTGATCGGCGGCCTCTGGACGGCGCAGGTGATCGCGCTGCGCGCGGCGGGCACCGGGGCGCGCGTGGTCGTCGAGACGGGGCGTGCCCAGGCCTGGACGCTGCTGGCGCAGGCCGCCGGCGCGGGCCTGGAGTGCATCACCCTGCACGACGTGGGCCGGGTGCCGCCCCAGGGCGCGACGGTGGGCAGCCCGGTGGTGGTCGTACGCGACGCGGGCATGCGGCCGCCCCGTGGCCGTGTGGTGTCGGCTCCGTGGCAGTCGGTGCTGACGTTGCTGCCGTATCTGAGCCCCGTCGCACCCCGGCTGATGCGGAACTCGACGCTGGTGGGTGTGCAACGGGTGTCGCCCCGCGAGGCCGAGCAGATCGGCCGGATCCTCGGACTGTCGCAGGCGGAGAGCGAGGCGCTGCCGACGCTGGCCGACGGTGTCACCCTCTGGTGCGCCGGGCGCGAGCGGCACTGGGTGATGACGAGTCCCACGGACGCCGAGTCGGGACTGCTGGGCACAGCCCGCAGGATGGACTGAACCGCTTCAGGAGGCGGGCGGGCCGGCGGGGAGCCCTCGGCGGCGACGTACGGGGCGGGATGCCCGGCGCGGGTGACGGGACGGGAATCGCCGGACCGGACGCACCGGGCGGATCTAGGATCCGTAGGAGCACGCGTCGGTGGGCCTGTTTGTCTCCCTCCGTGTGTGGAGACCGTTCAACTCAGCAGTTGTCGAAGGAAAGGCCTGACCGATGGGGACCGCACAGGAGAAGGACGAGTTGTACGCCCTCGACATCTCTGGCGTCGAGTGGCTCAGCGCCCCGGGCACGAGCGAGGACGAGGAGCGCGTCGAGATCGCGCATCTGCCGGGCGGGGCGGTGGCGATGCGGTCGTCCCTGGATCCCGACACCGTGCTGCGGTACACCGAGGCGGAGTGGCGGGCGTTCGTACTGGGTGCGCGCGACGGGGAGTTCGACCTCCAGTAGAAGCTCGGTCGCCGACTTCCGCCGACGGAGCGTGCGACCGCATCCCTCGCCACTTCCTTGAATAGGGCGCCCTCGCCGCCTCCTTGAGAAGAGGGCCGACCGAAACGGCAGAGGCGGCGGAAGCTCTCGGTCCGGGGGCTCCGGGACACAACCACCTGGACCGGACCACGTCGGACGGGCGCCGATACCGGATCGTTGACTCGTGCCCGAGGTGGCACGAACGGGCGTGCATTCCTGTGCGGTTGTCACGATTCACCCCACTGTCTTCCTGACCGTCTGCCGCGCCCGGACCACCAGGGGACGAGGGGCGCCGTACGGGGCGACCGATGACCGGTGGGCGGACCTGCCGGAGCGGGCGCGCGGGCGATTAGGGTGGGTCGGGGCGCACGAGAACCCGCAGGCATGCCGGGAGCGTCCCAACGGGTAGAGCCGGGCTGATCGAGTGACAACGGTCGCCCCCACCCAACACGGCACAAGGGTGCTCGACCACACCAGGAGGCAAAGTGAACGGCGATCGGGACGAGATCCGTGGGGACTGGAACACTCCCGTCGATGATCAGTCCGACGCGGAGCCCGCCGAGATGACGGGTGAGTTCACCATCGACTACACCCCGCCGGCCTGGTACACGCAGAACGCCTCCGGGGACACGTCGGGCGACGGGGCGGGCTCGCGGAGCTCCACCCCGCCGCCACCGCCTCCGAATGGGGCTCCCGTGGCCGTGCCGGGGCTGCCGGCGGGCGGTGGCTACGAGCCGAACTGGCCGCACCGACAGCCTCCGCCGCCGATCCCCGCGCAGAGCGCGCCCCTGACGCCGTCCGTCGATCCGGTGCTGCCGTCGGCGCCTCCGCCCGTGGCACCCTCCCTCTCCACGGCTGATGACTCCGCCGCGTCGGAGCCTTTCGCGCAGCCTTTCGGCGCCGGGGATCTGGAGAGCGGGGCCACCATGCGCTTCTCCCCCGCCGCGCTGAAGCGCGAGATCGCGGAGATCGACGCCGCCAAGCAGGCGGCGGAGACCGCCAAGAGCGACGCCGACGGGGCCACTGACGATGCCGACGGGGCGGTCGACGGAACGACTGGCGACGCCACTCCTGCCAGGTCCTCGGCGGAGGACGAGCAGGATGGGGACGGCGTCGGAACGAGTGCCGGCCTCGGTCCGCGTTCCGGTGAGGACGAGAACCGCGCCGAGGACGAGGCGGACAGTAAGTACGGCGGTCGGAGCGAGGACGGGGACAGCGACAGGCGCGAGGACGCGGACGTCAAGGACGACGTACGGGGCAGCGACGACGTCGCGGAGGGAGACACTGGCGGAGGCCGCCTGAACGGGTCTGCCGACTTCACCGTCGACGCGCCTTCGGGGCGTCCGGATGCGTCGACCGGCTCCGACGCCGACGACCACTCGGACCGCGACGCCGAGGACGGACTCGACGTCAACTCCGGGGAGCCGGCGGACGTCGGCGCCGCCGTGGTCGGCGCGGACCTCTCGGACGATGTCCAGGACCGCCGCGCCGATTCGGCCGATACGGTCGACGAGCCTG
>NZ_JAAPBF010000373.1 GCF_022695985.1 Streptomyces sp. NP-1717 | reverse complement strand
GGGCGCTCGGGATCGGCGCCTCCGTCGTCCGCGCCAGCCGGTTCGACCCGCGCGGTACGCCCGCCCTCACGGCGGGCTCCAGCGGCACCCGGCAACTCGCCACCTCCGTGCTCGCGCTGGAGGACGTACGCCAGGTGCGCAGGGCCCACGGCGGCACGGTCAACGACGTTCTGCTCGCCACCGTGGCGGGCGCGCTGCGCCGCTGGCTGCTGGAGCGCGGCGAAGAACTGCCGGACCGCGACCCGCGCTCCGACCCGCGCGCCCTCGTGCCGGTCTCGGGGCGGCGGCCGAGCAGGGCCAGGCAGAGCGCGGGCTCCGGTGGCGGCTCCGGCTCGGGCAACATGCTCTCCGCGTATCTGCTCGGCCTGCCGGTCTCCGAGCCCGACCCGCTGTCCCGGCTGACCGCGGTGCGCCGGGACATGGACCGCAACAAGAAGGACGGTCCCTCACGGGGCGCCGGTGCCCTCGCCGTACTCGCAGGGCAGCTGCATCCGCTGGCGCACCGGCTCGGCGCGCCGATCGCGGGCAGCGCGGCCCGGATCCTCTTCGACGTGCTCGTGACGAGCGTGCCGCTGCCGCGCGCGACACTCTCGTTCGCCGGCTGCCCGCTGCGGGAGATCTATCCGATGGCGCCGCTGGCGCGCGGTCAGTCCCTGGCGGTGGGGCTGACGACGTACGGCGGGCAGGTCCATGTCGGACTGGTCGCCGACGGCAAGGCCGTCCCCGACCTCGGAGGGCTGGCGAAGAACATGAACGAGGAGCTGGACGAACTGCTCCGCGCGACGGTGCCCAGCGGCCCGGCCGGCCCCGCCGGGACCGCCGGCGCCCCTGCGGACACCGTCCCCGCCGAACGCGCTGTGTCCGCCGTGTCCGCTGTGCCCGCCGTGTCCGCCGGGGCCGACCTGGGCGGATAGATCGGACAATTCCCGACGCGAGCGTGCGCGCCCGGTGGAGTCCTCAAGCGCCGTACAGGCCGAACGGACACGGCCCGGACACAGCCCGGACACAGTCCCCGGCACGGCGGACTTCGCTGCCTCGAAGGTGTTGACGACACCCAGTCATCCGATGAATATTCTGGGTGTCAACTTCGGGAGGCACAGCGCAATGCGGCAGAACACGCTCGGAAGCGGTGAGGTCGGCGTATCCGAGCTCTCCTTCGGAACGGCCGGGATCGGCAACCTCTACACCCCCGTCGAACCGGAGCGGGCCGCGGCGGCCGTCGACGCCGCCTGGGACGCGGGCATCCGCTACTTCGACACCGCACCGCACTACGGCCTCGGCCTCGCCGAACGCCGCCTCGGCGAAGCCCTGCGCTCCCGCCCCCGCGCCGACTACACCCTGTCGACCAAGGTCGGCCGGCTGCTCGAACCCCTGCCGTTCGCGGACGGCGACGACCTCGACAACGGCTTCGCCGTCCGTGCCACCCACCGCCGCGTCTGGGACTTCAGCGCCGACGGCGTACGGCGCAGCATCGACGAGAGCCTGGAGCGGCTCGGCACCGACCGGATCGACACCGTCTATCTGCACGACCCGGACGACCACGTCGCCGACGCCTTCGGGCAGGCGTACCCCGCACTGGAAAGGCTGCGGGCCGAGGGAGTCGTCGGCGCGATCGGCGCCGGAATGAACCAGACGGCCCTGCTCACCCGCTTCCTGCGGGACACGGACGTCGACGTCGTCCTGTGCGCGGGCCGCCACACCCTCCTCGACCAGTCCGCCCTCACCGAACTCCTGCCCGAGGCCGCCGCCCGCGGCCGGAGCGTCGTCGTGGGCGGCGTCTTCAACTCCGGGCTGCTCGCCGACCCGCGCCCCGGCGCGACGTACGACTACACGGCCGCCCCGCCCGCGCTGCTGGAACGCGCCCTGCTCATCAAGGCCGTCGCCGAGCGGCACGGCGTCCCGCTGCGCGCCGCCGCCATCGCCTATCCGCTCCGTCACCCGGCCGTCGTGAGTGTCCTCGTCGGCACCCGGTCCCCGGGGGAGGTCGTGGACGCGGCGGACATGTACCGCCGTACGGTCCCCGACGCGCTCTGGGACGACCTGCGCGCCGAGGGCCTGCTGGAGGGCGACGCCCGATGAGCGAAGCCCCGCCCCGGCCGCCGACCGCGTCGGCGTGCGTCGTGGACGCCCACCACCATGTGTGGGACCTGTCCGTACGGGACCAGGACTGGATCACCGGCCCCGCCATGGCACCCATCCGGCGGAACTTCGGCGTCGCCGATCTCGCACCCGAGGCCCGCGCCGCCGGAGTCGGCGCCACCGTCCTCGTCCAGACCGTCACGGTCGCCGACGAGACCCCCGAATTCCTCGCCCTGGCCGACACGAGCGACCTGATCGCCGGTGTCGTCGGCTGGACCGACCTCACCGCCCCCGACATCGCCGACACCCTCGCCGCGCTCCGCGAGATGCCCGGCGGCGACAAGCTCGTGGGCATCCGCCACCAGGTCCAGGGCGAACCCGACCCCGAGTGGCTGCTGCGTCCCGACGTACGGCGCGGGCTCACCGCCGTGGCCGCCGCCGGGCTCGCCTACGACCTGGTCGTCCTGCCGCACCAGCTCCCGGCCGCGACCGCGGCCGCCGCCCTGCTGCCGCAGCTGACCTTCGTACTCGACCACCTCGGCAAGCCGCCCGTCGCCACCGGCGGGCTCGACCCCTGGGCCGGCCACATCCGGGCACTGGCCGCCAGGCCCAACGCCGTCTGCAAGGTCTCCGGGCTCGTCACCGAGGCCGCGTGGGACTCCTGGACGGCGGACACACTGCGTCCGTACACCGAGACGGCCCTCGACGCGTTCGGCTCGGCGCGGCTGATGTTCGGCTCGGACTGGCCGGTGTGCCGGCTCGCCGCCTCGTACGCCGAGGTCGTGGCCGTCACCCGGACGCTGACCGGCGATCTGAGCGAGAACGAGCGGCGGGCGGTCTTCGGCGGGACGGCCACGGCGGTCTACGGCCTGTGAACCGGCGCCCGCCGGGCGTTCGCGCCGGGGCTGCGGCACGCTGGACGCATGCCGGAAGTCCCCGAAGTCGAAGCGCTGAGAGAATTCCTCGACGGCCATCTGGTCGGCAAGGAGGTCGCCCGCGTCGTGCCCCTGTCGATCAACGTCCTCAAGACGTACGACCCGCCGCTCACCGCACTGGAGGGCGTCACCGTCAGCGGGATCGAGCGGCACGGCAAGTGGCTCGACATCGTGGCGGGCGACTCCGGGCTCCATCTCGTGATCCATCTGGCCCGCGCGGGCTGGCTGCGCTGGAAGGACGAGTTCCCGGCCGCCCCGCCGCGCCCGGGGAAGGGACCACTGGCGCTGCGGACCGTCCTGACCGGGGGCGACGGCTTCGACCTGACCGAGGCGGGCACCACCAAGCGTCTCGCCGTCCATCTCGTGCGCTGCCCCTTCGAGGTGCCCGCCGTCGCGAGCCTCGGCCCCGACCCGCTGGACGAGTCCTTCGACCGGGACGCCCTCGCCACGCTGCTCGCGGGGGAACGGCGCCAGCTCAAGGGCGCCCTGCGGGACCAGCGGCTGATCGCGGGCATCGGCAACGCGTACAGCGACGAGATCCTGCACGCGGCGAAGATGTCCCCCTTCAAGCCGGTGCAGAATCTGACCGAGGACGAGATCACGGTCCTTTACGACGCGATGCGCACGACGCTGAACTCGGCGATCGAGCGCTCGCGCGGTGTCGCGGCGGGCCGGCTCAAGGCGGAGAAGAAGAGCGGTCTGCGGGTGCACGGCCGGGCCGGTGAGACGTGCCCCGTCTGCGGCGACACCATCAGGTCGGTCGCCTTCGCGGACTCGTCGCTCCAGTACTGCCCGACCTGTCAGACGGGCGGCAAGCCGCTCGCCGACCGCCGGACGTCCCGCTTCCTCAAGTAACCAGCGGCTGATCGCGGGCATCGGCAACGCGTACAGCGACG
>NZ_JAAPBF010000372.1 GCF_022695985.1 Streptomyces sp. NP-1717 | reverse complement strand
GATCGCCGTCGTCGGGCGGGGCTGTGTGCTGCCCGACGCGCTCGATCCGGACACGTTCTGGGACAACATCGCCGCGGGCCGCTCCAGCCTGTCGGCCGTCCCCGAGGGCCGGTGGCGGCTGCCGCGTCACCGGGCCATGGGTTCGGTGGACGACCACCTCGACCGCACCTGGACCGATGCCGGCGGGTACGTAAGGGGGTTCGAGTCCGTCTTCGACCCCGGCGGTCTGCGGATCGCACCGGAGCGGATCCTGTCGCTGGACCCGCTCTTCCACTGGGTCCTGTACGGCGTCCGGCAGGCACTCACGGAGGCGGGCCGCGAGGGGCCCCTGCCGGGCGCGGGGCTGGTGCTGGGGAACCTGTCCTACCCCACGCCCACCGGAGCGGCTCTCGCCGAGCACGTCTGGCTGTCCGCCCAGCGGCCCGCGCTCCGTGACGCCCTGCTGACGGGGGAGCGCCGGCGGCGGCCCGACGCCCGGAACCGCTTCTCGTCCGGGCTGCCCGCCCACCTCGCGGCCCGAGCCCTCGGACTGGGCGCGGGCGCGTGGTCGCTCGACGCGGCGTGCGCGTCGTCGCTGTACGCCGTCAAGCTGGCGTGCGACCGGCTGCACGACGGTACGGCGGACCTGATGGTCGCGGGTGCCGTCAGCCGGGCGGACCCCCTCTATCTGCACGTCGGTTTCTGCGGGCTCTCCGCGACGAGCCGCACGGGTCGCAGCCGGCCCTTCCACCGGGACGCGGACGGGCTGCTGCCCGGCGAGGGCGCCGGGTTCGTCGCCCTGATGCGGCTGTCCGACGCCCGCGCCGCGCGGCTGCCCGTGCTCGGTGTGATCCGCGGTGTCGGGCTGTCCAACGACGGGCGCGGCGCCGGGCTGATCAGCCCGGCGGAGGAGGGCCAGGTGCGGGCCATGCGCCTGGCGTACGGCGCGGCGGGCGTCGCGCCCGGGACCGTGTCGCTCGTCGAGTGCCATGCGACGGGGACGCCGGTCGGGGACGCGGTGGAGGCGCGCGGCATGGCCCGGGTCTTCGGCGCCGGCGACGACGTGCCCATCGGTTCGGTGAAGTCGAACGTCGGTCATCTGCTGGCCTCGGCGGGCATGGCCGGACTGCTGAAGGTGCTCGGCGCGCTCCGTGCGGGGATCCGTCCGGCGACGCTCGGCGCGGAACAACCGCTGGAGGCGCTGGCGGGCACGCCGTTGCGGGTGCTGACCGCGCCGGAGCCGTGGTCCGGGCCGCGCCGGGCCGCGGTGAGCGCGTTCGGGTTCGGCGGGACCAACGCCCATCTGGTGGTGGACCTTCCGGACGGCGACCCGGTGTCCGCCGTCGCGCCGCCCCTCCCGCCGGCCGCCGGTGTGTCCTCCCCGGCGCAGCGGGTACGGAAATCGCCGGCCGGCCGCACGCCGGTGGCGATCGTCGCCCTCGGCGCGCGGGTCGGCGACGGCACCTGTACGGAGGACTTCCGGCGGGCGGTGCTGGGCGGTGAGCGGCGCGGCCCCGCCGCCGGGATCACCGTGGAGTTGACGGACCTCTGCTTCCCGCCGCTGGCCCTGGAGCGAACGGCGCGCCCTCAGCTCCTGGTGCTGGAGGCCGCCCGGGAGGCGGTCCGGTCGGTGTCCCTGCCCCGGGAGCGGACCATGGTGGTCATCGGTATGGGGGTGGACCCCGAGGTGGCCCGGGCGGGCGCCCGCTGGCGGGTTCCCCACTGGCTGGAGCGTGCCGGGCTCGCGACCGCGCCCGAGTCGGCGGACCTCGTCCGGGACGCGTTCGTGCCGCCCATGACGGCGGAGGGTGTGGTGGGCACCCTGCCGAATCTGGTGGCGAACCGGATCAGTACCCAACTCGACCTGGCGGGCCCGGGTTTCGCGGTCTCGGCGGAGGAGGCGTCCGGGCTGGTGGCGCTGGAACTCGCGGCCCGGGCCGTCCGGTCGGGGGAGGCCGACGCCGCGCTCGTCGGCGCCACCGACCTGTCCTGCGAGGCGGTGCACCGGGCCGCGCGGCGGGAGCTCGGCCGCGAGGACGAACCGGGGGACGCCGCCGTCGTCCTGGTCCTCAAGTCGCTGGACTCCGCGCGGAGGGACGGTGACACCGTCGTCGCCCTGCTCGACGAGGAGAACGCCGACGCACCGGACATGGTCATCGGGGACGGTCCCGACGCGGTGTTCGACCCGGCGTCGTCCTTCGGTCGTGCGCACGCAGCGTACGGGCTGGTCTCCGTCGCGGTCGCGGCGCTCTCGCTCCAGCACCGCGCGGTGCCGCGTCCGGGCCTTCCCGCGGACACCGCGGCCGTCGCGCTCACCGCGAAGGCCGCGGTGACTCCACTGGAGGGGCCCGCCGCGAGTGTCCGGCTGCGCGCGGGGGACGCCCGGCCGTGGCTGCGGGGCCGGGCTCCGCGCCTGCACGTCTTCTCCGGTGCCGGCCGCCGTGAGGTGCTGGCCGCTCTGGAGTCCGGTACGGAGTCCGGCGCCGGGCCGGCGCGGCTGGCGATCGTGGCCGACGCCGAAGCGCTGCCGGGCCGGACGGAGGCCGCCCGCCGCTGGCTGGCCGAGGGCGGGGCCCGTCCGGCCGATGTGCTGTACCGGGACGGCCCGGTCACGGGGCAGACCGCGTTCGTGTACACGAACGGCTCGGCGTCGTACCCGGGTATGGGCCACGCGCTGATGCTCGCGCTGCCGTCGCTCGGTGAAGCCGTCCGTGCTCGGCACGGGTCCATCGGTCTGCGGTCGCGGTCGGAGCGCGGAGTGCTCGACCAGATCTGGGGCGCCGCCGAACTCGCCGTCCACCACACCGTGTTCACCCGTGAGGTGCTCGGGCTGCGGCCGGACGCCGCGCTGGGGTACTCATCGGGCGAGTCGGCCGCGCTGGTGGCGCTGGGTGCCTGGCCGGACGCCGCCGGGCTGTACGACGCCACCCGCGAGAGCGGGCTGTTCACGACCGAACTCACCGGTGAGCTCCGGGCGGTGCGGCGCCACTGGGAGCGGCTGGGCATCGAGGGACGCGGCTGGTCGAGCCATCTGATCAGCGCGCCCCTGGAAACGGTCCGTGCCGAGCTGGCCGCCGAGCCCGCGGTTCATCTGATGGCGGTGAACGCCCCCGGAGTCTGTGTCATCGGCGGCGAGTCCCGCGCCTGCGCGGCGGTCGTGGCGAGGATCGGCGCGGACCGCGCGATCGAGCTGGACTACGACATGGCCGCGCACGCACCGGAGTTGGCGGAGATCCGGGAGGTATGGCGTGCGGTCCACCTGCGTCCGACCGTCGACGTGCCGGGGGTGCGGTTCTACAGCGGGGCCACCGGGCGTGCGTACCGGCCGACCGCCGAGCGGGCCGCCGACGCGCTCACCGCGCAGGGACTCAACACGATCGACTTCGCGGCCACGGTCGAGCGGGCGTATGCCGACGGCGTCCGGGTGTTCGTGGAGCACGGGCCGCGCAAGCTGTGCACCGGCTGGATCAAGCGGGTGCTCGGCGACCGGGACCATGTGGCCGTCGCCCTCGACACCCCGGGCGGCACCGGGCTGCGACAGACCTGCCTGGCGGTGGCCGAGCTCGTCGTCGCGGGTGTGCCGGTCCACGCCGACGAGTTGTTCGCCCGGCTCGCGGAAGCCGCCACCGAGATCCCGCGTCCCGGGCCCACCGTCACCGTGCCCGTACTCGCGCCCCCGTGTCTGCCGCCGCTGGAGCCGGCGGTGGTGACCCTGCCCCGGGCCCCCGAGCTGGCGCCGGTACCGGACCGGGATGCCGACCGGTCCGGCGCACCGGGCGGCGCTGCCGTGAACTTCCCCGGTCCTGCCGGGCCTCGGTCGCCGGACGTCCGGGAGGCGGTCTCGAACGGGCGCGATCCGGGGGCGGCGGGCGCCCGCGCGGCGGTCCTCCGGCAGAGCGGGCGGGTCGCCGCGCTGCACCAGGAGATCATCGCCGGGCACACCGAGGCCCATCAGCGGTTCCTGCGGGTGTCCGCTCTCGCC
>NZ_JAAPBF010000371.1 GCF_022695985.1 Streptomyces sp. NP-1717 | reverse complement strand
TGCGGGGCCACGACCCGCGCCTGCTGCTCGCCGAGCGCGACGTGGAACGCCTGGCGTCCGGCGTCGCCACCTGGCTGGAGCGCGGCGCGGCGCCCGACTCCGTACGCCGCGCCCTGACCGCGAACCTCCCCGACGCCCCGCGCCACCCGGCCGCCCTGCTGGCCCACCGCCTCACCGCACTGCTCCCGCCGCCGCTTCCACCCCGGCCCGCCGTCGTACGCCCGCACCCCTTCCAGACCTGCGAACGCTGCGAACGCGCCTTCCGCGCCCCGGAACCGGGCCGCTGCCGTGGCTGCGGGGACGTCGACGGGGTGAGTCAGCTCAGCGTCGGTACGTCGCCGCCCCGCGCCCACGCCACGTCCACGTCCCGCAGACCCCGGCCCCACGCCTCCGCGATGCCCGCAAGCGCCGGCGCGTCCGGCGGGGCCGTGCCGAGGCCGATCGCGTAGTGGACGCGGCCGCTCTCCGTCGCGTACGGGCGTGGCCAGGCGTGTGCGTCCCGGACCCCCGCCGCTTCGAGCGCCGTGAGCAGCGCGCGTACGCGGCCCCGGAAGCGGCCCAGGGTGTCGGGGCGGCGCGTGTCCACGGTCGCCACCGCCCAGGCGGCGTGCCTGCGGTGCAGGGGTGGCGGCTCCGACAGTGCGGAGAGCGCGCCGCCGGTCTCCAGGAGTTCCCAGGCCCGGTACAGCTCGTGGACCAGCAGATCACGGTGGCCGGGGCCGACCTGTTCCGTGCAGCTGCGGATCGGTCCGGTCGGGCTGAGGACCGTGACGGGGGCACCAACTGCCGCACCGGTTGGGCCTGTTGTGAGGCCGACGGGTACGCGCCAGTCCCAGGCCGCCCAGGTCCCGAAGAAGTGCCTGAGCAGGTCGTCGCCCACAAGAGTCCCGGCCTCGCGCGTCGTGTGCGCCGCCAGCACGGCCCACGCCAGGCCGGGCAGCCCGCCGAAGGGAGCGGAGTCCAGGCCACGCGCCCCGGCCCACGCCTTCACCTCCCTCGCCAGCCCGGCGAAGGCGGCGTGGCGGTCGCCGACCGCGTCCCGTACGGCCGCCGCGTCGCTGACCGCGCTGAGGCCGACCGCCGCCGCCTCGCCCAGCTCGGTGCGGCGTTCCACGGCCCGCGCCGGGTCCAGGTCCCCTGTCGCGACCACGGCCAGGTCGACGCCCAACTCGCCCACCGTGAAGCGGAGTCCGGGCACACGTGCGCCCACCACCTCGCGTGCGGGAGACGCGCCGTCCGGGAGCGCGACCGTCACCCGCCGCCGGATCTCGTCCATGTCCACCGCCGCGCCCGGCAGCGCGGCCACCAGGTCCAGATCGGCACCGGCGGACGCGCAGCCCATCCGGCGGGAGCCGACGATGTGTACGGCGCCTTCGGCGAGAATGCGCGCGAGCAGCCCCGCGGTCTCGTCGATGTCGGCGGCCGGCGCCTTCGGTGGCTGATGACCGGCGAGCCAACTGATCTCCCCCGTACCGAGCGCGACCGTCGCCCGTACGCGCATCGGCTCGTCACCCCTGCGCGACAGCAGCGCCAACTCCCCCACGGCGGAAGACACTTCACCGAGCCGGGCCTCGATACCCGCCGCGACCCGCTGCGGATCGCGGCTCCGCCCGAGCGTCAGATGCGGTGTGAAGCCCTCGGCCCGCCGCCCGCCGCAGCGCGGGAACCGCCGTTCCAGCGCCTGCCGGAGCTCCGCCCACGCCGCGTCGCCGTCGGCCGCCGGATCGAGCCAGAGCGTGGCGTCCTCGCGGTGCCCGAAGGTGTGCACGCCGGCCAGCCGCGCCGCGAAGGGCGCGGTCTCGGCGGCGGCAGCGGCCAACAGCGGTGCCGCGCGGTCGAAATCGGACTCCGGGACGAAGCCGAAGATCAGGTTCACATGCGGCGGCCAGCGGTCGGCCTGCGGGTCGTGCTCCTGCCGTACGGCCTGGAGCGGAGCCCACAGCTCGCGGGGCGGTATCCAGGCGACGGCGGTACGGGCGGTGGCGGCCACATCGAGGACGTCGCCATCCGAACTCCCCTCCGGGGCAGTGAGGTTGACCGCCACCTCCACGCCGTAGTGGTCGGAGATGTGGAGGCCGCTCGCGTCCGGCGTATCGCCCCGCAGCGCGGCCCCGGCCACCGTCCCGCGCCCCCGTACCAGCACCCGGTCCAGCCGTCCGGCACGCCCCGACAGCGAGGCCACCGCGGCCAGCGGATTGGCGACCGGATCGAACGTCGGCGTGCGGTCGTCGGAGCCGTACACCTCGCTCCAGGCGTCACGCAGCCCGAGCGCGGCGGCCGGCCCGTCGTCCCCGCCGGCGCCGTCGTTGAAGTCGCCGAGCAGGATCACGTCCGCGTCGACACCGCCCAATCCCTCGGCGAGGGCCGCCAGTTCACCACGGCGCCGGGCCGCGCCATCTGCGGAATGATCACTGCTCAGGTGTGTGGCGGCCACGACGAGCGGACCAGCGGCGGTCTCCACCGTGAGCGCGGTGACGGCCTTGTGCGGGGCGAGGGCATGGTGACCCGCCTCGCGCACGGGCAGCCGGCTGAGGAGCAGCAGACCGTTGTCGTCCACCTCGCGCCCGCGCGGGTCGCTGCCGACGGTGTAACTCGCCCGCACCCAGGGCGCGTTCAACAGCACGGCGAGCAGGTCGCGCTCGACCTCCTGGAGCGCGATGACGTCGGCGTCGGAATCCCTGAGCGCGGCGAGCAGCAGGGGGCGCCGCTCGGCGGTGCGGACACGGTCGCTGTCGTAGCGGTCCCAGAGGGTGTTCCAGGTGAGGACCCGAATCGAGCCGGCGGGTGAAGGCGACGGCACGCCCCGCGCCGGGCGCCAGCCTTCGGAGCCGTACACAAAGGCAGTACCCGCGGTGAAGAACGGCGCCCGCAGCAGGCGTGGTTGGCGTACCCGGCCCGCGTCCGTCGTGTCGATCCGGTCGACTCCCGTGGCCCGGTCCCAGATCAGCTCGCCGTCCGCCTCCACGAACAGCACGCGGTGCCACGGGATGTCGCCGCCGGGCACGAACGCGGGCAGCGGGATCCGCCCGGGGGTCGTACCGCGCCGGCTGACGCCGAGCACGAAGCGCGCGGGATCGAAGCGCGGGTCCCAACGCACCTGGTGGTACAGCTGATCACTGGTCCGCATCAGACTCCCCCGCTCTCGATGCCGTCCATGGACTCGATGCCGTCCGTGTCCTCGATGTCGCCACCCGCCCCGATGTACCAGGTCCGGTGCGCGTCCCCCGGATACGGCGGCGCGAAGCGCCGTACCTGCCCGGCGAGTACGTCGGACGGCACCGGGTGCGGGCGTACGGCGTTGCGCCTGACCAGCTCCGCCTCGTCCACGAGCAGCACGGCGTGCGTGACGAACGCGTCGCGCCGCCGCGCCGAACCGCCCACCAGGGAGCGCTGTTGGCGGTTGAGCGAGGTGGCGTCCCACACCACCGTGCCGCCCCGGGCGAGCGCCCGGTCGAGGCGGTCGAGACCGTCCCGCAGGACGTCCCCGTTGGCCCGCTGGTCGGCGCGCTCACCGCGCTCCTCGCGCAGGTCGTCCAGCGAGATGCGCGTCCCGACCCCGGTCAGCCCTCCTGCGAAGGTGCTCTTCCCGCTCCCCGAAGGCCCGACGAGCTGAATCAACGACGGGAAGTCCCCGGTCCGCCACCGCCAGGTCGCGGCCACCGCCTCCTCGACGGTACGGACACGCCCCTCGGCCCAGGCGTCCCTCGCCTGCGCCCAGCACCGTTCGACCGCGTCCGGGCCGAGCCCTTCGAGCGCGGCACGCAGCCCGCGCCGCAGCGCCTCCAGCGGCTCGCGGTCCAGCAGCCCCGCCTCCTCGGCGTGCAGCGCGGACCACTCGACCTGCTCCCTGGCCCCGGCGTCCTCGGCGAGTGCGCCGGCGACGGCGTGCAGCACCCCCAGGTCGGCGGCGACGGCCATCCGCGCGAGCCCGGCACGGCGCCCGTCGTCGGGGAACGGCCGGTGCAACCCGCCGTACAGACCCACGAGATCGGCGACCCGCCGCGCCCG
>NZ_JAAPBF010000370.1 GCF_022695985.1 Streptomyces sp. NP-1717 | reverse complement strand
CGTGACAGGGAAGGGGACACTCGACGACCTGGGGCTGGTCGAGTTCCCGGAGGCGGACGCACCACTCGGCGCCGGGCAGATCCGTATTCGGCTGCACGCGGCGGGACTCAACTTCCGGGACGTGGCGGTCGCGCTGGGCGTCGTGGACGACGCACGCGCGCTCGGAGGTGAGGGCGCGGGCGTGGTGCTCGAAGTGGCGCCGGACGTCAGCCACCTCGCGGTGGGCGACCGAGTGATGGGTCTCATCGACGGCACGGGGCCCGTCACCGTCGCCGACGCGCGGATGGTCACGACCGTGCCCAGCGGGTGGAGTTTCGCCGAGGCGGCGACGCTGCCGATCGTCTTCCTCACCGCGTATCTGGGTCTTGTCGATCTGGCGAAGATCCGCCCCGGCGAGAAGCTGCTGGTGCACGCCGGTGCGGGCGGCGTCGGTATGGCCACACTCCAGCTCGCCCGTCACTGGGGTGTCGAGGTGTTCGCCACGGCCGGCCCGGGCAAGCAGCACGTGCTGCGCGCGCACGGTCTGGATGACGCTCACATCGCCTCCTCGCGCACGCTCGACTTCGAGGACCACTTCCGCACGACGCTCGGTGACGCCGGTGTCGATGTGGTCCTGAACTCGCTCGCCGGGGACTTCGTGGACGCGTCTCTGCGGCTGCTCGGGAACAGCGGCCGTTTCATGGAGATGGGGAAGACCGACATCCGCGACGCGGAGGGGGTGCGCGGGGACCATCCGGGAGTCGCCTACCGCGCCTTCGACCTCGGTGAGGCGACGCCCGAGCGCGTACAGCAGATCCTCGCCGAGCTGCGCGAGCTGTGCGAGGCGGGGACGCTGCGACCGCTCCCGGTGACGGCGTGGGACTTCCACGACGCACGGACCGCGATGAGGTACTTCAGCCAGGCCCGCCACATCGGAAAGGTGGTTCTCACCCTGCCGACCGGGATCTCTCCCGAGGGCACGGTACTGATCACCGGCGGAACCGGCGTACTCGGCGGACACATCGCCCGGCATCTGGTCACGGACCACGGAGTGCGCGACCTGCTGCTCATCAGCCGGTCGGGGCCGGAGGCGCCCGGAGCGGCGGAGCTTCATGAGGAGTTGGCCGAGCTCGGAGCACGGGTGCGTATCGCGGCGTGCGACGCGGCCGACCGCGAACAGCTCGCCGAGCTGCTGGACACCGTTCCCGCCGAGCACCCGCTCCGCGCCGTCATCCACACGGCCGGGGCACTGGACGACGCCACGGTCACCAACCTCACCCCCGAGCGACTGCGCGAGGTACTGCGCCCGAAGGTGGACGCGGCCTGGAATCTGCACGAGCTGACGGCGGGTTCCGACCTGGACGCCTTCGTGCTCTTCTCGTCGGCCGCCGGTGTCCTCGGCGCGCCCGGACAGGCCAACTACGCCTCCGCCAACGCCTTCCTCGACGCGCTCGCCGCCCACCGGCGGCACAGCGGTCTGCCCACACTCTCCCTCGCCTGGGGATTCTGGGCCGAGGCCACCGGTCTGACCCAGCACATGGACGCCGACGGACTCGCCCGTATGGAACGCGGCGGAGTCATCCCCCTCAGCACCGAACTCGGCATACGGCTGTTCGACGAAGGGCTGCTCAGTGGTCAGCCGATGCTGGTCTCCGCCGCGGTGCAGACGGCCAGGCTCACCGAACCCGTACCGGCGCTGCTCCGCGGGCTGACGCGTGGCGGCACACGACGCGCCGCCGCGAGCGGCAGCGCGGACAGTGGTTCCGGACTTGCGGGACAACTGGCCCGTCTCAGCGCGAGTGACCGCCGGCAGCGGCTGCTTGACGTGGTGACCGCTCATGCGGCCGCCGTGCTGGGACACAACAGCGGAACAGCGGTCGACGCCGCGCGGCCCTTCAAGGAGCTGGGCTTCGATTCGCTGACCGCCGTCGAACTGCGCAACCGCGTCGGCGGTGCGACAGGTCTGGCCCTCCCGGCCACCCTGATCTTCGACTACCCGACGCCCGCGCTGCTGGCGGACTTCCTGCTCACCCAGCTCATGGGTACCGAGTCGACGGGTGCGGCGCGTCCCGCGTCGCCGAGCGGCACCGCCGTGGAGGACGAGCCGATCGCGATCGTCGGTATGGCGTGCCGCTTCCCGGGCGGAGTGACCTCCCCGGAGGAGCTGTGGCGACTGCTCGAAGAGGGGCGTGACGGGATCGGCGACTTCCCGACCGACCGCGGGTGGGACACCGAGGGCCTGTACGACCCGGACCCGACCCGCCCCGGCACCTCGTACGTGCGTCAGGGCGGATTCCTCTACGACGCGGCCGAGTTCGACCATGAGTTCTTCCGGATCAGTCCGCGCGAGGCGACGGCGACGGACCCGCAGCAGAGGCTGCTGCTGGAGACAGCGTGGGAGACATTCGAGGGTGCCGGCATCGACCCCACGACGCTTCAGGGGAGCGCAACCGGTGTCTTCACCGGGCTGGTCAATCAGGACTATCTGACACGTCTCTCGTCCGTGCCCGAGGAGTACGAGGGCTTCATGGGCACCGGCACGCTCGGCAGCATCGCGTCGGGGCGTATCGCTTACACGTTGGGCCTGGAGGGTCCGGCGGTGACGGTGGACACTGCATGTTCGTCGTCGCTCGTCGCACTGCACATGGCCGCCCAGTCGCTGCGGAACGGCGAGTGCGACCTGGCGCTCGCCGGCGGCGTCACGGTGATGCCGACGCCGCATGCCTTCGTCGTCTTCAGCCGGCAGCGTGGGCTGGCGCCGAACGGCCGCTGCAAGCCGTTCGCGGCCGGTGCGGACGGCACCGGCTGGTCGGAAGGTGTCGGGCTGCTGCTGGTCGAGCGGCTCTCGGACGCCGTACGCAACGGGCACCAGGTGCTCGCGGTGGTCAAGGGCTCGGCGGTGAACCAGGACGGTGCGTCGAACGGGCTGACGGCTCCGAACGGGCCGTCGCAGCAGCGCGTCATCCGTCAGGCGCTCGCGAACGCCGGCTTGACGGCAGCGGACGTCCAGGCAGTGGAGGCGCATGGCACGGGTACGACGCTGGGTGACCCGATCGAGGCGCAGGCGCTGCTCGCGACCTATGGTCAAGACCGGCCGGAGGACGCGCCCCTGTGGCTGGGGTCGCTGAAGTCGAACCTTGGTCACACGCAGGCGGCGGCCGGTGTGGGCGGCGTCATCAAGATGGTCCTGGCGATGCGGGAGGGCGTGCTTCCCCGCACCCTGCATGTGGACGAGCCGTCATCACACATCGACTGGTCGGCGGGGGCGGTTGAACTCCTGACGGAGAACACTCCGTGGGCGACCGAGGAGGACCGGCCGAGGCGGGCCGGTGTGTCGTCGTTCGGAATGAGCGGTACGAACGCGCACGTCATCCTGGAACAGGCCCCGGCGACCGAAGTCACCGAGCCAGAGCCAGAGCCTGAGTCCGGGTCGGGTGTGGTGGTGTGGCCGGTGTCGGGTCATACGGCTCCAGCACTGGCCGAGCAGGCATCCCGGCTGCACACACACCTGACCGCGCACCCCGAGATCACGCCTGAGCAGGTCGCGCACGCCCTGACCACGACTCGCGCGGCTCTCACCCACCGGGGTGCGGTTGTTTCCGCTGACCGTGGGGAGCTGATGGAGGGCCTGGCAGCTCTCGGTGAGGGTGCTCCCAGCGCACACACGGTCACCGGGGTGACACGTTCGCCCGGGAAAACGGTGTTCGTCTTCCCCGGCCAGGGCGCCCAGTGGCCCCTCATGACCGCAGATCTCCTGACGACCGAACCCGTCTACGCCCAGAGCATCGACGCATGCGCCCAAGCGCTGGCCCCGTATGTGGACTGGTCACTGCGAGACGTCCTCACCGACCCGGCCGGGGAACTCCTCGAACGGGTGGATGTGGTGCAGCCGGCGTTGTTCGCGGTCATGGTGTCCCTCGCCCGGCTGTGGGAGCACCACGGCACCCGCCCGGATGCCGTCATCGGTCACTCCCAGGGTGAGATCGCCGCCGCCCACATCGCAGGTGCACTGAGTCTGGAGGACGCGGCGAAGATCGTCGCCCTGCGGAGCAAGGCCCTCACCCAGCTGACCGGGCGCGGCACCATGGCCTCGGTCACCCTGCCGCACGAACAGGTCACCGAACAGATCGCCGGATACGACAGT
>NZ_JAAPBF010000037.1 GCF_022695985.1 Streptomyces sp. NP-1717 | reverse complement strand
CTGACCGTCCAGGGCTGGTTCCTGCTGGCGGTCGCCGCCCTCTGCGTCATGACGCTGGTCGCCGGGGGAGTGGCCGCGGCCATGCTCGCCCGCACCACCGACACCGGGGACCATCTGATCGACGAGGTCTCCCCGGCCCGTACCCAGGCGTTCCGGCTCCAGGCCGCCCTTCTCGACCAGGAGACGGGCATTCGCGGCTACCTCCTCACGAAGGACGAGGACGTGCTGGAGCCGTACCGGCGCGGTCTCGCCGACGAGGCCGTGGCGCGCGAACGCCTCGGTGACCTGGTCGAAGGGCTCGACCGGCCGGTCGCCGACCTGCGCGCGGTCGACCGGGCCGCGCGCCAGTGGCGTGCCGAGTTCGCCGCCCCGGCGCTCGCGGGCCGGGGGAGCGGCGGGGGGAGCGACGAGGCCGCCTCGGTGACCGGGGCGAAGCAGGCGTTCGACCGGGTCCGCGCGGCGCTCGACGCCCAGCAGGAGCATCTCGGCGACGAACAGCGCAAGGCGCGGGCCGCGTTCGCCGATGCCCGCTCGGACCGTGACCGGGCGCTGGTCGCGGCCCTGGTGGCGTTCCTGCTCACCGGGGTGGCGATCACCGTCCTCGTGCACTTCACGGTGGTACGGCCGCTGGACACCGTGCGCACCGCGTCCCGCCGCGTCGCCGCCGGGGACTTCGACCACGCGATCCCCGCACACGGACCCGCCGATGTGCGGACGCTCGCGGAGGCCGTGGAGGGCATGCGGCTGCGGGTGGTCAGCGAGCTCGCCACCTCCCGGAGCAACGAGGCCGAACTCGCCCGCCAGGCCGCCGACCTGGACGCCGCCGCGATGGAACTGCGGCGGTCCAACGCGGAGCTGGAGCAGTTCGCGTACGTCGCCTCGCACGACCTCCAGGAGCCGCTGCGCAAGGTCGCCTCCTTCTGCCAGCTTCTGGAGAAGCGCTACGCGGGCCAGCTCGACGACCGCGCCACGCAGTACATCGGCTTCGCCGTCGACGGCGCCAAGCGCATGCAGGTCCTCATCAACGACCTGCTCACCTTCTCCCGCGTCGGCCGGGTCCAGGACGCCCAGGAGGAGGTCGCCCTCGACGTGGCCCTGGACCGCGCCGTACGCAATCTCTCGGTGACCGTCGAGGAGACCGGCGCCGTCGTCGAGCGCCCGGCGGAGCTGCCGCAGGTGATGGGCGATCCGACGCTGTTGACGATGCTCTGGCAGAACCTCGTCGGCAACGCGGTCAAGTTCCGTCACCCCGACCGCGCCCCGCACATCACGATCGCCGTCGAGCGCACGGAGGGCGCCGACTCCTGGACGTTCAGTGTCACCGACAACGGCATCGGTATCCCCGAGGAGTTCGCCGAGAAGGTCTTCATCATCTTCCAGCGGCTGCATGCCAGGGACGCGTACGCCGGTACGGGCATCGGTCTGTCACTCTGCAAGAAGGTCGTCGAGCACAGCGGCGGCCAGATCTGGATCGACACGGCCCACACCGGCGGCGCCCGTATCGTCTTCACCCTCCCCGTCCAGCCGCCGCCCGCCGCCGAGCCGCCCTCGCCGGCCACCGCCACCATCGAAGGAAGCACCGCATGAGCACCACTCCCCAGCCCCACCCCGTCGAAGTCTTGCTGGTCGAGGACGACGCGGGTGACGAGCTCATGACGCGTGAGGCGTTCGAGGACAACAGGATCGGCAACACCCTCCATGTCGTCCGGGACGGTCTGGAGGCCCTGGACTTCCTCTACCAGCGCGGGGAGTACACGGAGGCGCCGCGCCCCGATCTCATCCTGCTGGATCTGAATCTGCCCAAGTACGACGGCCGGCAGGTGCTGGAGAAGATCAAGTCCGACCAGGACCTCAGCCATATCCCGGTGGTCGTCCTCACGACGTCGGCGGCCGAGGAGGACATCCTGCGCAGCTACAAACTCCACGCCAACGCGTATGTGACCAAGCCGGTCGATCTCGACCAGTTCATCAAGGCGATCCGCGACATCGACGATTTCTTCGTGACCGTGGTCAAGCTGCCTCGCGCGTTCTGAGACCGGGGCGCCGCGCGGTAGGCTTCCACACGTAAACGAATGTTTCCCTACGGCAACATTCTCGGTCGCACACGGAACACGGGGAAATGGGGCGCTATGACGTCAGGCGCTGTCCACCGCGGTGCCCCGGCCGTCCGCGGAACTCGTCCCCGCCGCCGCGTCGAGCCGGGCGGACGCCGCCTCGTGGAACGCGGTCAGCCCCTCCGTGAGCGCGGCCACGGCCGCGGGGCTCATACCGTCCAGCACGGCGCTGACCTCACGGGCGCGGATCGCCCGGTGCTCGTCCAGTACCTTGCGTCCGCGCGGGCTCAGCCGCAGCTCCACCTCGCGGCGGCTGGTCGCGCTGGTGCGCCGCTCCACCAGGCCCAGGGCCTCCATCCGGTCGCACAGGCGGCTCACCGACGGGGGGCGGGAGCCCAGTGCCTTGCCGAGCGAGCGCAGGTTCGTCCCGTCGTACTTCTCCAGCACGAGCAGGGCCCTGAGCTGCGAGGGGGACACCGTTCCCGACGGCGCGGCCTCCTGCCCGCGTCCCCACAGCACCTCAAGCAGCTCCGAGGCTGTACGAGCGGCCTCGGCCATCTTCTCGCGCGGACGCGGCTGACCGGTGAGGGGGGACATCCCTCCACTGTGTCACCCGACGGCGGCCCCTGTCAGCTCTGCCCCACGGACGACTCCGCTCGTGCGGCCGTCCCCGCCCCTACCAGGAATGTCTGAGAGACCGTGACACAACGCGACGATGTACTCGGAAGATCGGTGCGGGCAGCCGCGCCGTACGCGCTCGTGGACAGGCTCCGCGACGTGCTCGCCGCCTCCCACGGTGCCAGGCGCGTGCAGCTGTTCCTCGCCGACTACGGGTTCACGGTCCTGACCCCGTACGACCCGCTGCCGGGCAAGGAGCAGCCGCTCTCGCTCTACAACAGCCCCGAGGGGCGGGCTTTCGGCAGCCAGGAACCACGCGAGCAGCAGGTGCGGCACGGCGACGCCGTGGACCACCATCTGCCGGTCACCGTCCGCGGTGAACGGATCGGCATCCTCTCGGTCCGGCTGCCCGGCGACCGGTCCACCCCCGAGGCCGTCGAAGATCTGGCGCACGTCGCCGATCTGCTCGGGCACGAGATCCTGGTCGCCGAGCGGGACACCGACGCCTACCAGCGGGCCCGGCGGGTCAGCCGGCTCACGCTCGCGGCCGAGATGCAGTGGCAGCTGCTCCCCGGGCGCGCCTGCGGCGCCGAGGAGTTCGCCATCGGCGCCCAGCTGGAGCCGGCCTACGCGATCCACGGGGACAACTTCGACTGGGCGGCCGACGCGGATCAGCTGACCCTCGCCGTCACCAACGGCATGGGCGAGGGCATCCAGGCGTCCCTGCTCAGCAATCTCGCCGTCAACGCCCTGCGCAACGCGCGCCGCTCGGGCCTCGACATCGCCGGTCAGGCCGCCCTCGCCGACCAGGCGATCTACGAGCAGCACCGCGGCGCGTCGCACGTGTCGACGCTGCTGATGCGGTTCGAACTGGCGACCGGCCGTGTGGAGGTCGTGGACGCGGGCTCACCGCAACTGTGGCGCCGGCGCGGCCGGACCGTCGAGCGCATCCCCCTGGAAGCGCAGCTTCCGCTCGGCATGTTCGAGGAGTCCCACTACGAGGCCCAGGAATTCCACGTCCTGCCGGGAGACCGGCTGTTCATGGTGAGCGACGGCGTGTACGACGCGGTCTCGCCGGAGGGCGAGTCGTACGGCGAACGGGCACTGGCCCGCGCGATCAACTCGACCGGTCTGCTGCCGGCGGCGACGGTACCGCGCGCCATGCTGCGCGCGCTGGCGGAGTTCCGCAAGGCGGAGACGACGGACGACGCGCTCGCGGTCTGCCTCGACTGGTTCGGCAGGCCGGACGCCGACTCGCCCTCGGCTCCGCCGCTCCTTCCGTCGGACGCCGGCCCGATGCCGGCCGCGCAGGACTGAGCGAGGGGTGCGGACGCCCGTTCCGGCGTCCGCACCCCTCGGATCAGGGACGGCTGTTTCTCACTCCTCGGCGAGCATGCCCGTGCGCAAGGTGCTCAGGATGCGCGAGAGCAGCCGGGACACATGCATCTGCGACACACCCAGCTCGGTGCCGATCTCCGACTGCGTCATCTCACGCCCGAAACGCATCTCGACGATCCCCCGGTCGCGTTCGTCCAGCTGTCCCAGCAGGGGTGCGAGCGCGTGGAAGTTCTCGACGAGTTCCATGGCCGGATCGCAGGCGCCGAGCGTGTCGGCGAAGACGCGTCCGCCGACGGCGGCCGGCGCGTCGTCCCCGCTGTCGTTCGGCAGATCGAGTGAACCGGCGGTGTAGCCGTTGGCGGCGACCCGCCCGTCGATGATCTCGGCCTCGGTCAGCCCCAGATGCTCCGCCAGTTCGGCCACGGTGGGCCCGCGGCCCAGCCTGTCGCTCAGCTCGTCCTGCGCCTTGGTCAGGTCCGTACGCAACTCCTGGAGCCTGCGCGGCACATGCACGGCCCAGGTGGTGTCCCGGAAGAACCGCTTGATCTCCCCGTGGATGTACGGCACCGCGAAGGAGCTGAACTCCACCTCGCGGGAGAGGTCGAACCGGTCGATGGCCTTGATCAGACCGATCGTGCCGACCTGGAGGATGTCCTCCATGTCGCCGCTGCCCAGATTGCGGAAGCGCCGCGCCGCGTATCTGACCAGCGACTGGTTCATCTCGATCAGTGTGTTGCGGGCGTACTGGTACTCCCGCGTGCCTTCTTCGAGGACCTGGAGCCGGTCGAAGAAGAGCTTGGACAGCGCCCGCGCGTCCTTCGGGGAGACCTTCCCCGTGTCCTCGATCCACGGGAGCTCGCCTGACGGTGTGTCTGTCTCCGTACAGGTGCCGGCCGCTCCGGAGCCCATGGGGGCCGGAGCGGCGGGGGAGTGCGTACTCATCGTCACGTCATCGCCTTCGCTGGTGTGGGCGCTCTGCCGCGTTGCCACTGCTTGAGGACCCGTCCGGTCCCACCGTGGCCTAATAGTTGCCGCCTGGCAAGTGTTGCCCGGAATCCGTTCTTCTAACGGGGTGCGTGACCGAAGATCGCCTAGCATGTGTCGGCGGAAGGCATGGTGACTCGTGGTACTGAGAACTTTCGGCTGGGCGTTCGGCTTCACCGCGCTCGGTCTGGCGGCGGCGGTGTTCTACGACGGCTGGGCCGCACTCGGGGTCGTCGCGATCCTGACAGTGCTGGAGGTCTCGCTGTCCTTCGACAACGCGGTGATCAACGCCGGGATCCTGAAGAAGATGAGCGCCTTCTGGCAGAAGATCTTCCTCACGATCGGTGTCCTCATCGCCGTGTTCGGCATGAGACTCGCCTTTCCCGTCGTCATCGTCGCGGTCACCGCGAAGCTCAGCCCCGTCAAGGCGGTGGAGCTGGCCGTCAACGACAAGGACCGTTACCAGCAACTGGTCACCGACGCGCACCCGTCGATCGCCGCCTTCGGCGGCATGTTCCTGCTGATGATCTTCCTCAACTTCATTTTCGAGGACCGCGAGATCAAGTGGCTGGGCTGGATCGAACGCCCGCTGGCCAGGCTCGGACAGGTCGAGATGCTGTCCGTCTGCCTCGCGCTGATCGTGCTGCTGATCGCCTCCATGACGGTGGCGACACACGCCCACCAGCACGGCGGCGCACACGCCGACAAGGCCCAGACGGTGCTCACCTCCGGACTCGCCGGTCTCGTCACCTATCTGATCGTCGGGGGGCTCTCCAGCTTCTTCGAGAACCGGCTGGCCGACGAGGAGGAGGCCCAGGCCGCGAAGGAGGCCGAGGCGCGGACGGCGTCGGCGCGCGGCGGCGGGGGCGGCCCATCGGTCGTCGCCGTCACCGGCAAGGCCGCGTTCTTCATGTTCCTCTACCTCGAAGTCATCGACGCGTCCTTCTCCTTCGACGGCGTGATCGGCGCCTTCGCCATCACCAACGACATCGTGCTCATGGCGCTCGGTCTCGGTATCGGCGCGCTGTACGTCCGGTCGCTGACCGTCTACCTCGTCCGCCAGGGCACCCTCGACGACTACGTCTATCTGGAGCACGGCGCGCACTACGCGATCGGCGCGCTCGCCGTGATCCTGCTCGTCACCATCCAGTACCAGATCAGCGAGATCATCACCGGACTCGTCGGGGTCGTCCTGATCGGCTGGTCCTTCTGGTCGTCGGTCCGGCGCAACCGGCGGATCGCGGCGGGCGAGGCGCGCGTGTCGGACGCCGCGTGAGCCGCGTGAGCCGCGTGTCACGGGAGTCGTACGTGAGTACGGAGACGGCCCGCCGGACGACCGACGTGCTCCAGCCCCGCAACACCCTGCTCGCCGGGATGGTCGGCATAGGCGCCGCGGCGGCGGGCGACTGGACGGGCGTCCCCTGGGGGCTGCTGGGCGCGCTGTGCGCCGGGGTGGTGCCGGCCGCGTACATAGAGTGGGAACGCGGGCGCGGCAGATGGGGCGACCGGCATGTCGTGGACCGGACCCAGCGGGCACCGATCTTCCTGGTGATCCTCGGCTCGATCGGCGCCGGCGCGCTGGCGATGACCGCCGGACGGGCACCCACCGGCATCCTGATCGCGATGACGGCGCTGTGGGTGATGACGGTCGTCCTGCTGGCGGTGAACACCGTATGGAAGATCAGCGTCGACTCCGCGGTGGCGTCCGCGGTCGTCGCGATGCTCGCCGCCGTCCACGACCCGTGGTGGCTCGCGGCGTACGGCCTCGTCGGCGCCGTGTGCTGGTCGCGGGTACGGCTCGGCTACCACTCCATCGCCCAGACGGCGGCGGGCGCCTCGCTCGGCGCGGCGACGGCGGCCGCGTTCCTGCCGCTGTAGGGGCTGTCCCGGCCACCGAACGGGCACAAGTGCTCCCGCCGGGGCAAGGTGGACGCTACGCACACGGCCGACGGAGGATTCCATGACGAACGGCGACGCGGCGAACGGCACGAGTCCCGCGGACGGCACGGGCGCGGCGAAGGACCCGATTCCGGCGAACGGCACGGACGCGACACCCCCGCTCCACTGTCTGGTCACCGGCGCCACCGGCTACATCGGCGGCCGGCTCGTACCGGAGCTGCTGGACGCCGGGCACCGGGTGCGCTGCCTCGCCCGTACGCCCGGGAAACTGCGCGACCACACCTGGGCCGACCGGGCCGAGGCCGTACGCGGCGACGTCACCGACGCGGAGTCCGTCGGCGAGGCGATGCGCGGCATCGACGTCGCCTTCTACCTCGTCCACGCGCTCGGCACCGGATCGGGCTTCGAGCGCACCGACCGCGAGGCCGCCCGGATCTTCGCCGAACAGGCCCACGCCGCGGGCGTCCGGCGCATCGTCTATCTCGGCGGTCTCACCCCGGCCGGCGTACCCGAACGGGACCTCTCACCCCATCTGCGCTCGCGCGCCGAGGTCGGACACATCCTGCTCGACTCGCGGGTCCCCACCACCGTGCTGCGCGCCGCCGTCATCATCGGGTCGGGCTCGGCGTCCTTCGAGATGCTGCGCTACCTCACCGAACGCCTGCCGGTGATGGTCACACCGAGCTGGGTGCGCAGCCGTATCCAGCCGATCGCCGTCCGGGACGTCCTGCGCTACCTCGTCGGCGCCGCCCGGATGCCCGCCGACGTCAACCGCTCCTTCGACATCGGCGGCCCCGACGTCCTCACCTACCTCGACATGATGCACACGTACGCCGCCGTCGCCGGGCTGCGGCACCGGCTGATCGTGCCCGTGCCCGTCCTGACACCGACCCTCTCCAGCCACTGGATCGGCCTGGTCACCCCCGTACCCCGCTCGATCGCCCGGCCGCTCGCGGAGTCGCTGCGTCATGAAGTGGTCTGCCACGAGCACGACATCGCACGTCATGTGCCCGACCTGCCCGGCCGGCCCATCGGCTTCGAGGAGGCGCTGCGCCTGGCCCTCAAACGGATCCAGGACGCCCAGGTGACGACCCGCTGGTCCTCCGCCGCCGTCCCCGGGGCGCCGAGCGACCCGCTGCCGACGGACCCCGACTGGGCGGGCGGCAGCCTCTACACAGACAACCGCGAACTTGACCTCGACGCGAGCCCCGAGGCCCTGTGGCGGGTCATCGAAGGCATCGGCGGTGAGAACGGCTGGTACTCCTTCCCGCCGGCCTGGGCCGTGCGCGGCTGGCTGGACCGGCTCGTCGGGGGCGTCGGGCTGCGCCGGGGCCGCCGGGACGCCGCACGGCTGCGGGTCGGCGACTCGCTGGACTTCTGGCGCGTCGAGGAGATCGAACCGGGCCGGCTGCTGCGGCTGCGGGCGGAGATGCGGCTGCCGGGACTCGCCTGGCTGGAGATGCGCGTCGAGCGGGGGGAGGGCGGCCGTACCCGCTACCGGCAGCGCGCCGTGTTCCATCCGCGCGGGCTGCTGGGACACGCGTACTGGTGGAGCGTCGCGCCGTTCCACGCCGTCGTGTTCGGCGGGATGGCGCGCAACATCGCGCAGGCCGCGGGCGGGGTCCGTCCGGCCCGGTAGGCGGCCCCATCTCGCCCGTGCGCGAAGGCTTTACGGGTCCGCCGCACGGCGGTAACTTCCTTCCCGCAAGAGCTTGCAGCAACATTCCGGCACAACTTCCATGCCGGACAGAGCTGTTCAGCCGACCCCTGAGGCGCGTCAGGGTCCCGGCCGCCGCGGTGGTGACCGTGGCATCTCTCCCCAGGAGTCCTGGATGACGCGCGACCCGTACCCGCTGCACCCCCGATCCCATCGACTCGGACGCCCCTTGGCCGCGGCGACCGCCACCGCCGGTCTGCTGGGGCTTCTCGCCGCCGTACCCGACACCGCGGACACGGCATCGGCGCCCGTCGCCGCCGCCGAGACCACGGCGACGGTCTTCTACTACACGAAGACCAAGAACTGGTCGGCGTACTACCTTCATTACGCCCCGGACGGCGGCGCCTGGACGGCCGTACCGGGTGTCCGGATGGAGGCCGCCTGCACGGACTGGGTGAAGAAGACCGTCACCCTCGGCGCCGCGCCCGGTCTGAAGGCGACCTTCAACGACGGAGCCGGCGTCTGGGACAACAACGCCGGGAAGAACTACGACCTGGGCAGCGGGAACATCACCGTCAAGGACGGCGTGGTGGCTCACAGCGACCCGTGCGCCGACACCGGCCCGGATCCGGACCCCGACCCCGGCGGAGGAAACACCGCCGATGTCTACTACGCGACCGGAGGCGTCGGCTGGACCACCACCAACCTGCACTACCGGCCGGACGGCGGCGCCTGGACGCAGGTCCCGGGCGTCGGCATGGAGCCGGCCTGCACCGGCTGGGTGCGCAGGACCGTGGATCTCGGCGCCGCCACCGGGATGCTGGCCACGTTCAACAACGGCAACGGCGTCTGGGACAACAACAACGGGAGGAACTACACCGTCCCGGCCGGGCTGAGCACCGTCAGGAACGGCACCGTCACCCAGGACGCCGACGACCCCTGCGCCGCCGAGACCCCGGACACCCGGGCCCCGACCGTACCGGCGAAGGTGACCGCCAAGGCGGACGGCGTCGCGGTCGTCGTCACCTGGGAACCGTCCGACGACGACCGGGGAGTGACGAAGTATCAGGTCATCCGCACCGGCGGCACGAAGGGCACGGTCGTCACCGACGTCGGGTCCACGGTGCTCTCCGACGCGAACCTGGAGGAGCGGACCACCTACCGCTACACCGTCAGGGCGGCCGACGCCGCCGGCAACATCTCGGCGGCGTCCACGGCGGCCGAGGCCACCACAGGGAACAGGCCACCCGCCGCCGATCCCGGCAGGCCACTGGGCACCGACCCGCGCAAGGACCCCATCTACTTCGTCCTCACCGCCCGCTTCAACGACGGCGACGCGAGCAACAACCGGGGCGGCAGCCAGCACGTGAAGTCAGGCAACGCCGCCAACAACGACCCCATGTTCCGGGGTGACTTCAGAGGGCTCGTCGACAAACTCGACTACATCAAGGCCCTCGGCATGTCCGCGATCTGGATCACCCCCGTCGTCCTCAACCGGTCCGACTACGACTACCACGGCTACCACGGATACGACTTCTACCGGGTCGACCCGCGACTGGAGTCCGCCGGTGCCTCCTACCAGGACCTCATCAACGCGGCCCACGCCAAGGGCATGAAGATCTACCAGGACGTCGTCTACAACCACTCCTCGCGCTGGGGCGCCAAGGGCCTGTACACCCCGACCGTGTACGGAGTCCGGGACCAGGACTGGTCCTGGTACTACGACGAGAGGAGCGACGGGTTCGAGTACGACGGCCTGACCGTCGAGCCCAAGTCGGGGAAGTCCTACTACAACGGCGACCTGTGGTCGACGGCCGAACCGTCCGGCAACACGTGCGTCGACTGGGGCAAGCCCACGCAGCACACCTCGCCCGAGGGCTACCGCATCTACAACTGCCAGTGGCCCAGCCCCACTTCGGGCATGTTCCCGAAGGCGTACTACCACAACTGCTGGCTCGGGAACTGGGAGGGCGAGGACTCCCGCTCCTGCTGGCTGCACGACGACCTCGCCGACCTCAACACCGAGTCCGCGCCCGTCCAGAACTATCTGATCGGCGCCTACGACAAGTACATCGACATGGGCGTGGACGGCTTCCGCGTCGACACCGCCGTACACATCCCGCGCACCACCTTCAACCGCCGCTTCCTGCCCGCCATCCAGGAGCGCGTCACACGCAGGCACGGCGCCGAGGCCGCCAGGAACTTCTTCGTCTTCGGCGAGGTCGGCGCGTTCGTCAACGACAAGTGGAACCGCGGCTCGGTCAACCACTCCGCGCAGTTCTTCACCTGGAAGGAACGCAAGGAGTACGCCGCGGACGACGCGAAGGCCGCACTAGAGATGTACGAGTACGAGAACCAGGCCGGCGTCGCCGCACAGCCCACCTCCACCAACGCGTTCCTCGACGGCAACGCGTACCACACCCCCGACCGCAGCCGGTTCTCCGGCATGAACATCATCGACATGCGCATGCACATGAACTTCGGGGACGCCGCCAACGCCTTCCACAACGGCAAGGACTCCGACGACTCCACCAACGACGCGACCTACAACGTCGTCTATGTGGACAGCCACGACTACGGGCCCAACAAGAGCGCCGAACGCTACACCGGCGGCACGGACGCCTGGGCCGAGAACATGTCCCTGATGTGGACCTTCCGCGGCATCCCCACCCTCTACTACGGATCGGAGATCGAGTTCCAGAAGGGCCAGCGGATCGACTGCGGGCCCTCCTGCCCGCTGGCGACCACCGGCCGCGCCTACTTCGGCGGCCATCTGGCCGGTGACGTCAGGGCATCCGAATTCGGCAAGGCCGACTCCGCCACCGGCGAGGTCGCCACGACCCTGGCCAAGCCGCTAGTCAAGCACCTCCAGCGCCTCGGCGACATCAGGCGCGGCGTGCCGGCCCTCCAGATGGGCCAGTACTCGACCGACGGCATCACCGGCCAGATGGCCTTCAAACGCCGCTACACCGACGCCGCCTCGGGAACCGACAGCTTCGCCCTCGTCACGGTCACCGGCGCGGCGACGTACACCGGGATCCCCAACGGCACCTACCGGGACGCCGTCACGGGCGACACCCGCACGGTGACCGGCGGCAGGCTCGACGTGCCGGCACCCGGAAAGGGCAATCTGCGGGTGTACGTCCTCGACCTCGGCGGGAAGAACGCGGCGCCCGGCAGGATCGGTACTCCCGGTCCGTATCTGAAGTGAGCGTCATGCCCGGGCGGCGCGGACACGGCCCGCCCGGGCACACCGCGCCCGTCCAGGATGCGGCCGGTCATTGACCCGGTTCGGCCACCGCGGTTACGTTGCCCCGCATGCAGCGATCCGCACACCTGACGACGCGAGGTCACATCGACCTCAAGCGTGTGTGCTCCGCGGCGTGTCACCAGGGCTGACGTCACAGCGCCCACGCGACCGGCCGGGCCCTCGTCGGGACATGTCCCCGAGGCCGCCGCCGCTGCCGTCCAGGATCTGGAAGACACCCGTGAAGAAGCCGCCGGTGCCCGCCCCTCGCCGACCCACACCGCTACGCCGCGCGGACATCCCGCCGGCCACCGCACCACCACGCCGCGCGCCCGGCACGAAGACCGTGCTGAACGCCGTCCTCGACCACGGCCCGGTCGCCCGCAGCACCGTGGCACGCCTCACTGGGCTGTCCCCGGCGTCCGTCACCGGGCACAGCGCGCACCTGCTCGCCCGCGGGCTGATCCGGGAGAGCCCGGAGACCACCGGGCCGCGCGGTCTCGGCCGGCCCCATGTCCCCGTGGACATCGACACCGGCCGCCATCTCGTCGCCGGCGCGCACATCGCCGTCACCAACTCGACGCTGTCCCTGATGGATCTGCGCGGCCGGATCGTCGCCGAGGACCGGCGACCGCACCCGGACATCCGTCCCTGGCCGGGCACCGTGCTGGACTCTCTCGCCGAGCGGCTGCCCCGGCTGGTGTCCGCCCACGCGGGCGGCCGTTCGGTCCTGGCCCTCGGCGTGGCCACCGGCCACCGGGTCGACCCCGGCGCCGGGGTGATCGTGCGTCACCCGCAACTGGGCTGGCGGAACGTGGCCGTACGGGACCATCTCTCCGACGCGACCGGGCTGCCGGTCCATGTGGACAGCCACGCACGGGCACTGGCGCGGGCCGAGCAGCTGATCGGCGAGGCGTCCACGCGCGGGAGCGCCGTCCTGCTGTTCGTCGGCGCCGTGGTGGACGCCGCGTTCGCCACCGGCGGCGAGGTGCACCTCGGGCCCCGGCACGGCGCGGGAAGCATCGCGCATCTGCCGGTCGGCGGTGACGCCAGCCTCGAATCGGAGGTCTCCGAACAGGCCATGGTGCGGCTCGCGGCCGAACAGGGCGCTCCCGTACCGTCGTTCCCCGCCCTGCTGGAACGCGCCGTGGCGGGGGAGCCCCGGGCACGGGAGCTGTTCCGCCGCAGGGCCCGGCTCGTGGGCCGGGCCGTGGCACTGCTGATGGACATGTTCGACCCCGAGGTCGTGGTGGTGGTCGAGCCGGGCACCGGGCTGTTCCCGCACTGCCTGGACGATCTGCGGAGCGAGGTCGCGGCCCGCTCCCTCGTCTGCGACGACCCCGAACAGGCCGTCGTGGCAAGCAGTTTCACCGGCAGTGTGCTCTCCACTGCGGGAGCGGCCGTCGCGCTGGGCGCGCTGTACGGGGACCCGCTGGGGCCCTGGCCCGCGCTGACTGACGCGTCCTGACCGGTGAGTTGTTCCGAGTTAATTCAGGAAGTTGCATTGTTGACCAGGTCCGTGCACGCGCAGGACAATCAATTCATGACCATTCGGCAGCGGATTCCGCGTCACGTGCCCTGCCCCTGTTGTCGCGCCTGAATTCTCCTCGCGCCACGGTCCGCCGATGAATTCACCGGCGATCGCGTCCGGCCCGCCCCGCGCGCCCCGGACCATGTAGTCCCCGCTCGTCCCACGGCTCCGTATGCCGCCACCGCATGCCCTTTTCCCGTTCTTTCCACCTCTCTTTCTGGGGGAGACGTTGACTGTCACCGTGTCGTCGCATCTCGCTCCGGGTATCGCCCCGGAGCGCTTCAGGAAAGTATTCCGCCGATATCCGGCGGGAGTGGTCGTGGTCACCGCCGAGGCCGGCCACGGTCCGGTCGGTTTCACCGCCACCTCACTCACGTCCCTCTCCCTCTCCCCACCGCTCGTGTCGTTCGGGATCGCCCTCACGGGCTCGTCCTGGCCGACGATCGAGCGCGCGTCCTCGGCCGTCGTCAACTTCCTCGGTGCCGAACAGGAGCCGCTGGCAAGGACGTTCGCCACCAGCGGCATCGACAGGTTCGCCGCGCCGACGGACTGGGGGCGGCTGCCGGAGGGGGAGCCCGTGCTCGACGGCGTCGCCGGCTGGCTGCGGCTGAGCATCCAGCAGATCGTTCCCGCCGGTGACCACCGGATCGTCGTGGGACGCGTCGAGGACGCCGCGCACGACGACGCCCGGAGCCCACTGCTGTTCCACGACGGCCGCTACCTCGCGCTCTGAGCGTCGCGAACACCCCGGCGCCCGTCACCCCGAGCACCCGTCACCCCGCCCAGGAGAAGAAGACCCATGTCACGCGATCCGGACCGCCAACCCCTGCACCTCAACGCCTTCCTGATGACCGCCGGCCACCACGAGGCCGCCTGGCGGCTCCCGCGGAGCCCCGAGGACGGCACGGACGTCGAGCACTACAAGAACCTGGCCCGCATCGCCGAGCGCGGCAGACTCGACTCGCTCTTCCTCGCCGACGGCCCCGCCCTGCACGGCGACCCGGGCCGCAGGCCCGCCAGCATTCTGGAACCCACCGTGCTGCTCACCGCCCTGGCCGGCGTCACCAGCCGGATCGGCCTCATCGCCACCGCGTCCACCAGCTACAACGAGCCGTACAACCTCGCGCGCAGGTTCGCCTCCCTCGACCACGTGTCGGGCGGTCGCGCCGGCTGGAACATCGTCACCACGGCGGGCGCCGACGCCGCCCGCAACTTCGGTCTGGACGACACCCCGCCCCACCACGAGCGCTATCTGCGGGCGGCCGAGTTCATCGACGTGGCCACGAAGCTGTGGGACAGCTGGGCCGACGACGCGGTGGTGGCCGACAAGGCGCGCGGTGTGCACGCGCTCGCCGAACGCGTCCGCAGGATCGACCACCGCGGCCCCCACTTCCGGGTCGACGGGCCCCTGAACGTACGCCGCTCCCCGCAGGGCCACCCCCTCCTCGTGCAGGCCGGATCCAGCGAGGACGGCAAGGACTTCGCGGCGCGCTACGCGGAGGCCGTCTTCACCGCACAGCAGACCCTGGAGGAGGGCGTCGCCTTCTACAAGGACGTCAAGCAGCGCGCGGCCAGCCTCGGGCGCGACCCGGACGGCATCAAGATCCTGCCGGGGATCGTGCCCGTCATCGGCGACACGGAGGCCGACGCCCTGGAACTCGACGCGGAGCTCGACCGGCACATCGTCCCCGAGTACGCCAGACGCCAACTGGCGAACTTCCTCGGCGTCCCCGCCGAACGGCTGGCCCTCGACCAGGAACTGCCCGACGACATCCCCACCGAGGACGAGATCCAGGGGGCCAAGAGCCGCTTCACCCTGATCGTCGAGCTGGGCAGGCGCGAGCACCTGACGGTACGTCAACTCATCGGCAGACTCGGCGGCGGCCGCGGGCACCGCACCTTCGCCGGGACCGCCGAGCAGGTCGCCGACACCATCGGGCACTGGTACGACAGCGGCGCGGCCGACGGGTTCAACATCATGCCCGCGCTGCTTCCCTCCGGTCTGGAGGTCTTCGTCGACCAGGTCGTGCCGATCCTCCAGGAGCGTGGCCTGTTCCGCACCGAGTACACGGGGACGACGCTGCGCGAGCACTACGGCCTGGCGCGCCCGGCCAACCGGCTGTTCGACCCGGTGGGCGGCTGACCAGGAGGCGGGACGGCCCACCGGCGGAGGCCGGAACTCCTCGGGCACGACGGGGGCCGGAGCCGTACGCGATACTGCGCACATGCGCATTTCAGCCAGGGCGGACTATGCGGTACGGGCCGCGCTGGAGCTCGCCGTGTCGCCCGACGACGCCCCGTCGAAGGCGGAGGCGATCGCCGCCGCCCAGGACATCCCTCACAAGTTCCTCGAAGGCATCCTCAACGACATGCGCCGTGGCGGGCTCGTGGTGAGCCGGCGCGGCGGCAACGGCGGATACCGGCTGGCCAGGCCCGCGGACGCCATCACGGTCGCCGACGTCATCCGGGCGGTGGACGGACCCCTCGTCTCGGTGCGCGGGGTCCGCCCGCCGGAGCTCTCCTACACCGGACCCGCCGAGTCGCTGCTGCCGCTGTGGATCGCGGTGCGGGCGAACGTCCGCCAGATCCTGGACGTGGTGACGCTGGCGGACGTGGCCTCGGCCGGGCTGCCGGACGACGTGTCCGCCCTCGCGGCCGACCCGGAGGCCTGGACGAACCCCTGACCCGGCGGGGGCGGCCCGGGCGCCGGCCCACCGGTTCCGCCGGCCGGAACGCGAGTCCACCATATGAACACGCACTTGGGGCGGGGATGAGTGCGTGCCAATATTCCTACCAATCCAGTGGGAAACATAGGGATGTTGGAGGTGGCCGGCACCGTGCCGACGAAACCCGTGGTCCGAACCGCTGCCCCGCTCAAGCCCCCCGTGGTCGACGACGCGATGTGGCCACGTGTCACGCGGGAGGTGGCCGACGACCTCGCCGCCGACGCGATCGCCCGCGACCGGGCGGGCAAGCCGCCGTACGACGAGGTGGCACGGCTGCGCGAAGCCGGACTGCCCGCGCTCCTGACACCACCCGCACCCCCCGGCCGGGCCGGTACGGCTTCCGGCAGCGGCGGCGCCGACTGGCGCACCGCCACCGCCGTGATCCGGGAGATCGCGGCGGCCGACGGTTCCATCGGCGAACTCGTCGCCCGGCACTACGTGCTGTCCTGGAGCAGCCGCCTCTTCGGCGCGTCCGACGACGCGGCCGGGCACGAGGTCCCCGCCCTCGCCGCCGGTCCGCTCCTCGGCGGCGGCACCGACCTGCCGGACCCCGAGAGCGGCCCCGGCCTCACCCTCTCCCCGGCAGGCCCGGGCCATCTCCTCAACGGCCGCAGGACCGTGGCCACCGGTGTCACCGTCGCCGACCTGCTCGTCGTCGGCGCGACCTCCACCCACACGGGCGACCTGCTGATCGCACTGGTGAACCCGGCCCACCCCGGCGTACTCGCGAGCACCGACAACGACCGTCTCGGCCAGCGGCTCACCGGCGCGGGCAGCGTCGATTTCGACAACGTGCCCGTGGACGCGGGCCAGATCCTCGGCGCGACGACACGCGACGAACACGCGGTCTCGGCGTTCACCGCGCTCGCGCCGCTCGCCCTGCGGCTCGTCCTGAGCCACGTCGCCCTGGGCATCGCCGAGGGCGCCCTCGGCGAGGCCCGCGACGTCAGCAGAGCGGTGCCGCCCGCACCGCGCTCCGGGGCCGCGGGTGCCACCACCTACGCCGTACGGCCCAGCGGCGACCCGTATCTCCTGCTCGCGTACGGGGAGTTGGCGACCACCGCGCAGACCGCCGCCGCCGTCGTGGAACGCGCGACGGACGCACTGGAACAGGGCCTGGCCACCGGGCGCGATCTCGGCATGGACGAGCGGGCCGAGATCGCCGTCCGGGTCGCGGCGGCCGAGGCCGTCACCACCAGGTCCGCGGTCGACATCACCACCCGCATCCTCGAACTCACCGAAGCGGCCACGTCGTTCGACGGCGGACCGGCGCTCGACAGGTTCTGGCGCAACGCCCGCGCGCTGACCGCGCGGAGCTCACCCACCCACCGCCTGCGCGACATCGGCGACCACTACCTCAACGGAACGCACCCGCCGTTCACGGCCCGTCCCTGAGGACCGCCCCGCGATCCCCGGCGGGCGCACGGCCGGGCCCGCGCTCCGCGCCCACCGATGGGGCAATCCCGCCGGTGCGGGTCCGCATGGGGTCGGATGGCGGGCGTCATCGACAGACGCCCCCCGTCGCCGGCGTGGCGTCCCTGGACTCCGGAGCCGGGGCCGGGACACGTACGGGCGGGGGACTCACACACACGGGAGTCCCGTTGAAGCTCAGACATGCCGCCGCCGCACTGGTCGGATCCGTAGCGATCGCCGTCGCGGCGGCGGCGCCCTCGTCCTCGTCGTCTGCGTCCATCTCCGTCACGGCGGACTCCGTCCGTACCGCGGCCCTCGCCCCCAACGCCGGTCTGGCGCAGTTCTCCGCCGCGTTCGCCCGTTCGCAGGCCGCCCCCGAGATGTCGCCGCCCGGCGCCAACGACTGGGCGTGCGAGCCCGGCGCCGCGCATCCGCGGCCCGTCGTGCTGATCCATGGCACCTGGGCGAACGCCTACGCCAACTGGTCGGGGCTGTCGCCCGTCCTGAAGCGGGCCGGTTACTGCGTCTTCGCCCTCAACTTCGGCGCACCCGACGGCGACGTGTTCAAGGGGAGGGGCCATGTCCCCGAGTCCGCCAAGGAGGTGGCCGCCTTCGTCGACAAGGTCCTGGACGCCACCGGCGCCGACAAGGCCGATCTCGTCGGGCACTCGCAGGGCGGCGGGCTGCTGCCGCGCTGGTACCTGAAGTTCGAAGGCGGCGCGGCGAAGACCCACCGCCTCGTCGGCATCGCCCCGAGTAACCACGGCACCACGGCGTCGGGCATGGCGTCCCTCGCCAGGTCGCTGCGTGTGCTGGACACGGCGGCGCAGATGGCCGGGCTGGCGGCGAAGGACCAGACGATCGGCTCCGACGTCAACGCCCGGCTGGACGCCGGCGGCGACACCGTGCCCGGCGTCCGCTACACGACCGTCGTCACGCGCACCGACGAGGTGGTCACCCCCTACCGCCAGCAGTACCTGAAGGCGGGCACCGACGCCCCGGTGGACAATCTTGACCTCCAGGACGCGTGTCCGGTGGACATGAGCGCCCATCTGGGCATCGCCTACAGCCCGGTCATGTACCGGCTGGTCCTCAACGCCCTCGACCCGGCGAACACCAGCCCCGCGAACTGCCTCAGCTGAGTGCGGTCACCGGCCGGGAGGGCGCGCAAAACGGATGTACGGCCGGAGGACGTCGGCGGCACCATGGGGCGCATGACCTCACCGACGCGACCTCCGGCCCGGTCCGGTACCGCCCCGTCCGGAACCCCCGCACCATCGGCTCGCTCCGCCACCGCCGCGCGCGCGAGTCTCGAAGGGCTCGCGCTCGGCGACGCCTTCGGCGAGCGCTGGTTCCCGCTCTTCCGCGACCGGTCGCGGGCGTACGCGGAGATCAGGGCCCGCGTCACGCCCCGAGAGCCGCAGTGGCACTGGACCGACGACACGGCGATGGCGCTGGCCGTCCGGCGCGTCCTCGACCAGTGCGGCACCATCGATCAGGACCGCCTCGCCGGCTGCTTCGCGCTCACCTTCGACGCCGACCAGGGGCGCGGTTACGGGCACGGCATGCACATCCTGCTGCCCCGACTCCTCGCGGAACCGGCGAGTTGGCGGACCCTCGCGCCCACCCTCTTCGAAGGTGGCAGTCTCGGCAACGGGGCGGCGATGCGCGTCGCGCCGCTCGGCGCCTGGTTCGCCGACGACCTCGAACGCGTGGTGGAACAGGCCGCGTTGTCCGCCGAGGTGACCCACGCCCATCCGCAGGGCATCGCGGGGGCGGTGGCCGTCGCAGTCGCGGCGGCGCTCTCGGTCCGCGGCGAACTGTCGCTCGCGGCGGTCGCGGAGGCGACTCCGCCGGGGCCGGTACGCGACGGCCTCGCGCGGGCGGTGGACGTCCCTTTCGACACCGAGCCGTGGAAGGCGTCGGACATCCTCGGCAACGGACAGCGCATCCGGGCCGACGACACGGTGCCGTTCGCCCTCTGGACCGCGGTCCGGCACCAGGACGACCTGGAGGCCGCGCTGTGGGCGACGGCCGAGGCCTTCGGCGACGTGGACACGACCTGTGCCATCACGGGCGGCGTCGTGGGCGCGCGTACGGGAGTGGACGGCGTCCCGCGCGAGTGGCTGGACCGGCGGGAGCCACTGGGCTGAGAGCCCGCAGGGCACGCCTGCCCGTGAGGCCCCGCACACGTAATCGTTCAAGCGTTCGAATATGTGGTTATGCTGAACGCATGGCAGCACACGCGCAGGGCTCCCTCTTCGACCAGACCGACGAGATCCGGCTCGGTCCGCTCACCGGTGTCCGGCGGACCGAGCTCGGCGACGGGGCGTGGATCGATCTGCTCCCGGGCTGGCTCGGCGGCGCCGACGCCCTGTACGAGGAGCTGGCCTCCGGCGTGCCGTGGCGTGCCGAGCGCCGGCGGATGTACGAGCGGGAGGTGGCCGTGCCGAGACTGCTCGCCTTCTACGGAGAGCGCGACGGGACGCCGGACACCCTCCCGCACCCCGTCCTGGACGAGGCGCGCGACGCGCTGAGCGCCCACTACGCCGCCGAACTGGGCGAGCCGTTCGCCACCGCAGGACTCTGCTACTACCGGGACGGCCGCGACGGGGTCGCCTGGCACGGCGACCGCATCGGCCGGGGTTCCCGCGAGGACACCATGGTCGCGATCCTGTCGGTCGGTGCCCCGCGGGATCTGCTGCTACGGCCGCGGGAGCGGCACGGCTCCACCGTCCGCAGACCGCTCGGGCACGGCGACCTCATCGTGATGGGCGGCTCCTGCCAGCGCACCTGGGAGCACGCCGTCCCCAAGACGGCGCGGTCCGTGGGCGCGCGCATCAGCGTCCAGTTCCGGCCGCGCGGCGTGCGCTGAGGGAGTGCGCCGAGGGCGTGCGCCGAGCAAACCCGTGCCCGCACTGCACCGGGATCCGGCACCCGGCCTTGACGGACCCACTGCGGCGATGTGCAATATATTGCATGCCGGTACCCCGGAGCCGAGGGCTCGTCTCCAGATCGCTCCTGCGGGAGAACGCCTACCAGGCGCTCAGGGACGCGATCGTCGACGGCACGCTCACGCCGGGGGAGCGGCTCAACGACAGTGACCTCGTGGAATGGCTGGGCATCAGCCGCACACCCATCCGCGAGGCGCTGGGGCGTCTGGAGCAGACCGGTCTCGTACGGACCAAGCCCGGCCGCTACACGATCGTCAGCCCGCTCGATCTCAGGGCGGCCCGCGGCGCGCAGTCCGTCACCGCCGCCATGCACGAACTGGCCGTACGCGAAGCCCTCCCCAACCTCTCCGCCGCCGAACTCGACGCCATGCGCGCCGCCAACGCCCGCTTCGCCGACGCGCTGGTCGGCAACGACGTGGACGCCGCGCTCGCCGCCGACGACGCCTTCCACGGCGTCGCCGTCACCGCCGCCGCGAACCAGGCGCTGCGCGCCGTGCTCGAACAGTTCACGCCGGTGCTGCGCCGTGTCGAACGGGTGCGCTTCTCCTCGCTGAGCGGCCGGGGCTCGGTCGCCCAGCACGACCGGATCATCGAGCTGTGCGCCGCCGGTGACGTGGAGGGAGCCGCGGCAGCCACCCGCGCCAACTGGCAGACGCTCGCCCCGCTTCTCGACGCGCTGGCCGACGGCGACAGCGACGACTGACCCTGAATCCCAAGGAGCCCGAGATGTCCCTCGACAGCTTTCCGCGCCACCCCCTCCTCTTCGGTCCCAGCCCCGTCCATCCGCTGGACCGTCTCTCCGGCCATCTCGGCGGCGCCCGTATCTGGGCCAAGCGCGAGGACTGCAACAGCGGTCTCGCGTACGGCGGGAACAAGACCCGCAAGCTGGAGTATCTGGTCCCCGACGCCCTCGCGCGGGGAGCGGACACCCTGGTCACCATCGGCGGCATCCAGTCCAACCACACACGGCAGGTCGCGGCCGTCGCCGCCCGGCTCGGGCTGAAGGCGGTCCTCGTCCAGGAGAGCTGGGTCGACTGGCCCGACGCGGTCAACGACAAGGTCGGCAACATCCTGCTGTCCCGTGTCATGGGCGCCGAAATACGCCTGGTCGAGGCGGGGTTCGGCATCGGGGCGAAGGACAGCTGGCACCAGGCCCTGGCCGATGTCGAGGCCGGCGGCGGCACCCCGTACGCGATCCCGGCAGGGGCCTCGGACCATCCGCTCGGCGGACTCGGCTTCGCCAACTGGGCCCGGGAGGTGGCGCGTCAGGAGCGGGAACTGGGCGTCTTCTTCGACACGATCGTGGTGTGCAGCGTCACCGGCAGCACACACGCGGGCATGATCGCGGGCTTCGCCGGACAGGACCGGCCCCGCAGGGTCCTGGGCATCGACGCCTCCGCCAAGATCGGCGAGACCCGCGCGCAGGTCGGGAGGATCGCCCGCGCCACCGCCGAACTCATCGGTCTCGGAAGGGATCTGAGGGAGGACGAGATCACGGTCCTGAAAGGCTGGGCCGGGGACGAGTACGGCATCCCCGTGGAGTCGACGCTCGACGCCATCCGTCTCACGGGCCGGCTGGAGGGCATGATCATCGACCCGGTGTACGAGGGGAAGTCGATGGCCGGGCTGATCGATCTCGTACGCGGCGGGGACATCCCCGCGACCTCCAACGTGCTGTACGCCCATCTCGGCGGCCAGCCCGCTCTCAACGCCTACAGCGGTGTCTTCCGCTGATCGGGATGCGGGGACCAGGCGCGCAACGGTGTGCGCGGATCAGGTGAACGGTGGCTGAAGCGGGCGTGAACTCCCGTTGTCAGCAGCGCAGTTCGGGTCGTTCGTACCATCCCGCACACCAGTCCCGGGAGTGCTCGGCGGTCATCACTGGACGTCGCGAAGTGATCGGCGATGGTCACGCTCGGCTCATCTATGGCCAAGGGATATTCAAGGCGCCGCCAAGACTTCGTATGTATGAAAGTTCTTTAATAATGCGAGAGTTAACGTCCGTGCGTGAAAATGACCACGCATGCTCAGATGCCGGTGGCGACCAGCCGCCGCGCACTGCTCCGCGCCTCCGTCGCCACCGCGGCGGTCGCCACAGCGGCCGGAAGCGGACTCATCGCCGGCGCCACGCCGGTGGGGGCCGCCACCCGGAAGCCCACGACACGTCCCAGGCCCAGCACCCCCGCCGCGGCGCTGGCGGAGCTCTCCGCCGGTAACCGCCGGTGGCGCACCTTCAACCAGCAGCACCCGCACGAGTCTCAGAGCGTGCGGCAGTCGCTCGTGTCCGGCCAGGCCCCCTTCGCCGTGATACTCGGCTGCATCGACTCCCGCGTTCCGCCGGAGCTGGCCTTCGACCAGGGGCTCGGCGACCTCATGACCGTCCGCTCCGCCGGTGAGGTCCTGGACGACGCCGTGCTCGGCAGCGCCACCTACGGCGTCCTGGAACTCGGCGTCCCGCTGATCGTGGTCCTCGGGCACCAGTCGTGCGGCGCCGTGGCCGCCGCCGTCCACGCGGACGAGACGGGCGCGCACCTGCCCGCCTCCCTCCAGTACATAGCCGACCAGATCAAGCCCGCGATCGACCACTCGCAGCAGGGCGACGCGCGGGTCGACGCCACGGTCAGCGCCCAGGTCAACCTGGTCCGTTCCCGTCTGTCGGCCGAGCCCGACCTCGCGGCGAAGGTGGCCGCGGGTGAGCTGGAGATCATCGGCGCGCGCTACGAACTGAACACCCAGCTGGTCCACCGGATCAGCTGACCCGGTCGGAGCCCACGGGCTCTCACGGGGCACGGAGGGATCGCGGACGAGTGCTTCTCGTCCGCGATTCTTCGCGTTCACGGCCCCGGGCGCGGCCTTTCGCACCGGCCGACGCCGCGTGCAGGGACCGCAGGGCGAGCAGCAGGACGCCGATGTCGTCGAGGTAGACGGGGTCGGGCAGCAGGTCCACGGGGCTCACCACATAGATGAGGGCGCCCCAGTACGCGGCGCGGTTGCTCAGCGGCACCCCGGCCTCACGCAGCAGCGCACGCGTCCGGAAGACCTTGACGAACAGAACGATCGTCGTGGCGAGCATCGCGACCACCGCGACGGCGGCGACGATCAGGGCGACCGTGAGGTTGGCGTCCATCGTTTCCATGGCCTCCTGCGGCGCGGGCCTTGTCTGTCCCGGAGCGTGTTCCCGTAACGGGGCGCTCCAGCGGACGAATCGAGCGGCTTCACCGTGGTGCCTCCCCGCCGGGGCCGGCCCCCGAACCTCTATACACTCCGCGTATACATCGCGTGTATAGTGGCTGGCATGTCATGGAACCCCGCCTGGCCTGGCATGTTCCGCCCTGCCCGGCTCCGCCCGGCCGATCCCGCGCCCGCTCGCGGTGACGGGTACCGGATGTAAGACCCCGCCCTTCCGGGGGCCGTCTCCGCGCGACACGGCGCGACCCCACCTTCCGTACGACCCCGCTCGCACGCACCGCCGCGAGGCCCGGGGCGGGCCCCGTCGTGCCCGCACACCCGCGAGCCGGTGGCCGGTAGGCGCCGAGCGGCCGACGCCGAGCGCCGAACGCGCCCCGCGAGCACAGAGAGAGCACCGTCATGCCCGCAATCGCCACACCCCGCTCCGCCATGCCCGAAAACGCCCCGACCGGACGTGTGCGCCGTACGGCCACCACCGCACTCGCCGCTGTCGCGGCCCTCGCCCTGGCCCTCACCGGCTGCGGCACGCAGACCCTCTCGCCCGCCTCGGTCAGGGCGGACGCCGGAGGTGACGGCGAGGGGCGCCTCGGCGCCGTCGACTGCGCCGAGGCCAAGTGCATCGCCCTCACCTTCGACGCCGGGCCCGGCGAGGACACGCCCCGGCTGCTGGACATACTCAAGGAGGAGAAGGTGCCGGCGACGTTCTTCCTGCTGGGCAGGAATCACGTCCTGGCCCGTCCGGGCACCGTCCGCCGTATCGCCGACGAGGGGCACGAGGTCGCCAACCACACCTGGAGCCACCGGATACTGACCGATCTCGACCGGGCCGGGATACGCGAGGAACTCTCCCGCACCCAGGACGCCATCGCGGAGATCACCGGAAGCGAGCCCACGCTGATGCGCCCGCCCCAGGGGCGTACCAACGGCGACGTCACGGACATCTCGCGCGAACTCGGCCTCTCGCAGATCCTCTGGAGCGCCACGGCCAAGGACTACTCCACGACCGACTCCGGCCTCATCGAGAAGCGCATCGTCGACGACGCGTCCGCCGACGGGATCATCCTGCTCCACGACATCTACGACGGGACGGTCCCCGCCGTGCCCGGGATCATCAAGCGGCTCAAGGAGCGCGGCTACACCTTCGTCACCGTTCCGCAGCTCTTCGCGCCGGCGGTCCCGAAGCCCGGCGAGGTGTACCGCCCCTGAGGAGCCGGACGGCAGAGGTGAACAAAGTGTTCAACATGAACTGTTGACATCGGTCTGTGTGTCGGATCATGCTGGTGCACATGTCATCGACCTCCGGCCAGGACTCCTCCGACCCCTTCACCCCACCTCACCCGGACCAGGCCCGTGCGCACCGCGTGCACGCGTCCCTGTTCCGTATCGCCGAGCGGCACGCGGCCACGGAGGCGCAGCGCCGGCGGCAGGCCCATCCGTCCGTCATCGCACCGCACGAAGCCGTCAGGCTCGTGGCGTTCCTGCTCAGCGGGGCGGCGAAGCCGGAAGCGGGGGAGCCCGAGGTGGACCGGGCCGACATCACCGCCGCACTGAGCCTCGTGCCGCGCGCCCGCGGGGACATGGACGAACTGGAGGCGGGACTCCTCCAGATGGCGCGCGGCCGGGGCATGACCTGGCAGGAGGTCGCCTTCGGGCTCGGACTCGGCACCCCGCAGGCCGCCCGCCAGCGCTACGAACGGCTGGTCGGCCGTACGGCCGGCGACCAGGACGCCGAGTAGGGCGGCGGGGCGGCGGCCGCACGAGGTGGTCGCCTGGAGCCTTCCGACGGCACGTCCCGTGCGGCGAGCCGGCGGGCCGGCAGGCAGAGTGGAGCCATGGTGACCACTTCTCCGGGTGACGGGCAGCCGTCCCGCACTCTTCTCGGCAGTTGGCCGACCCCGCTCGAACCGATGCCGCGGCTGGCCCGCGCGCTCGGCCTCGGCGACGACGACCTCTGGGTCAAGCGCGACGACCTCACCGGTCTCGGCGGCGGTGGCAACAAGGTGCGCAAACTGGAATGGACCTGCGGGGCGGCGCTGGCCGACGGCGCCACCGTCCTGGTGACGACCGGGGCGCCGCAGAGCAACCACGCGCGGCTCACCGCGGCGGCGGGCGCCCGCCTGGGGCTCGACGTCGTGCTCGTCCTGGCCGGCGAACCCGGATCCTCCGAGTCGGGCAATCTCACGCTCGACGGTCTGTTCGGCGCGCGGGTGGTGTGGGCGGGCGGCGTCGGCAAGGAGGAACTCGCCTCCATCGCCCGGCATGTGGCGGGCACACTGAAGGACCGGGGCGCCGTGCCCGCGCTGATCCCCTTCGGCGGATCCAGCGTGCTCGGCGCCCGTGGTTATGTCGAATGCGGGCAGGAACTCCTCACCCAGGCGGCCGACCTGGCGACCGTGGTGGTCGCCCTCGGCTCCGGCGGCACCATGGCCGGACTGGTCGCGGCACTGGGACCCGAGCGGGTACTGGGCGTCGACGTCGGAGCCGTCGCCGATCCCGGCCGTGTCGTGTCGCGCCTGGTCTCCGGTGTCTCCGGCACGCACTGCCCGCCGGAGTCCCTGCGGATCCGCCTCGACCAGGTCGGATCCGGCTACTCGGCGCTCACCGAACCCGTCATGACCGCCCTCACGCTGGCGGCCCGCACCGAGGGCATGGTGCTCGACCCGGTCTACACCGGCCGCGCGATGGCCGGGCTGGCGGCCGCGGTCGAGGCCGGTGAGATCACAGTCGGCCGGCGCACGGTCTTCCTGCACTCGGGCGGCCTGCCCGGCCTCTTCGGCCACCGGCCGGCCCTCGAACGGGCGGCGGCCGAACTGGCCGTGGACGGCGACCCGTTGAGTACCTGGGAGCCCTCGCCGGAGGTGACGGACCGGCGGGAATGACAGACCGGCGGAAATGACAGACCGGCGGGAATGACGGACCGGCGGAGGTGACGGTTCGTCCGAGGCGACGAGTCGGCCCGGGTCACGCATCCGGCTCGGCGAGCGCGACCTGCTGCCGGGCCGTGCGCACCGCCGCCGAGAGATTGCCGATGTCGTACGCCCCGTGGTGGCGCCGCCCGTTGACGAAGAAGGTCGGCGTCCCCGACACCCCGCTCAGATCGGCCGAGTCCACGTCGTCGGCGACATACGCCGCGCCCCTGTGGCGCCGCAGATGCCGCTCGAAGCGCTCGGTGTCCAGACCGAGATCGGCGGCGAACCGGAGCACGTCGGCGAACCGCAGCGTGCCCTCGTGCGCGAGCAGGAGATCGTGCATCTCCCAGAACGCACCCTGGTCGTACGCGGCCTCCGACGCCTCGGCGCCGAGCATCGCCCCGGGGTGCACATCGGTCAGCGGCATGTGCCGCCATACGTAGCGGACGTCCCCGAAGTCGGCCAGCAGCTCCCGGATGACCGGCTCGGCCTTCCCGCAGTACGGGCAGTCGAAGTCGCCGTACTCCACGACCGTCACCGGCGCCTCCAACGGGCCGCGGATCTTGTCCCGTTCGGAGTCGACGGGGACCGCGAGGTCGACGATCGATTCGGCGGTGCCCAGCAGGGCCCGGTTGCGGCGCCGCCTCGGCAGCAGCCCGATCACCGCGCTGACGGCCCAGGTCACCGCGAACGAACAGAGCAGCGCCGTGAGCGTGCCGATCTTCGCCTCCTCCAGATGATCGCCGTCGAAGGCCAGGGTGGCGATCAGCAGCGACACGGTGAACCCGGCACCCGCGATCGTCCCGCCGGCGGCGACGGCGCCCCAGCCGACCGGGGGACGCAGCCGGCCGTGGCTGAAGCGGTGGGTGAGCCACGAGGCGGTGAGTACCGCGATCGGCTTGCCCACGACGAAGGCGCCCACGATGCCCAGCGTGACGGGAGAGGTGAAGGCCTCGGACAGCTCGTCGGGGGAGGTGCTGATCCCCGCGTTGGCCAGCGCGAACACCGGCACGATCACATAACTGGACCACGGGTGGTACATCCGCAGGAGCCGGTCGTTGGGCGAGATCGCCGACGCCAGTCCGAGCCGCGCGGAGCGTTCGAGCTCCGGAGTCGGCTGTTCCCTGAACCGGCGGAACAGGCCGGTGGCGCGCTCCAGATCACCGCGGGCGGCGGGGTACGCGGACGTGAGCAGCCCCATCACCAGCCCGACGACAACAGGATCCACACCGGACTCCAGCATCGCCACCCATGCCGCGACGGCCGGCGCCACGTACCAGGCGCCCCGGCGCACACCCTCCCGGCGCAGCACCATGATCACGCCGAGGACGCCGAGGGCCACCAGCAGCGCGAGGGGCGCGACGCTCTCGCTGTAGGCGAAGGTGATGACGGCGAGTGCCACGAAGTCGTCGACGACGGTCACGGCCAGGATGAACGTACGCAGTCCGGTGGGCAGGCGCCTGCCGAGCAGCGCGAGCATGCCCAGCGCGAAGGCCGTGTCCGTGGACATCGCGGCGCCCCAGCCGTACGCCGTGCCGTTCCCGGCGTTGACCAGCAGATAGATCGCGACGGGTACGAGCATGCCGCTGACCCCGACGAAGACGGGCAGGGCGATACGCCGTCCGTCGCGCAGCTCGCCCATGTCCCGCTCGCGGCGCGCTTCGAGGCCGACGACGAAGAAGAACACCGCCATCAGGCCGCTGTTGACCCACTCCCGCACTTCGAGGGACAGGCTCCGCGACCCGAAGGACAGCCCCACATGCGTCCGCCAGAAGCGCTCGTACGACGAGAGGTCGGCGTTCGCCCAGGCGAGCGCGGCGATCACGGCGACCAGCAGGACGGCCGCACTGCCCGTCTCGGTACGCAGGAACTCCCGCCAGGGTGTGCGCGCACGCTCACCGCTCCGTGTCTGCCCGAGGTAGCCGGCGTCCGGGGAGGAATCGGTCATTACCGGATTCTCCACTCGCCGGGCGGGTGGATCCCGCAGCGAGGAGTGTGTCGGACGCCGCTCTTCCCGTACGCCACCGCGCGAGCAAGGCCGCGACCACCGGCACCGCGAGGACCGCCGGGACCCGCCTGCCGCCGTCGGTGGCCGGGAAGGCTCACGCGGCGTCGTGGAAGACGAGCCCGAGAGTGTGCCGGCGGCCGGTGCGCACCGTGCTGACCCCGTGCCGCATGGGCGCGTTCGACCAGCCCCGCGCGGAGCGCACCGGCCGGTCGCGAGTGGTGAAGACCAGCCCGTGCCCCTGCGGGACGGTGGCCGACGAGCCCCGTGACTGGGCGCGCGGACGCTGCTCGGTCATGATGAATTCCCCGCCGTCGAAGTCCGTTCCCGGTACGTCCAGGCCGACGACGACCTGGAGCGGGAAGACCATCTCGCCGAACACGTCCCGGTGCAGGGCGTTCCAGTCGCCGGCGCCGTAACGCAGCAGGATCTGCGCGGACTTGGACTGCCCCGCCTCATGACACCTCGTCAGCCACTCGTCCAGCGTGTCCGGCCAGGGCGCGTCCTTGCCCAGCTTCTCCGCCCAGTCGCGGGCGACGGGCAGCAGACGCGGATAGAGCGCTGCCCGCAACTCCCTTACGGGATCGGGGAGTTCATGGGTGAAGTAGCGGTACTGTCCGGACCCGAACCGGTGGCGGGCCATGTCGACCGTCGTCCGGAACCGCTCTCCGTCGCCGTACAGCGCGCTGAGCGCGCGGCATTCGGCGGGGGAGAGGAGCGGCTCTGCGGTGAGGGCGTTGCCGTATGTGTCCAGGTCGCCGGTGATCGCGTCCCAGTCCTGCGCGCGGACGCGGTCACCGATCCTGTCCGCCGTGCCGATGGTCCGCATCGTCTCTCCGCCTCTCGGTCGCTCTCGGTGCACTGTCGAGAGTGCCGCCCCGAGAACCCTCCCGCTGGCGGGATTCGGACATCGCGCCAGGCCGGGGCGTGACGCAGGCGTCCGCGCCCCGGCCTGGCGGCCGAACGGCTATCCGGCGGGCAGATCCGCCTTCGCGAGGAACTCGCGGATCAGCTCGGCGACCTCGTCCAGCGCGCTTTCGAGCAGGAAGTGACCTCCGTCGAGAAGGCGCACCCGCGCGTCGGGTACGTCGTCGGCGAACGCGCGGGCGCCGTCCGGGCCGAAGATCTCGTCGTTCTCGCCCCAGACGGCCAGCAGGGGAGGCCGGCGGTCCCGCAGGTAGGCGTGCAGGGGCGGGTAGAGCGGCAGATTGCTCGCGTAGTCGAGCAGCAGTTTCAGCTGTACGCGGTCGTTACCGGGGCGCGAGACGAGGGCGTGGTCGTGGAGCCAGGTGTCGGGGCTGACCAGGCTGGGGTCAGCCACGCCGTGCAGATACTGCCACTTGATCGCGTCCAGGCTGAAGGCCTCGCGGATGGCGCCCACCGTCTCGGGGGTCTGCTCGTGCCAGTACGCGCGGGCGGGCGCCCAGAAACTCTCGACGAGCCCCGCCTCGTAGCCGTTCCCGTTCTGGGTGATGATCGCCGTGATCGCGTCCGGGTCCCGCAGCGCCAGGCGCCAGCCGACCGGGGCGCCGTAGTCCTGGACGTACATGGCGTACCGGGACACCCCGAGCCCGGCGAGAAGCTGCCGGGTGAGGTCGGCGAGGGCGTCGAAGGTGTAGTCGAACTCCCCGACGGGCGGCGCGTCGGAGAGGCCGAAGCCCAGGTGGTCGGGGGCGATGACGTGATAGCGGTCCGCCAGTTCCGGGATGAGGTGGCGGAACATGAACGAGCTGGTGGGAAAGCCGTGCAGCAGGACGAGTACGGGCGCGCCGGCCGGTCCCGCCTCCCGGTAGAAGAGCTGTCGGCCCTGAACGGTCGCGTAGCGGTGATGGACGTCGACCATGGCGGTCTCCTTGTCTCGGGCCCCGAGTCTCTGGTTGCCCCGCACCGGCCCGGTGGGCCGGGGGCTCACGCCTTCGCCGATTCGGCGGCGTCGCGGTGGCGCCGGTAGTGGCGGGCGACGCGGGCGCGGTTCCCGCAGTCCGCGGAACACCACTCCCGGCGTGGGTGGGAGCGCACGAAGTACAGCACGCAGCGGGGACCGTGGCAGGCCCGCAGCCCGCTCCTGCCGGGCCCGGTGAGGAGGCGTACACCCTCCTCCGCGAGCTGCGACAGGATCCAATCGGTCGGGGTGCCGTCGGTGGCGGCCGTGCGGGCCGGGCCGCTCTCCCCGGTCCACTCCAGCATGGACCAGGAGGGTGCCCGCGCGCAGGACTCGTTGACGGCGGCGACCGCCGCCGCGAGGGCGTCGGCTTCGGACGCGGACCCGGAAACGGTGTCGCGCGATTCCCCCGTGTCGCGTGTGTCCCCCGCGCCACCGGTCGTGACGGCCGCGAGATGGCGCAACGCGTCGCGCAGTCGGCAAAACCGCAGGACCTCGTCCGCGGACGGTTCGGGCAGCCGTGCGAGAGACAGACCCTCCGCCCGCGGCAGGCGCGGCCGGATGCCCCGCAGCCAGGCCGCGAGGCCCCCGGGACGTGCGAGCTCGTCGTGCACGCCGTCCCGGCCGGCCCAGATGGTGTTCATGAACTCGACGGGCAGCGGCTCCCCCAGCAGCGGAGCCGCTGTCGGGGCCGCGGGCGGGCCGTCCTCAGTGCTCTCCATACCGGCAACCGTAATACTGGATCTAATGGTTGTCGACCGGAGTAAGCATGTGAATTGAGGATGTCAGCGTCGTCGCACCTGGGTCCACTCGGCGAACCACCAGACGAACGCGACCAGCACCGCCCACAGCAGCGCCTGCCCGGCGGCCGACGGCCAGGACAGCTCCCCGCCGAACCGCTCCACTCCGGCCGTCGCGGCCCAACTCACGAGCAGAACCACCAGGATCCGGATACGTCGGTGTTTCAACATGAGACCCGGATACCCAAGATCATGAGCCGGACACGCGACGGCCGCACCCGGCCCCGGGAAGCGGCGGGAGAGCCCCGGCGTCCGCTACCGGGGGAGCACCGCGTAGATCGTCTTTCCGGGACCGGGCCCCGGACCGGGCGCGATCGCCAGCCGGGCGGCCAGCCTGCGGACCATGTGCCAGCCGAACCCGCCGCCCCCGCCGTCGAGATCGGGGGCACGCTCGCGTGGCGGCGCCGGGTTCGGGTCGCTGACGGCCACGGTCACCGAGTCGGGCGCCGCGGACAGTTCGAGCGTGTACCTGCCGCCGCCGTGCCGCAGGGCGTTGGTGACCAGCTCGGACACCACCAGGACGATGGTGTCGACCGCGCCGGAGCCCGGTGCCGGAGTGAGGCCGCCGGTGAAGGCCCTGGCGGTGTCGCGGGCCTCGTGGATCCCGGCCGGGCTGTCGCCCCGCACCACGCCCGGTTCGGGCATCACGTCGGTGATCCTCGTGCCGTTCATGCGTGTTCACCTCACGTGCATCGCTTGTACCGCTTTCAGGGCAAGCGTTCCCGCTCGGTCCGACTTCAGGCCCAGCGGATTCAGCCGTGTCCTCCAGCCCCTTGCGGCCCCTCCCTGTCCTCGTCCCGGGCCTTGCCCTCGTCCCAGAGACGGGTGCTGTGCGCGCCGGCAAGTGCCCCGACGCGGTCCAGGAGTTCGGCGGCCGGCAGGCCGTTTACGCGCCGGCCGTCCCGCAGGCGCAGCGCGACGCGGTCCCCTGCGGCCTCCCTCGCTCCGATCACCGCCTGGTACGGCACGAGCCTCGCCGCCCTGACACGGGCGCCCAGGGTGCCCTGCTCCGGCCCCGAGACCGCGGCCCGCAGTCCTCGCGCCGCGCATCGCTCCACGAGTGCTCGCGCCTGCGGGAGTTCGGCGCCGGAGACGGGCAGGACCATGAGCTGGGTGGGCGCGAGCCAGCCGGGAAAGGCGCCGCCGTGCCGCTCCGCGAGATGCGCGACCGCCCGCTCCACACTCCCGATGACGCTGCGGTGGATCATCACCGGCCGGTGCCTGGCGCCGTCGGCGCCGACGTAGCGCAGATCGAACTGTTCGGGCTGGTGGAAGTCGACCTGGACGGTCGACAGGGTCGACCCGCGCCCGGGGCAACGCCATTTCCGCTCCGCGCCCGCGAATACCTTCTGTCGTAACTCTGGACACCCGCCGAGCGGGCGTGCTGTCATTCCGCTGCGCACCTTTTCCAACGTTGTAATGCCAGGGACGGAACCTTCCGCTCCCGCTCGTTCCGCCCCCGCCCGCGCGAGGACACCGAGGACAACCATGAGACGAAAGCCCGCCACCCGCTCCCGACCACTGCTCCGGTCGCTGCTGCTCGCCGTCGCCCTGTTGCTGCCGGCGAGCGGTTTCGTCCCGGCCGCGACGGCCGCCGACACCGCGTCCGCCGATGCCCGGTCCGCCGCCGCCCCGGCCGCGGACGACGTGCACGGTCTCAAGGGCGAGTACTTCAGCATGTCCGCGCCGGGTGCGCGCGACTTCGCCGACCTCGGGGGAGTGGCCCTCGACCCGCAGATCGAATTCCCGGGCCTGGCCTCGACGTTCGAGTCCATGACCGGCCGTACCGAGCACACCACCGCCCGCTGGACGGGCCGGATCGAGGCCCCGGCGAGCGGCGACTACACCTTCTACGCGACCGGCGACAACGGCTTCCGGGTGTGGATCGGCGACAAGGTGGTCATCGACCACTGGGAGCCGGACTGGGACAAGGAACAGACCAGTGAACCGGTCGCGCTGACCGCCGGCGAGCCAAGGGACGTCCGGGTCGAGATGTTCCAGGACACCGGCGGAGCGAACATGTTCCTGCGCTGGTCGGGCGCGGGGACCGAGAAGCAGATCGTCCCCGAGTCCGCGTTCACCCCGCCCGCCGACTTCGAGATCTATCCGGTCTCGCTGACGGTCGGCGAGGACGGCCGCCGGCTCCGCGCGACGTTCGAGGAGAAGGTCGGCGGCACGGTCGCGGAGCTCAGGGACCATCTGAGGATCGAGGTCGACACCACGCCGATGCCGGTCTCCTCCGTCGCCCGCACACCCGGCGACCCCTACTCCCTGACCGTCACGCTGAAGGCGCCGGTCCAGAAGGACCAGCGGGTCGGCTTCCGATACGACGGCGAGGGCGGCCTCCAGGCCGGCGGCGAGACGGTGCCGGAGATCATGCGCACCGCGGCCAACGACTCCACGCACCGCCTCACCACCGAGTGGGGCGACAGGCTCGACCCGGACAACCCGCTGCCCGAGTACCCCCGCCCGCAGCAGGTGCGCGACAACTGGAAGAACCTCAACGGTCCTTGGCAGTTCGCGGGCGCCGAGAAGGACGAACGTCCCGTCTTCGGCAGGGACCTCGACGAGAAGATCATCGTGCCGTTCCCGGTGGAGTCCCAGCTCTCCGGCCTCGAACGCCACGAGGACCACATGTTCTACCGCAAGCTCGTCACCGTGCCCCAGGACTGGAAGGTCGGCAGCGGCAAGCGGCTGAAGCTCAACTTCGACGCCGTCGACTACGCGACCCGCGTCTGGGTCAACGGCACCCAGGTCACCGAACACACCGGCGGCTACACGGCGTTCGGCGCCGACATCACCGACGCGCTCAAGAACGGCGGCAAGGGCCCCCAGGAGATCGTCGTCGCCGTCACCGACACCAACGGTCCCGACCAGCCGATGGGCAAGCAGTCCACCGACCCCGGCGGCATCGTCTACACCCAGTCGTCGGGCATCTGGCAGACCGTCTGGATGGAGCCCGTCGCGACGGCGGCCGTCGACGAACTCGTCACCACGCCCGACATCGACTCCGGCACCCTGGCCGTCACCGTCAACTCCGCCAAGGCCACACCCGACGCCAAGGTCAGGGCCGTCGCCCGCGACGACAGGGGCCGGATCGTCTCGGCGGTCAGCGGCCGCCCCGGCACCGAACTGCGCCTGCCGATCAAGAACCAGCGGCTCTGGACCCCGGACGACCCCTACCTCTACGACCTGGACGTCACCCTCACCGACGGCGGCTCCACCGACAGCGTCGACAGCTACTTCGGTATGCGCTCTGTCGGAATCGAGAAGGTCGGCGGCTACCAGAAGCTCGTGCTGAACGGGAAGCCGGTCTTCTCCCTCGCCATGCTGGACCAGGGGTTCTGGCCCGACGGCCTCTACACCCAGCCCAGCGACGCGGCGCTCAAGTTCGACCTCGAAGCCCAGAAGGAGCTCGGCTTCAACGCCGTACGCAAACACATCAAGGTCGAGTCCGCCCGCTTCTATCACCACGCCGACAAGCTCGGTCTCCTCGTCTGGCAGGACTTCGTCTCCAGCGACATCACCACCGAGGCGGGACAGCGGACCTTCGTCGACGAGGGCAAGCGGATGATGCGGCAGCTGCACAACTCGCCCTCGATCATCGGCTGGATCGTCTTCAACGAGGGCTGGGGCGAGTGGAACCGCGAGGAGACGGGCCGCATCGCCGAGTCGGTGAAGGCCACCGACCCCTCCCGCATCGTCAACGCCCACAGCGGTGTCAACTGCTGCTCCTCCAAGGGGGACTCGGGCAAGGGCGAGATCATCGACCACCACGACTACGTCAACAACGACGCGCCCTTCCCCGACCACCGCGCCGCGATGGACGGTGAGCACGGCGGCTTCACCCTCCGCACCCCCGGACACATGTGGCCCGGCCCGCCCGCCGCGATCTACAGCGGAGTGGCCGACAAGGACGCGCTCACCGCGAAGTACGTGCAGAACACCACGGACTTCTATCTCGAAGCGGCGGGCGCCGAACTCTCCGGCTCCGTGTACACACAGGTCAGTGACCTGGAGAACGAACTCAACGGCTTCTACACCTACGACCGCCGGCAGATCAAGGTCGACCCGGCACCCGTGCGCGCCATCAACCGCAAGGTCATCGAGGCCGGCGCGGAAGCCGGCGAACGGGACGAGCTGAGCGGCGGCGGGCACTGGCCGCTGGACGAGGGCAAGGGCACCACGGCCGCGGACAAGGGCCCGAACGGCAGCTCACTGAGCCTCGTCGGCGGTGCCGGCTGGACACCGGGCGTCAGCGGCACGGCCCTCGCCTTCGACGGCAAGGGCCAGTACGCGCAGACCGAAGGACCAGTGGTGGACACGACCGGGAGCTACTCGGTTTCGGCGTGGGTCACCCTCGGCGAACTGCCCGTCAACTACGCCACGGCGGTGAGCCAGGACGGACGGCGCACGGAGAATCCGTTCTATCTCCAGTACGGGCAGGGCGCGTTCGCGTTCAGCACCCCCGGCGGAAACCGCGCACGCCTGGAGATCCGGCCCGAGACGGACCGCTGGTACCACCTCGTCGGGGTCCGTGACTCGGCCTCGGACGACATCACCCTGTACGTCGACGGCGCACCGGCCGCCACCGTCGCCGCGGGACCGGCCGATGTGAGCACCGGACCGCTGTCGCTCGGCCGCGCGAAGTACGACGGCGCCAAGGGCGACTTCTGGAACGGGTCGATCGACCAGGTACGCGTCTACGACAAGGCGCTGACGGACGGTCAGGTGCGGCAGCTGCACGAGGAGGACCAGCCCGGGTAGCCCGGACCCACGGTGATGTGGTCCCCGGCGAGCCGAGAGGCGCGCCGGGGACCACACGTGCTCCGGGGCCGGCCCTCTCCGTCTGGGCACGGCCCTCTCCGTCAGGGCAGCGGCGCGCCACGCGCCGTCAGCCACAGGTCGTACCACTCCTCGTGGGTGAGTTCCGGCTCCCGTACGGCGGCGTCGGCGCAGGCGCGGATGCGCTCCGGCCGCGCGCTGCCGACGACCGGCGCGATCCGGGCCGGGTGCCGTTGCAGCCACCACAGCAGCACGGTCTCCGGTGTGGTGTTCTTCGCCTCGGCCAGCGAGGCGACGAGCCGCGCCGTCGCCTGCTCGTCCGGGGTCTCCTGGCGGCCCGTGTACCGGCCCTGCGCGAGCGCTCCCCAGGCCTGGATTCCGATCCCGTTCGCGCGGCAGTACTCGGTCGTCCCGACGGGATAGCCGCCTTCGGCCGCCTCCGGGGTGTTGACCAGCACTCCGGCCTCGACCCAGTCCCGGCGTGCCAGGCTCATCTCCAACTGGTTGGCGACCAGGGGGAGTCCGAGCGCCGCCCGCAGTGTGTCGATCTGCGCGCCGCCCATGTTCGACACGCCGAACCGCCGTACGAGGCCCTGCTGGTGGAGCGAGGTCAGAGCGCTCGCGACGTCGTCCGGGTCGGCGAGCGGGTCGGGCCGGTGCAGCAGCAGGACATCGATGACATCCGTACGCAGCCTGGTCAGGCTCTCCTCGACGCGCCGGACGATGCTCGCGGCCCGCAGGTCGTAGATGCCGGGCCGGTCGCCGTCGGCGAGCCGGATCCCGCACTTCGTCTGTACGACGACGCGCTCCCGCAGCCCGGGGGTGCGGCTGAGGACCTCGCCGAAGACGGCCTCGGACTTGCCGTGCCGGTAGATGTCGGCGTGGTCGAACGTGGTGATCCCGCTCTCCAGCGCCGCCTCTACCGCCGCCTCGGCGGCGTCGATGTCCGCCGGGCCGTAGGGGGTGGTGTCCCAGCCGCCGCCGAGCCCCATACAGCCGTAGAGCAGCCGGCCGGCGTTCTTCGTCTCCGCTTCTTTCGTCACGCGGTCACCCTACGGCGGCCCTGATCGCGTGTGGCCCCGGGGAAGCGTCCCCGGGGCCACAGGCTCCGTACGTCCCGCCGCGGCGGGTCAGCAGTACAGGTTGCCGCCGGGCGCGACGCCCAGGATCTGGGTGAAGCGCTGGTAGTTGTTGATCCGGCTCTGGACGGTCGCGGGGTTGCGCCCGTCGCACTCCAGCGAGCCGTTGATGGACCGGATCGTCTGGCCGAAGCCGGCCTGGTTGACCATCGCGTTGTGCGGGGTCATGGTGCCGGGACCGTTCTGGGTGTTCCAGTACCAGAGGCCGGTCTTCCAGGCGACGGCCGAGTCGTTCTGCACGCGCCACGGGTCGGCGAGCAGGTTGATGCCGAGCGCGTCACCGGCCGCCTTGTAGTTGAAGTTCCAGCTGAGCTGGATGGGTCCGCGCCCGTAGTAGGCGGCCTGGCCGGCCGGGCAGCCGTAGGACTGCGAAGTGTCGCAGTAGTGCGGGTAGTTGGCCGTGTTCTGCTCCACGATGTGGACCAGTCCGCCGGTCTCGTGGCTGACGTTGGCGAGGAAGGCCGCGGCCTCCTGGCGTTTGACGGTGTCGCTGCCCGTGGTGGCGAAGGCCGGGTAGGCGCTCAGGGCCGCGGTGAGACCGCTGTAGCTGTAGAAGCCGTTGCGGCTCGGGAACATCTGGTTGAACTGCGCCTCGCTGACCACGAATCCGCCCGGGTTGCCGCCTCCACCGCTCGGCGGCGCGTTCCATTTCTGGTTCGACTGCCCCGAACAGGTCCATATCTGGAGCCGGGCGCCGTTCGCCGAGTTGCGGTCCTGGACGTCCAGGCACTTGTTCGCCTGTGGGTTGACGATGTCGTTCGCGCCGGAGACCACCCAGCGCTGGTTGGCGCCGCCGGTGCAGTCCCACAGATGGACGAGCGCCCCGTCGGCGGTGCTGTTGCCCGAGACGTCCAGACACTTGCCGAGCGCGCGCAGCGTGCCGTCGCCCGAGTTGGACCAGCGCTGGGCATTGCTGCCGTTGCAGTCGTAGAGCTGTACGGGGGTGCCGTTGGCGTTGTTCGCCCCGGCGACGTCGACGCAGTTGCCGGCCAGACCGGTGATCTGGCCGTCGGCCGCCTGGGCGGCCGGAGCGGTGAAGAGAGTAGCGACGAGGGCTGCGACCGCGAGGAGGATCGCGGACCGTACGAGGGAAATGCCTCTGCCGGATCTGCTCAACATCTCTGAATCTTTTCCCTTCGCGCCGACGGCGCACGGAGCCCTGTCGGTTCGCCGACAGGGCCAAGGAGGAGATGCGCATGGGTGGTGTGTCGATTGGATTGAAAAGGAAGGTCTAGACCTTGTCAAGCACATGGCGAACGGGGTGTCAGGGCGCCACGCCGACTCTTCGGCACGTTCCCGGCGACGCGTGACCGAACGGCATATGACGCCGTGTGAGATCCGATACGGTATCCCGCGACGCGCCTCCCACCTGCCGGCCAGGTGGCGATCTGCGTGTTCGCACATCAAACCTGGCGTACCGCGTACCGCTCCATCGAGGGCAGGGCGCTGACCTGGTATTTCTTGATCGACAACCATCTATCGGTAAGGTCTGTTACGGCAATATGACTATCTGCTACCTTGCATATGGGACCATCGCGGCAGGGAGGTGGCAATCGTGAGCACGCCGAGTGCCGCCGTGCAGCGACTGCGCCTGCGGACCGAGCTCCGCAGGGCCCGGGGCAACGCGGGGCTGACCCAGCGTCAGGTCGCCATCAAGATGGAATGGAGCCCGTCGAAGCTCATCAGAATCGAGGCGGGCGAGGTCGCGGTCACCGTCAACGACCTCAAGGCGCTGCTGACCGAATACGGGGTGACAGAGCGACGCAAGACCGAAGGGCTGCTGGAATTGGCCCGGGGCAGCCGGAAAATGCCCTTCAGCGAGTACCGCGACGTGTTCAGCAAGGAATTCCTCTCCTTCCTCGCCCTGGAGTCCTCGGCCTCGATCATCCGGGGCTTCCACTTCTTCGTGGTGCCCGGTCTCTTCCAGACGGAGGAGTACATGCGGGCGCTCGTCGCGGGAACCTCCCAGGCGACCTCCCCCGAACGGCTCGACCGCCTCGTCGAAGCACGCCTCGCCAGGCAGGACCTGCTGGAGGGCGACGAAGGGCCGAAGCTGCTCATGGTCCTCGACGAGTCGGTCCTGCGCCGGCAGGTCGGCGGACCGGGCGTGATGCGCGCTCAGCTCGAACGGCTGGCGGACCTGGCCGCCCACCCCCGGATCACCATCCAGGTCATGCCGTTCAGCGCGGGCGCGCACCAGGGCATCCTCGGCCCCTTCACCCTGTTCGAATTCTCCGAGGAGGGCATGCCCGACTCCGTCTATCTGGAGAACCCGCGCGGGGATTCGTTCGCGAGCAGCGCCCCGGAGGTGACGGGAAAGTACATCGAAGCCTTCTACGAACTGGAGGACCAGGCACTCGGCGGCGACATGGAGCGGGTGCTGCGCCAGGTCGTCGAGCGCATCGGTGAAGGGAGCGAGGACCTGACGCTCCCGGCCGAGGCCGGCGAGCCGTAGAAGACCGGACCGATCCGCTACCTCTGAGCGACGCGCCACCCGCGGCCACGCCCGATGCCGCGGTTTCTGACGAGTGATCACCGAGGTGGCTGATGAACAGGTCGGGGGCTCTCACCGGCGGCGGTGTCCGTCGCCGCCGGTGGAGGGTACGGGGGTACGGGCATGCCAGGACGTAAACGCCCCGGTGTCGAAACCTGGGTGCACATCTGCAACGAGATCATTCACCACGTACTGCCGTTCCGGGCGCGGACGGTCCATCTCCTGTGGGTCGTCACGATCCCGCCGGTGGTGCTCGGCGGATCCTTCTACATCGTCTTCTCGGTCCTGGTCCCGAACCCGCAGGGCTGGTTCGGCGTGGCGGGCTGCGGGGCGGGCGTTCTGCTCGTGGCCCGGTTGCGGACCCGGCTGAACCTCATGTCGGGCGGACGCGGGGCGATCAGTCCGTCCGAGGCAACGCCCGGTGCCGGGGCCGGATTTACCCGGCCGGCCGGGGCGGCACCCGCCGAGCCGACCGGAGAAGAGGAGGCGCCCACCAGCCCGCCGCCGCCGTGAGAACCAGCGCCGTGACGACGCCGACCACCGCCGTACCGGCGGCACTTGCCGCGCCGTAACCGGCGCCGAACGCGAGGATTCCCGTCAACAGGGCGTACCCGGACCAGAACCAGCCCGTGGTGCGAGGTGAGCGCGAGAGCATCGAACGCGTCATCGGTCATCCCCCTTGAGGTACGTCTGCGCCGCCAGCGTATCCCTCACACCCGACGCCGCAAGGCCGCGCACACGGCCATCTGGCGTGAACGCAGCATCCGCGATCATGGCGGAATCCGGCATGTTCGTTTTCCCGTGCGCGATTGTTATCCTGAAGCAACGTGCCGACGTTTCCGCGTACTTGATCGAATTCGTCGGGCCGGGAGTCGCACCGCCGCAGCGAGCTGCCCCAACCAGGCTTTCCGCACACATCGTCAAGGAGGCGTGGGTGACTGAGTCATGGGCATGGCGCAAGAGCAGCTTCAGCGATGCCGGCGCCGACGATTGCGTGGAACTCGCCTGGGACACCGACCGGGTCATGATCCGTGATTCGCGCTCTCCGCACGGCGCCGTACTCGGCTTCTCCCGTGCGCACTGGAAAGCCTTCTTCGACCACACCCGCCACACGTCCCACCCCCGGGCGGACGATCCGCCGGACAGGGTCTAAGGAAAGGCCGCGGTGGGACCGCCCGCGTCGAGATCGCCCTTGCGCAGACGGTAGACCTGCAACTGCAGGTTGTAATACTTCTCCGTCTCGCCGACCCACTCCATCCCGACCCGCCGTGCCGTCGCGGCGCCCCGGACGTTCCGAGGGCGCACCACGGCGAACAGCTCCTCGACCCCGGCGTCCGACTCGAAGGCCTGATGCGCCACCGCATGGCCCGCCTCCGCGGCCAGACCCTGCCCCCAGAGGCCGGGAGCGAGCTGCCAGCCGATCTCCAGGTCGCTGCCCAACGGGGGGAGCGGCAGCAGAGCCACCCCACCGACCACCTCACCGGTCTCGCGCAGGGAAATGGCCCACCGGCCCTGGGGCGGTTCGAGCGTGGCCGACTCGCTCACCCACCGCTCGACGAGGCGCTCCATCGCGGCCAGGTCCGACACCGGCTCCAGAGCCGGCGCGAGCCATCGGGACACCTCGTCCACGCCGTAGACCAGCAGGGCGGCCTCGGCGTCACCTCGTGCCCACGGTCGAAGGGTCAACCGGGGAGTACTGATCCGGGAGCCCTCGATAACGACCCGATGTATTCGGTCAGCCATACATTGAGAATATCACCGGAACACCTGACCGGTCGGGGCCGGTACGGGGCCAACTGCCTGTTCGTCGGCCACTCGTGGACCCGTCGAATTCAGTGGAATAACCGTCCCCCTCCCACCGTTGAACGACATACCGGGGGTCGAGAAGACCCCGGGCGCGCCGACAGGAAGGGATCACATATGAAGCCTCGTATACACCCCGTATCCCGTCCGGTGGTTTTCCGGGACCGCGCAGCCGATTACGCGTTTCTGACGCGCTCGACCGCGGAGTCGGACAAGACGATCGAGTGGGAGGACGGGAAGAGGTACCCCGTCGTCGACGTCGAGACATCATCGGCGAGCCACCCCTTCTACACCGGTAACTCGCAGGTTCTTGACACCGCGGGCCGTGTGGAGCGCTTCGAGCGCCGTTACGGCGACGCCCCGAAACGCGGATGAGCGGCGCCGGGAAGCGTCGGCGCGAAGACGGAGACCAGGAGCCCCGGAGGCGGGATCGACGGATCACGCCGCCGGGGTTTCCGTATGCCGCCGCGCATATCCCGCGCGCGAACGCCGGCGGATCTGGCACCATCGCCGGATGATCAGCATCGGGACGATCGTGATGGGCGCCTCCGACGTGCGGCGCGCGGCCGAATTCTGGAGCCGGGCGCTGGACTACGTCCCCCGCGACGGCGAGGTGGCGGACGACTGGGTCGTCCTCGTCCCCGCCGACGGTACGGGGCCGGGGCTGTCCCTCGGGCTCAGCGGGACGCCGGTGCAGGAGCACCCCCGTGTCCACCTCGACCTCTACGCGAGCGACGCGGCCGAGCAGGCCGGTGAAGTGGCGCGCCTGATGTCCCTCGGCGCCGAACGCGTGGACTGGGACCTCTACCCCGACGACCCCGACTTCGTCGTCCTCGCCGACACCGAAGGCAACCGCTTCTGCGTCATCGACACCGGCCGCGGCTGAGTGCGACCCGCGAGCACGGCGCACGGGTGAGCGTCCGACCACGTACCGCGGTCGCCCTGATCACCGGCGCGACGGCTGCCGGGCGGCTCCGCCGCCGTGTCAGTCTCTCGTAGCCGGGTCCCAGCCCTCGTCGAACGCGCGCCGTACCGGACCGGGCAGCGGAGCGAGACCGAGCAGACCCGAGACCAGCTCGGCGGTGAGTGAATGCCACTCGCCGGCACGCCGGAGCATCGCGTGGTCCCCGCCGGTCATCAGCACCGCGCACGCGTCGGCGCCCGCCGCACGGGCGCGGCGCACGACATCGCGGCTGCCCCGCGGGTCGGTCGTACGGTCCCGGTCACCGTGCACGAGGACGACCTGCCGGTTCAGCAACTGGTCCACCGGCTCCCCGGTCGGGCACCACGGGGCGAGCCCCACCACGCCGCGTACCAGGTCGTGCCCGGCCACGGCGAGCGCGGCGCGCCCGCCCATCGAATGACCGACCAGCACCACCCGTACCGAACCGGCGAGCTGTTCCAGCTCGTCGAGCGCCCGCAGGGCGTCCACCGCGGCGTCGGCACGCGCGCCGTTCCACCCCCGGTGCCGGTAGCGGACCCGTCCCACCAGGACGTCGTGCCCCTCGGTCGCGCGCAGCACCGCCCGTGTGAACGGCCGCATCCGCGCGGCGGCCAGACCCAACCGGGGTGGTGGCTCCACGCCCTCCGAGCGTCCGCCGTGCAGCAGGAGCACGGCGGCTCGGGGCCGCGCGGCCGACCTGTCGAGCGCGAGGGCGGGCGGGACCGGGGCACGGGGGTCGCTGACGGGCACGTGGTGCCTGACCTCTCTTCTGTCTTCCGTGGTGAATGGGGCCCCACCCACCACAGAAGATATTCGGCGCCGGCGCCGTCGCGGATGGCCCGTCGCACGTAACGATTCCGCGATCTCGCAACGGGGTGGCACGGGCCGGAACATTCCCGAACACGCGGCCACGGAAAGGGCGGTGGTGCGGTGACGGCCCCCGGACCCTCACCGCACCACCGCCCCCGCCCCGAGAGCGCGGACTCCCGGGAGCGCGGACTCAGGACCGGCGAGCCGTCCCCTCCGACCCGGCCGCCGCCTCGTTCGTTCCGCGAGGCCGCGAGGGTCCCTCCGACTGCTCGGCCCTGTCGGCGGCCTCGGCCGCCGCGCGCTCCCGCGCCCCCCAGGTCTCCTTCGTCGTCGCCACGCCGATCAGTCCGACCAGTCCGATCACCACATAGAAACCGGCCGGGCCCACCCAGTCGAACGACTCGGCCAGCAGCACGGCCAGAAACGGCGCGAACCCGGCGACCGACGCCGCGACCTGGTAGCCCAGCGAGGCGCCGGACGTACGGGTGTTGGTCTTGAACAGCTCGGCGAACCACGCGGCCTGCGTACCGGTCAGCGCCGCGTGGATCACACCGATCGCGATCAGATAGATCAGCACGACGAGCAGCGGATTGCCGGTGTTGGCCATCAGGAACATCGGGAAGCCGAAGGCGACCGCCATCAGACACCCGGCCAGATACAGCTTCCGGCGGCCGATCCGGTCGGTCAGCGCACCGGACAGCACCGTCGTGCCCACCGCGAGAAGACTCGCGATGACGATGCCCGCGAGGGCGATGCCCCGGTCGTTCTCGTCGCGGTCGGTGATGTACGACAGCAGATAGGTCGCCGTCAGGTAGTACGCGCACGACTCGACGACGCGCAGCGCGATGATCCGCAGGATGTTGCGCCAGTCGTTGCGCAGCACCGTCGCGAGCGGGTTCTTGACGGTCTCACCGCTGGCCTTGGTCTCCTCGAACTCCGGCGACTCCGTCAGCTTCACCCGGACGACCAGGCCGACCACGATCAGCACCGAACTGGCCAGGAACGGCACGCGCCATGCCCAGTCGCTGTCGAAGTTCACGGACAGCAGGAAGACGATGTTGGCCAGCGCGATACCCAGCGGATTGCCCGCCTGGGGTATCGCCGCGTACAGACCGCGCCGCCTGCGCGGCGCGTGCTCGTACGCCATCATCACCGCGCCGCCCCACTCGGCACCGAACGCGAGGCCCTGCACCATACGGATCAGCACCAGCAGGATCGGCGCGATGATGCCGGCCTGCGCGTAGGTGGGCAGCACACCGATCAGGACCGTGGCGATGCCCATCGTCAGCAGGGCGGTGACCAGCACGGGCTTGCGGCCGTACTTGTCGCCGAGGTGGCCGCCGACGGCGCCGCCGATGGGGCGCATCAGGAAGCCGACGCCGAGCGTGACGAAGGCCAGCAGGGTGCCGACGACGGGGTCGGACTCGGGGAAGAAGACATCACCGAAGTAGAGAGCGGACGCCGTGCCGTAGGCGACGAAGTCGTAGTTCTCCACACAGGTTCCCGCGGCGGCGCCGAGGGAGGTCCTCAGCTTGCCGCGGCTGCCGTCCTGAGCGGTGGCGGCGGCCGGGGAGGGTGCGCTGTTGCTCGCGCTCATGCCGTAACTCCTAATCTCCT
>NZ_JAAPBF010000369.1 GCF_022695985.1 Streptomyces sp. NP-1717 | reverse complement strand
CCACCGATCCGGACCGGCAAGTCAGCAGCGAGCCGGGCTCCGGGCGGCCGACCGGGTGGTGGCCGTCTATGTGCCGGGCGCGTCGTCGTCCGTGTCGAACAGGCCCGCCTTGCGGAAGGTCTCCGAGAGCCGGTCACCGGTGTCCACCGGCAGCGGACCCGGTACGTCCGCCTGTTCGAGGCCCACCAGGACCGCCAGGTCCCGTCCGTGCACGTCCACGGCCGCCTCCACGAGCGATGCCAGCGCCTCCGTCGACTCGTGGGCCCTGGACCGGGCCACCAGCGCGCAGCCCGCCGCGATCAGGACCGCGGGCCACCACCAGGCGGCGACGGCGAGATAGGCGAGCGACCAGGCGCCGAGGCGTGCCGCCGCAGTGAAGGACGCGCGGGCCGCCTCGATCTGGCGTTGGGCCGGTTCGGCGAGGATCAGCCACAGGCGGGGCCAGACGGCGTCGAGATCGAGGCCGTAGACCGCTTCCACCCGTTCGCCGGCCGCCTGGAGCCGGTCTCCGTACCAGGTGGGGCGGCTCGGCGGGACCAGGCCGATACGGGCGCGGGCCCGGTCCAGCCGGCGGATCTCCGCGGCCTTGGCGGCCGGGTCGCGGATCGCGGCGTTCCGTTCCCGGGTGAGGCGTTCCCAGGCTCTGAGGCGGGCCCGTTGGCGGTGGTGGTCGAAGGCGAAGCGGCTCTCGCGCAGCCAGAAGCTCTCGACGGCGGATCCGAGGAACTGCGCGGCCAGCGACAGCGCGGAGGAGAGCAGCAGGACGGCGGCGACCGCCACCGCCGCCGTGCCGGCGCGGTCCAGGGCCGGCCGCGCGGTCAGGTCGTCCAGGGCTTCGCCCAGCCGGGGAAGGTCGTGCCAGTGCGCGTGCCCGAGGGTCGTGCCCGCGGCGAGTACGCCGAGGAAGAGCGCGCCGGGCAGTACGAGGAGGTTGAGCCAGCGCTCGGTGAGTTTGGTGCCGAGCGTGACCAGGAGCTGGTTCACCGGCGCCGTCGCGCGTTCACGCGGCCGGGTCCGGGCGGAGTCGGACCTTGCGCATCTGTGCGCCGTGGAGCGCGCACGGGGGCGCCTGCCGCAGGTCCCTGGCCGGCTCGCGGCGCGTGCAGGGGTCCGGGCCGGGACAGACAGCGACCTTGATCGTCGCCCGGAGACCGGTCAGCCTGGATCCGGGGGCCGGATCGCCGAGCACTCCGCGGATGCGGCCGAGCAGTCCCCGTGAGTCCCCCGCCCTGCGCAGCGCGTCGTCCAACGCCTCTAAGGCGTCGTCGAGTTGGCTGGCGGCCGGGACGGGACCGGGGTCGGGACCGGCACCGGGGTCGGGGCCCGTGCTTTCCGCGAGCAGTGCCCTGGCCCGCTCGACGGCCCGGACGACCCCGTCGTCCGTACGCTGCGGTCCGTCCGGTTCCGCGAGCAGCACGCACAGCGCCGCGATGCCATCGGCGCGCAGACGCTCCCCGTGCGCCGGGTCCGGGTCCGGGTCCGGGTCCGGAATCGGTGCCGTCATGGCGCCAAGTCTGCCTCGTTCGGGCACGGTTGGCGTGCGATTGAACACAATGGGTCAGCGGAGCGGACGCGGCGGTGCGAACGGGGGAGGGTGTCCAGGGTGAGTACGCGCCGGGAGCGTCTGCTGACCGCGGTCGTGCGACGGCTGACCCGTGCCGGTCAACAGGCCGACGACACACTGCTGTTCGGCCCGGAGGCCGACGCCGAACTGGGCGCGTTGCTGCGCTGCTGCGACCTCCGCACCGACATGGAGGCCCGGTACGCGGCCGGTTGGCTGTACTGGGCCCGCTGCGCGGCCCTCGGCGAGGGCCGTGGCGCGGAGGAGGGCAGCTGCGCGGGGACGCTGCTGTACCCCGTCTGGGTGCACGACCGTGACGCCGTGCCACCGGAGTTGGCGGGAACCTGGGCCGCGCAGCCCCCGGAGCTCTGGCCGGATCCCACCGCGGCGGACGGGCCGGAGGAGTGGAGCATGGTGTGCCTGGCCGCCACGGCCGCCGGTCAGGGACGCCAACTGCCCGGACAGCCACCCGAGATGGTGAAGACCCTCGAAGCGACCGGCGCCACCCCCGACATCCTGCGCGCGCAGGCGATCGGTGTGGGACGGCTCTCCGTGCTCGCCACCGAGGACGACGACCCGCAACGCGCCTTCCGGGTGAGCGGATTGGCCGACGCGGTGGCCGCGGCGGCGCACGCCTGGGATGACGAAGCGCTGCGGGAGGAGTCGGTGCTCCTCGCCGACGAGGCGCTACGGCTCCAGCGCCGCGCCGTGCGGCTCACTCCGGCCGGTGACCCGGACCGTCTGCCGCGGCTGAGCAACCACGGCCTGTCGCTGGTCCGGCGCTACGAGCGCACGTCCGACCCGGAGGACCTGGCGGAGGCGGTCGGAATCGCCCGCGACGTCCTGGCCCAGACCGATGAGGACGACTCCGATCTTCCCCGGTACCGGAGCATCCTGGCCCGCGCGTTGAGCATGTCGCTCACCCGGTCGGGCGGTGCGGAGGAGGAGTTCGGCGAGGTCGTCGAGCTGTACCGCCGAGCCGCGCCCGGTGATCCGAACGGGCTTGCCGCGGGTCTGACGAACCTCGGCGGGGCGCTCTTGAACCGGTACGAGGTGACGGGCGCGGTGCGGGACCTGGAGGAGGCGATCACCGTGCTGACCCGGGCGCTGCGGGAGGCGGGCGCCGCACCGGAACCGCGGTCGCGGGCGGCCGAACTGCTGGCTCTCTCCCTGCGTGCGCGCCACGCGCTCCTCGGGGACGTACAGGACCTGAAGGAGGCACGGCGTCTCATCGGGGAAGCGCCGCGAGGGACCGCCGAGACGACCGGCCGCGCGCTCCAGCGGCTGGTCAACTCCGCGCTGGAGCTGCGCGGCCGGTACGAGCGCGAACTCGGCGATCCGGAAGACCTGCGCACCGCGGCGGCGAAGCTGCGTGAGGCACTCGCGATGCTCCCCGCCGGTCATGCCTCGCGGCCGGGCGTTCTCAACAACCTCGGCAGCGTCCTCGTCTCGCTCCACCAACAGTCAGCAGGTGTGCGGGTGTTGACCGAGGCCGTCGACGCACTGCGCGAGTCCGTCCGCGACACACCGGACGGTCACCACCAGCTCGGCGTACGGCTGCTCAATCTCAGCGCCGTACTGATGCTCCGTCACGACCTGTTGCAGGACTCGGCGGATCTCGCGGAGTCACTGGACTGCCGCCGGCGCGCCATGGCGCTGCCCGGCACCTCCCCCGTGCGGCGCGCGGCGATCCTGTCGGCGACGGGTGCGGCGTTCACGCGGTCCGCCGAACGCACCGGTGACCCGGCCACCGCCGATCAGGCGGTGGAGCACATCAGGGCGGCCCTGGAGCTGACCGGCGCGACCGATCCGCTGCTGCCCAGGCGGCGTCTGGGACTGGCGATCGCCCTGCTGGCACGCCTCGCGATCACCGGCCGACGTCGCGACCTGCGGGAGGCGCGGGACGTCGTGGACGCGTTGGTCGCCACGCTGCCCCCGGGGTCGGCGATGCGGGCCAACGTGCTGGTGGTGGCCGCCGGTGTCCGGCGGATCGTGCCGGTCTCCGGGCGGATGTCGTCGTCCGGACACCGGCGGGTGGTCGACCTGCTGCGGGAGGCGGTGGACCTGACACCGCCCGGCCATCCGAACCTCACTCCCCGGCTGGCCCAGCTCGGCACGGTCCTGGCCGAACGTTACGAACGTACGCACGAGGCGGACGATCTCCGGGAGGCCGTCGGCGCTTTCCGCGAGGCGGCGCTCGAACCGCAGTGCCCGCCGTCCGAACGGCTCGAAGCCGCCTGGCTGTGGGCCCGCGGCGGGCTGGACCTCGGGCGGCCTGATCTGGCGCTGAAGGGCTACGTCGCCGCCGTCGACCTGATGCCGGCCGTCTCGCCGCGCCATCTGCTGCGGGACGACCAGGAGTTACAGCTCGGCGCGGCGGCGGGACTGGGCGCGGAGGCCGCGGCCTGCGCGGTCCGCTGCGGTGAACCGGCGCTCGCGGTACGGCTGTTGGAGCAGGCGCGCGGAGTGCTGTTGGCGCAGGCCTTCGACACGAACAGCGATCTGACGGAGCTGGCACGCGAGGCGCCCGATCTGGCACAGGAGCTGGTCCGGCTGCGGGAAGGGCTCGACGCGTC
>NZ_JAAPBF010000368.1 GCF_022695985.1 Streptomyces sp. NP-1717 | reverse complement strand
GGTGAGGACATCTCGCAGCGACCAATCGACATACGGGGCCAGCGCTTGGGCGCACGCGTCGATGGACTGGGCATAGACAGGCTCAGTGGCCAGGAGATCCGCAGTCATCAGCGGCCACTGGGCACCCTGACCCGGGAAGACGAACACCGACTTGCCCTGCGGACGCGTCACACCGCTCACCACATGCGCACTGGGATCACCGTCGGCAAGAGCCGCCAGCCCCTCCATCAGCTCCCCACGGTCAGCGGAAACCACCGCACCCCGATGGGCCAGGGCCGCGCGAGTCGTGGTCAGCGCGTGCGCGACCTGCTCGGGCAGGATCTCCGGATGCGCGGCAAGGTGCGCGTGCAGCCGCGATGCCTGCTCGGCCAGAGCCGGAGCCGTATGACCCGACACCGGCCACACCACCACACCCGAAGAAGATCCGGACAAGTCATCCGCCACCGCGGTCTCGACAGGATCGGCCACCGGGGCCTGTTCCAGGATGACGTGCGCGTTCGTCCCGCTCATACCGAACGAGGACACACCGGCCCGCCTCGGCCGGTCCTCCCCGACCCCCCACGGCCTGTTCTCCCTGAGGAGCTCCACCGCTCCCACCGACCAGTCCACGTGCGGCGTCGGCTCGTCCACGTGCAGGGTGCGTGGCAGCACGCCCTCCCGCATCGCCATCACCATCTTGATCACACCGGCGACCCCCGATGCGGCTCGCGTGTGACCAAGGTTCGACTTCAACGACCCGAGCCACAACGGCTGCTCGGCAGAGCGGTTCTTGCCATAGGTGTCCAGCAGCGCCTGCGCCTCGATCGGGTCACCCAGCGTCGTACCCGTGCCGTGCGCCTCGACCGCGTCCACATCCGACACCGACAGACGGGCGTTGACGACGGCCTGCTCGATCGCCTTGCGCTGGGCGGGCCCGTTCGGAGCCGTGAGGCCGTTCGAGGCGCCGTCCTGGTTCACCGCCGAACCCCGCACCACCGCGAGGACCTGGTGCCCGTTGCGCCTGGCGTCCGACAGCCGCTCCAGGAGGAGCATGCTCGCGCCCTCGCTCCAGCCGGTGCCGTCCGCACCCGCCGCGAAGGGCTTGCACCGGCCGTCCGCGGACATGGCCCGCTGCCTGCTGAAGATCACGAAACAGGCAGGCGTGGCCATCACGGTCACACCGCCGGCCAGCGCAAGCGACGACTCACCCTTGCGCAGCGACTCGCACGCCAGATGCAGCGCCACCAACGACGACGAACACGCCGTGTCCACCGTCACCGCCGGACCCTCGAAACCGAAGGTGTACGAGACGCGACCGGAAGCGACGCTCATCGAGGCGCCCGTGCCGATATAGCCCTCGTACTCCTCCGGCACGGAGCGCAGGCGGCTGATGTAGTCCTGGTCCTCGACGCCGGCGAAGACGCCGACCTGGTGACCGCGCTCAGCCGTCGGGTCGATGCCGGCCCGCTCGAAGGCCTCCCAGGACGTCTCCAGCAGCAGCCGCTGCTGCGGATCCATGGCCGTCGCCTCGCGCGGCGAGATGCCGAAGAACTCGGGATCGAACTGGGCCGCGTCGTGCAGGAAGCCGCCGTGCCGCGAGTAACTGGTGCCCGGATTGTCGGGGTCGGGGTGGTAGAGCGAGTCGGTGTCCCACCCACGGTCCGTGGGGAACTCCGAGATGGCGTCGGTCCCGTTGGAGACCAGTTCCCACAGATCCTCCGGCGATGACACGTCACCCGGGAGACGGCACGACATACCGACGATGGCGATGGGTTCGTCGCCGTCCGTTTCGAGCTGGCGCACCCGCTGGCGGGCCTGCCGCAGCTCGGCGGTGACCCACTTGAGGTGGTCGAGAAGCTTCTTCTCGTTCTCCATTAGCGCAAGCTCCTTGAGTCGTCGGGGAAGTCCATGCGTGCGTCCGGTCCGCTGGTGGTCGCCATCACGACTTCCCGAACTCGTCGCTGATCAGGTCGAAGAGCTCTTCCGCGGTCACCGCGTCGAGATCCTGGTGTGAACTCTCTTCATCGGTCCGGTCCGGCTCGTCCCCCCACTTGGAGAGGAGGACTTGCAGCCGGCCCGCGACCCTCCGCCGGCCGCTGTCCGCCAGGGCGAGGGACCTCAGGGCGCCGTCGAGCCTCTCCAGCTCCGCCAGCAGCGTCGCCTCGGTGACGGTGTCCTCCTCGGTGATCTCGGTGAGGAGGTACTGGGAGAGAGCGAGAGGTGTGGGGTAGTCGTAGAGCAGCGTTGCCGACACGTTCAGCCCGGTGGCCGCGTTGACGGCGTTACGGAGCTTGATGCTGCCCAGCGAGTCCAGGCCCACTTCGCGGAACGCCTTGTCGCCCTCGACGAGATCGGCCGAGCCGTGGCCGAGCACCGTCGCGAGACGGGACTGCACCAACTCCAGTACCACCTGCTCGCGTTCGGCGTTCGACCCCGCACCCTGGAGTTTGTCCCGGAGAGCGGTGGCGGCCAGCACTCCATCTGCTGCCACCTGATCGGCCGCCTGCCACACCGCTCGTACCTCCGGGAACTCGCCGAGCAGCGGGTCCCGGCGGGCGGCGTCGGCGGCGGAGGCCGCGACGAGCTGCCATTCGATGTCGGCGACGACCAGCCGCGTCTCGTCCCGGTCGAGAGCCTCTTGCAGCGCCGCGATCGCGACGTCGGGGGCCAGCGGCCGTACGCCGGTGGTGCGTATGTTGCGGTCGACCGCCTCGTCGGCCGCCATACCGTCGCCGCTCCAAGGGCCCCAGGCGATCGAGGTCGTCGGCAGCCCGGCGGCGCGTCGGTACTCACTGAACGCATCCAAGTGGGCATTGGCGGCCGCGTAGTTGGCCTGGCCCATGCTGCCGAGCACCCCGGCGATCGAGGAGAAGAGGACGAAGGCCGACAGGTCGAGGTCCTTGGTCAGCTCGTGCAGATTCAGCACGGCGTCCGTCTTCGGCCGCAGCACGCGCTTCAGCCGCTCCGGGGTGAGCGCGTCGAGCACGCCGTCGTCCAGAAGCCCGGCCGTGTGTACGACGGCGGTCAGCGGCTGCTCCGTCGGCAGGGCCGCAAGCACGGTGGCGAGCTCGCCCCGGTCGGCCACGTCACAAGCCGCGATGGTGACCGTGGCGCCCAACTTCTCCAGTTCCGCGCGCAGTTGCGCGGCTCCGGGGGCGGACTCGCCCCTGCGGCTGGTGAGGAGCAGGTGCGCCGCTCCCTTGCCGGCGAGCCACCGGGCGACGTGCGCGCCCAGCGCACCGGTTCCGCCCGTGACCAGTACGGTACCCGCCGGGCGCCAGTTACGGCGCGGCGGCCGACTGCCCGACGCGGTCCGCAGGCGGCACCCGAAAACGCCGCCGGGCCGGATCGCGACCTGGTCTTCGCCGCCGTCACCGGCCAGCGTGGCGGCCAGCAGCCCACCAGTGCGCTCGTCGAGATCGCCGACGACATCCACCAGGCCACCCCAGCGTTCGGGGTGTTCTGCCGCGGCCACCCTCCCGAGGCCCCAGACATGGGCCTGGGCGGGGTGGGTGACCGGGGCTGAGACCCCGGTGGAGACAGCGCCGCTGGTGAGACTCCACATCGGTGCCTGCCACCCGGCGTCGCCGAGAGCCTGGATCAGCGCGGCGGTGCCGGACAGCGACCCGTAACCGGTCGCGTCCGTGTCGGTCGCCGCGTCATCCGCCGTGTCCGCGTGACGTGTCGTGCCGGTGAGCGCGAGCAGGGACAGCACACCGGCCGGGGGGTTTTCGTCACTCGGAAGATCGCCCAGCGCCTTGACGAACCCTGCGCGATCGGTGGAGGCGCCGTCCGTCTTCAGCTCCACGACTTCGGCACCGGCGCGGCGCAGGGCCGACGTGCACCAGGCCGTCCACTCCGCAGACGGTCCGGCTTCTCCGGACTCCTCGGCGGAGACGACGAGCCACCGACCGGAGAGCGCGGCGGAGGACGGGGTGTTGACCGGCGTCCAGCTCAGTTGGTAGCGGGAGTTGCTCACTGCGGAACGCTCCGTGTGCTGCTTGCGCCACGAAGACAGCATCGGGAGTACCGGCGAGAGCGCCGTCAGCGTCGCCTGTGCCGAGTCCGCGTCGTCCGGGAGCCGGAGTGTGGTGGCCAGGGCGTCGAGATCGCCCTGCTCGATCGCCTGCCAGAACCGCGCTTCCTCGACATCACTGATCTGCCCCGAACCGGTGCTGTTTGTCGGTGCGTTGAGCCAGTAGTGGTG
>NZ_JAAPBF010000367.1 GCF_022695985.1 Streptomyces sp. NP-1717 | reverse complement strand
CGCGCAGGGAGGCCACGTACGCCCTCCACCACTCGTCGTCCCTCGACGTACGCGAGAAGTACGTGCGCGTCACCCACCGCAGGCTGTTGTCCGCGACGGCGAGATGTTCCTTCACGAGCCTCAGGTGACCGGCCTCGGAAAGGAACTTGAGCGACTTGGCGCAGGCCTGCTGCCCGTAGTCGGCGATGTTGGCCGCGAGCGCCTTGTAGCCGATCGCGGCGCCCTCGGTCAGACGATCGATGTACGCGGCGATCGCCGCTTCCCTCGTGCGCAGATGTGCGAAATCGGCGCCTGTACGCGGGAGTTGGCCGGGTGCGGAGCGTTTGCCGTAGCCGGGCTTGGCCTGGGGATGTGCGGGCGCGCGCAGGGCGGCACTAAGCTCTGTGGAATCCACGATCGAGCCTCGAATTCGATCCGTTGGTAGGCCCCGGTTTGGTGTTGTCCGCACCTGCCGGGGCCGCTTAATGCCATGAACGTTAAACCGTCAATACTCTCTGACGCAAACCGACCACGGAAAGTCATATCGACTGGTCAGCGGGGGACTTGGGAGGGGGGTTGGTTCCAACCTCCCCCACCCACTCACTTGAAAAAGGGCTCGGAGCCCGAGGCTCAAGCTCCGGGCCGACCTGCGGATACGGGTCGCATGACCCTCAAGCCGACCGCGACGCCTCGGCCGCCTTCTTGATGCGGTCGGCGAAGGCCGGTGCGTCCTTGCGGGCCGCGCCGAGGGCGATGCCCACCAGGAGTTTGCCGACGCCGTGGCCCTCCAGGACGTTGAACAGCCGCACCCGTGTCCGCCCGTCCGCGATCGTCTCCAGGTCGTAACCGCCCTCGCGCGACGTCACCACGTTCTTCGAGGTCTCCGCCCAGCGGATTCTGGTCGGCGTCTCCAGCTCGGTGATCCGCAGTTCGCGCTGGGTCCTCATCCCCGCGTCCTTCACCGTGCTCCGGAATACCGTGCCGACAGCCGTGGGGCCGGCCGGGTCCTTGGTGATGTGCTGTACCCGGGGACTGAACTCCCGGTCGTTCGTGCCCTCCGACAGATACGCGAAGACTTCCTCGATCGGCCGGTCGATCTCGGTAACCGCTTCGAACTGTCCACTCACAACGGTTCACTCCTCGAAGGTCTGAAGGTCAGAGTGGGGAAGGTGGCACTCCACTCTGCCCCTGCGACCGGGCCCCCGCCACCCGGGTTCCTGAGCCCGGGTGGCGTTCCGCCGGGCGGACGGTTTCGAGGTGCGGCTGTGGCGGGTCACGGATACCTTGCCCCGCCGACCGTTCCTCCGGCCGCGCACTACTCTCCTGCCATGGACAGCGGGCGCGGTGGTCAGGACGGATTCGTACGGGGTCTCGTGGGCCGGCACCTGCCCGGGTATCGCGTCGGGTCCGTCGTGCTTCTCGGGGAGGGTGAGGACAACGTCGCCTACGAGGTCGGCGGGGAGCTGATCGTACGGTTCAGCAAGGAGTCCGATCCGGGGCGCCGGGCCGACGTGGTGGACCGTGAGGTACGGCTGCTCGGCGCCGTCGCCGGGGTGTCGCCGTTGGCCGTTCCCGAGCCGGGCTTCACCGACGCCGAGCAGGGCTGCTTCGCCTACTTCCGGCTCCCCGGCCGGCCGCTGATCGATCTGCCCCTTTCGCGGCGGGCGGCTCACGGCGCCGTGATCGGCGCCAGGGTCGGGGAGTTGCTCGCCGCGCTGCACGCCGTTCCGGTCGGGGAGGCGGAGCGGCTGGTGGACGTCGACGACCAGCCGGGCGCGGTGTGGCTGGAGGAGGCCGCCGAGACGTACGACGTGATCGTTCCCAGCGTGCCGGCGGCACACCGTCCCGCCGTCGAGGCGTTCCTCGGGGATCCCCCGCCCGACGAGGGGCATCCCCTCGTCTTCTCGCACAACGACCTCGGGATCGAGCACGTGCTGGTCGACGAGGCGACGTGGACATGCACCGGTGTCATCGACTGGAGCGATGCCGCGATCTGCGATCCGGCCCGTGATTTCGGGCTGCTGTACCGCGACCTCGGTGCAGCGGCGCTCGACAGCGCCCTGCGGAGTTACGGAGCGCGGGACGGAGCGATCCGTGACCGTGCCGCCTTCTACGCCAAGTGCGGCGTCCTGGAGGACATGGCCTACGGGATCGAGACCGGGCGGGCCGCCTATCTGGACAAGAGCCTCGCCGCGCTGGCGTGGCTGTATCCGTGACAGGCGGCCGGACAGGGCCTACGCGGGGTCCGCGACGGGGCGCATGCCCAGGGCGCCCAGCTCCTCCGCCATGACCTTGCCCGCCTCCTCGGCCAGCGCGTCCTCGCCCAGGTCCTGGTCCGTGTCCAGGCCGTCCAGTTCCGGGAGGGGCTGGTCGAGGCGGACGTGCGCCACCAGGGACTGGAGCGCGCGGAGGGCCGCCGACGCGGTGGAGCCCCAGTTGGAGAAGTACGAGAACTGCCACCACCACAGCGCCTCGGTCGTCCGGCCCGCGCGGTAGTGCGCCATGCCGTGCCGCAGGTCGGCGACGATGTCGGCCACGTCGTCGGAGATACGGCACGGGACCGGCGCCTTGCGCGGCTCGTACGGGTCGAAGACCTCCGAGTACACGTCGATCGGCTCAAGGATCGCCGCGAAGCGCTCGCGCAGGTCGTCGACGTCCGGCTCCGGGCCCAGGTCGGGCTCGTACCGCTCGTCGGGGAGGATGTCCTCGTGCGCGCCCAGCCGGCCGCCCGCCAGGAGCAGCTGGGAGACCTCCAGGAGCAGGAAGGGCACGGCGCTGTCCGGCTCGTCGCCCTTCGCGACCTCCGTGACCGCGACGATGAAGCTCTCGACCTGGTCGGCGATCTGGACGGCGAAGTCGTCCGGGTCCTGCGTGGTGGAGTGCAGCGTTGCGTCAGACATCGAGAAGTCGTCTCCCCTCGAAGGCACGCCCCAGCGTGACCTCGTCGGCGTATTCCAGGTCGCCCCCCACGGGCAGACCGCTGGCAAGGCGTGTGACCTTCAAACCCATGGGTTTGATCATGCGTGCGAGGTACGTGGCCGTGGCCTCGCCCTCCAGGTTGGGATCGGTCGCCAGGATCAGTTCGGTGACCGTACCGTCGGCGAGACGGGCCAGCAGCTCACGGATCCGCAGGTCGTCCGGTCCCACGCCCTCGATGGGGCTGATCGCGCCGCCGAGCACGTGGTACTTGCCGCGGAACTCGCGGGTGCGCTCGATGGCCACGACGTCCTTGGGCTCCTCCACGACGCAGATGACCGTCAGGTCGCGGCGCGCGTCACGGCAGATGCCGCAGCGCTGCTCCTGCGCCACATTGCCGCACACCTCGCAGAAGCGGACCTTGTCCTTCACTTCGAGCAGGGAGTGCGCGAGGCGGCGGACGTCGGTCGGTTCGGCCTGGAGGATGTGGAAGGCGATCCGCTGCGCGCTCTTGGGACCGACGCCGGGCAGCCTGCCCAATTCGTCGATGAGGTCCTGGACCACGCCTTCGTACAACGGATTGCCTTTCCTGTGGTGCGAGTCCTGCGGTGCGGGTTCTATCCGTCCCCGCTCGTACGGTAGTTGCTGCCGCGCTTCCCTAGAAGGGCATGCCCGGCATCCCGCCGAGTCCCTGGGCGAGCGGACCGAGCTTCTCCTGCTGGAGCTGCTGCGCGTTCTCGTTCGCCGCCTGCACCGCGGCGATGACGAGATCGGCGAGCGTCTCCGTGTCCTCGGGATCGACCGCCTTGGGGTCGATGACGAGGCCGCGCAGCTCACCGGAGCCGTTGACGGTGGCCTTCACGAGACCGCCGCCCGACTGGCCGTCGACCTCGGTCGCGGCCAGTTCCTCCTGGGCCGCCGCGAGGTCCTGCTGCATCTTCTGGGCCTGCTGGAGGATCTCCTGCATATTGGGCTGGCCACCACCGGGAATCACGGTCACTCCTGGCAAATCGACGTCGGTTGTTCGGGAGGTCGAGCCTACGTGGTCACCACGCGGCCCGCCCTACCCGCAGGAACGAACTCTTTCGGGTGAGAGTGCCCGGCTCCTCTACCTGATCACGGGGCCCCTGGGGTGGAAGCGCCCGGATTTCGGGCGCGGCGCCCACCATTCGGCGGTAGGAAGTGCGGTACGCGAGTTCGACCTTCATTGAGTTCTACGTCTCCATCTTCCGCCGAGTCAGGCAGCTACGCAGAGGAGTGCCGGTGAGCCAGCCGGACATGCAGCCCGGGGGGCC
>NZ_JAAPBF010000366.1 GCF_022695985.1 Streptomyces sp. NP-1717 | reverse complement strand
CGCGCTCTTCCTCACCGTTGCGCCGGAAAGTGGGCGGGGGCACGCTCTGGCACCCTGCCGAACGACGCGGGGGCGTCACCAGCCGTGCTCGGCCAGTACGCCGGAGCCCTCCAGATACCCGAGGAGTCCTTCCCTCGGGTACTCGATGATGTCCTCGGGAAGTTCGTGGACGCTGAACCACTGGAGCGCGAGGCATTTCGCGGGCTCTCTGTTGACAGGGGCACCGGTCCATTCGGTGGCCTCGAAGAAGAACCCGATCCGCTCCACGCTCCCGCTCTGCCTGTGGTGCACGACGTGCACCAGTCGCAGCCTCCCGGGGTCGACCCGCACACCGGTCTCCTCCATCAACTCCCGCGCGGCACCCGCCCTGACGGTCTCGCCCTGATCGAGCTTGCCGGAGGGCGCGTGACCCGTCGGTCGAGCCGGCGGCCCTCCGGGCGACCGCGTTCAGGACCGCCAGCCACCCGCCTCGGCCGTGGCTGTGGCGAACTGGGCGAAGGATCGCGGCGCGCGGCCCAAGGCTCGCTGGACGCCGTCGGAGACGTAGGCGTCCCTGCCTTCCCTCAGTGGCGCGACGACGTCGGCGAAGGCTTCGGCGTCGGCCGGTGGCAGTCCCTGGTGGACGAGGTCCGCGACGTACTCCGCCACGGAGACCGGCACATAGCGGATCTCGCGGCCTGCGGCCGTGGAGATCGTGGCTGCCGCCTCGGTCAGCGTCACGGCCCTGGGGCCGGACAGTTCGTACGTCCGGCCCGTGTGTCCGTCCTCGGTCAGGGCGGCGACCACCACCGCGGCGATGTCCTCCGCGTCGACGAAGCTGGCGCCCCCGTCGCCGGCGGGCAGGCGCAGTTCGCCGGTGCGGACGGCGTCGGCGAAGAAGCCCTCGCTGAAGTTCTGCGCGAACCAGCCCGGTCTGCTGATCGTCCACTCCAGACCGCTCTCCCGCACCGCGGCCTCACTGTCGAGGATGCCCTCCAGGACACCGCCGCTGTCCTTCGCGTAGTCCGGGTCGTCGATCCCGCGCCCCGAGGCGAGGACGATCCGCCGGACCCCGTGCCGCAGCGCCCGTTCGACGAACGGGCGGACGAGCTTCGTACCGTCAAGCTGGACGAGGTAGAGGGACCGCACGCCCTCCAGGGCGGAGTCCCAGCTGCGGCTGTCGGTCCAGTCGAAGGCGTGCTCGCCGTTACGGGCCGCCGCGCGGACCGGCAGCCCCTTGGAGCGGAGTTGGCCGACGACGCGGCGGCCGGACTTGCCGGTCGCCCCGGTCACAAGAATCGGATGTTCAGACATGGCCCCCAGTCAATCGACCGGCGCCGGGACGATCCATGGCCGAGACGCTCCACCCGATGTCCGGGCGTCCACGTCACGGCCATGGATACGGCGAGCCACTGGGGCGTGTCCGCGAAGTCCCGCCTGGCCCGCGACGGCTGGTACGGCACCTCGCCGCGTTGTCGGACCCGGCCGGGTACGCCCGGTACGAGTCCGATCCTCCGCCTCGCGATGCACCGCACCAGACGCCGCGAGCCCCGCCCTACGGGCGGACGGCGCTACTTCGCGGACACCCCCTAGCGGCGCACCAGGCCTCCCGCCGCCGCGCCCTGGACGCCCGCGTGGGGGTCCAGGGGGCGCAGCATGCGGCCCGCCACCTGGACGCGGGACGTGCAGCCGAGCTTCTGCATCACCTTGCGCATGTGGTTCACCGCCGTCCACTCCGCGATGCCCAGCCTGCGCGCGACCTCACGGTTGGTGAGGCCCTCCGTCACCAGCATCGCCACCTCGTGTTCGCGCCTGGTCAGCGAGCCGACCAGATCCGTGGTGCGCGGCTGGTGGTCGGTGCGTTCGATCAGGGCGAGGGCCTGTGCGACGGCCTCGTCCGGGGTGCACTGTCCGCCCTGCTGCCAGGCGGTGTCGAAGGCGCTGCGCCCCATCCTCTCGGTGACCTGGCCGAGCAGGGTGTCGCTGACCGCGTTCGGCTGGCCCGCCAGGGTGTCGCCGACCCGGTGGCGCAGCGCGTCCGAGGCGCCGAGCAGCAGGGCCGCGCGCTCCCAGACCGCCGCCGTGCGGCCGTACTTGTAGGTGAGGAGCTCCGCCAGGACGGCCAGCCCGCGTGCGACTTCCGGCAGATCGCCCCGGTCGTGCAGCAACAGCAGTGCCCGGCAGGCGAGTTGCTCCGCCCGGTCGTAGTCGCCCTGGCCACCGGTGAGACCCGCCAGCGTGAGCTTCGCGCGGGCCGCCGAGCGGGCGTCCTCCGCGCGCTCGAAGAGCCGCACCGCCTCCGTGGCGTGCCGCGCCGCCGACGTCGTGTCGCCCCGGTCCCGGCGGACCTCGGCGAGCCTGGCCAGCACTGCCCCCCGGCACCACTGACCACCGCCCCGCGGGTCGAGGTCCGCCAGGACCAGTGTCAGCAGGTTCTCGGCGGCGGGGAGGTTCCCCTCGATCTGGGCGAGCCTGGCCAGGTGCTGGCGCACGGTCGCGACACCGGGGCCGTCGGCCAGTTCGGTGTACGCGGCCAGCGCCTCGTCCAGCCAGGGCTTGGCCGCCGCCGGGTCGTCCGTCAGGAGCAGCGCCTCGCCGAGCGCCTCCAGGGCGGCCAGGCGTACCCGGTGCCGGTCGATGCCGAGCCGCAGCGCGGCGGACAGCCAGTGCGTGGCGCTCTCCACCTCGCCGCGGAGCAGCCAGTACGGCTGCGCCGCGGTGGCCAGCGTCGCCACCGCCTCGCCGTTGCCCGCCTCGACCAGGAACTCCAGCGCCGCGAGCACGTCCTGATGCCAGTGGTCGAACTGTTCCAGCGCCGCCGTCTGTCCGGGGCCTTCCAACTCGCTGCGTATTCCGTGCAGTTGACGGATGAAGTACACGGCGTGGTCGGCCCGTACCGGCCCCAGTGCGTCCTGCCGTCCGAGGTGTTCCAGGGCGCGCGCCCGGGACCTGCGCAGCATCCAGAACCGGATGCTGCCGTCCCGCTGCTCCTCGGTCAGCAGCGCGCTGTGGTCGACCATCTCCTCCAGCGCCTGCCGGGTGACGTCGAGCGGGAGTTCGAAGACTCCGGCGGCCTCGGCGACACCGAAGCTCTCGGTGAACACCCCGAGCCGTACGAGGAGTTCGACGGCCTGCGGCGCGAGGCCCAGCGTGTCCGGACCCGCCGCCGCGTCCGTGGCGGTGCCCGGCTCCGTCAGCGTGCCCGGCGACCGGCTCAGCTCGTCCAGCAGGGCGCGCGGTGAGCTCACCTTCAGCCGTGACGCGGCCAGTTCGATGGAGAGCGGCAGTCCGTCGAGCATCTGGCAGAGCCTGGCGACGGTCTCGCGGTTCTCCTGGGTGAGCCGGAATCCGGGCCGTACGGCCTTGGTCCGGTCCACGAGCAGGCGTACGGAGTCGACCTGGCCCAGCCGGGTCAGGTCGGCCGTGTCGTGCGCGGTGGGCACCGCGAGGGGGAAGAGCGGGACGCGGTGCTCTCCGTACATGCCGAGCACCTGGGTGCCGACGGTCACCAGACAGAGCCGCCGGGCGGCCGAGCCGACCGCCTCCCAGAGTTCGGCGATGCCGTGCGGTGGGCGGCTTCCGCAGTCGAGTACGAGCAGGAAGTCCCGTCCGCCGAGGTGATCGCGCAGCAGATCGAGCGGGGCGCGCCCGCCCCCTGTGGCACTACTCGCTGACGCACCGTCAGCATCGCTGTCGGGCGCGGGAGACGGCGTCAGCTCCAGGGCCTCCGCGACCGCGCGGGCGAGTCCGCCGTCGGGATCGCCGGTTTCCAGCCGGAGGGTGTCCAGCTCCAAGTACCGTCCGCCGTCCGCGAACTCGCCCGCGATCTGTTCGAAGAGCGCGTCCGCCAGCCGGCTCTTGCCCACGCCGACCGGACCGGTGAGCGTGAGGACCTGCCCGTTCGGGGCGGCGGCGCGAGCCTTGAGATCGGCCAGTTCCGTATCCCTGCCGACCCGTGAGGTGAGCGCGTAGCGCGCCCGTTGGTGGGTGGAAGGCGCGAGGTCCGCGCCCCCTCGCACCGGCTCGACGATCCGTATGGTTCCTTTTGTTCCTTCGTTGTTCTGCGCGCGCATTGCAGCCCCCGTGGCTCATCTTGATCGCACGACCAACTCGATTTTCTCTCCCCCGGAACCTCACAGGCCGCGTCCAACGATCGGTCAAGGCTCGGTCAACGTGTGGTCACTGACGTCACTCCAGTCACACCAGAAACATGGCCGGAAACCTGCTCCGACCACGGAAAAGCCGCCCGCCCGCCGGGAGTTCGGCGAGTGGGCGG
>NZ_JAAPBF010000365.1 GCF_022695985.1 Streptomyces sp. NP-1717 | reverse complement strand
AGGTCGGCGCGGCCCACCTGGACCACGGTCCGCGCCTCGCCGCCGCTGAACTCGTTCCGGAACTGCTGCTCCCCGGACACCAGCGCCCCCTCCGTCGGTCCCGGCGTCGAACTGACTGCCTATCACGGAAGAGGCGGCGGGTGGCGGGGTCAGCGGCTTCCCAGGGCCTGCTTGATCGTGCGCATGACCTCGTCCAGCGGCGCGTCGGTGCGGGCCACCGCCACCAGGACCTCGCCGCTCGTGCTCACCGTCGCGGCGGGACTCGCGCCGCCGCCCATCGTCCGGCCCGCGCCGATGCCCGAGCCGAAGGTGTCGCGGACGATCGCGAAGGCGTGGTCGAGCTGTGTCTCCACGTCGCCCTGGCCGTCCGCCCGCAGCCAGCGGCGCAGCACATGGTTGTGGGCGGTGACGACGGCCGACGCGGCCACCTCTGCCAGCAGCGGGTCGTCGTTGCCGTCGGGGTGCTCGTGCTCGTCGAAGTGGCCCAGCAGATAGCGGGTGAACAGCCGCTCGTAGCGGGCCACCGAGGCGATCTCGGCCTCGCGCAGCGTGGGCACCTCGCGGGTGAGCTGGTAGCGCGCCACGGAGAGGGTCGGCGAAGCCGCGTACATCCGCATGACTTCCTTGATGCCCCGGCACACGGTGTCGAGCGGGTGCTCGTGCGCCGGCGCCGCGTTCAGGACCGCTTCCGCGCGGACGAGGGTGTCGTCGTGGTCCGGGAAGATCGCCTCTTCCTTGGAACGGAAGTGCCGGAAGAACGTCCGGCGCGCGACCCCGGCCGCCGCGGCGATCTCGTCGACGGTCGTCGCCTCGTACCCCTTGGTGGAGAACAGCTCCATCGCCGCCGCCGACAGCTCCCGGCGCATCTTCAGCCGCTGGGCCGCCGCGCGGCCGCCCGCCGCGCTCTCCGGCGCGTCGGCAGTGGTGTTCGTACGGGCGGGCCGTCGGGCGGAGTCAGCGGGCTGAGCCATGACCCGAACGTACTGCATCCGCGCAGGAGGGCGCGCCCGTGGGGGCCGCGCCGGGACGGACCGCGGAAGGCGGCCCGCCCGGCGACCGGGTACACGTCACGGTCAAGACGGGTCCCCGCTACCTTCGCGCCGCGTACTCGCGGAAGCCGCGTCCCGTCTTGCGGCCCAGACAGCCCGCCGCCACCAGGTGTTCCAGCAGTGGCGCCGGCGCCAGTCCCGGGTCGCGGAACTCGCGGTGCAGGACCTTCTCGATGGCCAGCGAGACATCGAGACCGACCACGTCCAGCAGTTCGAACGGCCCCATCGGGTAGCCGCCGCCCAGCTTCATCGCGGCGTCGATGTCGTCCAGCGTCGCGTAGTGCTCCTGGACCATCTTCACCGCGTTGTTCAGGTACGGGAACAGCAGCGCGTTCACGATGAAACCGGCCCGGTCGCCGCAGTCCACCGGGTGCTTGCGGATCGTCGCGCACACCTCGCGGACCGTGGCGTGCGCCTCGTCCGACGTGAGGACGGTACGGACCACCTCGACCAGTTTCATCGCGGGGGCCGGGTTGAAGAAGTGCATGCCGATCACGTCCCGGGGACGCGTCGTGGCGCGGGCGCACGCCACGACCGGCAGCGACGACGTCGTGGTGGCAAGCACGGCGCCCGGCTTGCAGACCTTGTCGAGCGCCGCGAACAGCTGCCGCTTGACCTCCAGGTCCTCGGCCACTGCCTCGACGGCGAGATCGACGTCGTCGAACGCGTCGAGCGAATCGGCCGGGGAGATCCGCGCCAGGGCGTCGTCGCGCGCCTCCCCGGTCAGCCGCCCCTTGTCGACTGAGCGGCCCAGTGACTTGGCGATCCGGGCCTTGGCCGCGTCGGCCTTCTCCTGGCTGCGGGCGGCGAGCACCACGACATAGCCCGCCTTGGCGAAGACCTCCGCGATGCCGCTCGCCATCGTTCCCGAGCCCGCGACACCGACCGACCGGACCGCGGGCCGCCCGCTTTCGCCGCCGCGTCCCTCGTCCAGCGGGGTCAGCGCGTCGCGCACCACCGTGCCGCTGCCCGGCGCCTCGTACGTGTAGAAGCCGCGTCCCGACTTGCGGCCGGTGAGCCCGGCCTCGCTGAGCTGCCGCAGGATCGGCGCCGGAGCGTGCAGCCGGTCGCGCGACGCCGCGTACATGGCCTCCAGGACCGTACGGGCGGTGTCGACGCCGATCAGGTCGAGCAGCGCCAGCGGGCCCATCGGCAGACCGCAGCCGAGCCGCATCGCAGCGTCGATGTCCTCGCGCGAGGCGTACTTCGCCTCGTACATCGCGGCGGCCTGGTTCAGATAGCCGAAGAGGAGCCCGTCGGCGACGAAACCGGGCCGGTCGCCCACGCCGACGGGCTCCTTGCCCAGCTCACGCGCCAGCGCGGTGACGGCGGTGACGGCCGTCGGCGCGGTCAGCACCGACGACACGACCTCGACCAGCTTCATCGCCGGGGCCGGATTGAAGAAGTGCATGCCGAGCACGCGCTCCGGGTGCGCGGAGTCGGCGGCGAGCCGCGTCACCGACAGCGCGTTCGTGCCGGTCGCCAGGATCGTGCCGGGACCGACGATCCCGTCCAGCGCGCGGAAGACCTGCTGCTTGATCTCGTACGACTCGGGGACGACCTCGATGACGAGATCGGCGTCCGCGGCGGCCTGGAGGTCGGTGAACGTACGGAACCGGGCGAGCATCCCGCGCCGCTCCTCCTCGGTCACCCGCCCGCGCTCCACGGCACGGGCCGTGGACGCCTCGAGTGCGGCGACCGCCTGGGCGGTGGCGATCTCGTCGATGTCGATGCCGATGACCTCGCGGCCGGCGCGGGCGAGGACCTCGGAGATACCGGTCCCCATCGTGCCGAGGCCGACGACGGCGATGGTGGAGAGAGGGATGTCCATCACGGGACTCCAGGGGGATGAGTGACGACTGAGGAGGGGGACAGGCGCGATGCCGTTGCCGTGCGCCGGGGCCGCCGCACTCGTCGAGTGGGGCGCGCCGCGCGGGCGTTGTGGATGTCGGGATGAGAAGCCGGCGGACCCTGTCCCGGAGTCGCGCCGTACGTGTGCCGAACCGACGGGCACTCACGGTGGCTGCGTCACCAGGCCACCGGGAGCCGCGGGGGTTTCCCGCTCACTTGAGATTAACCGGCCGGTAACAAGCGCGCCAGCCCTGGGGAGATGTGCGGTGCGTCACCGGCGGAAACCGGCCGTTCCGGCGCCGCGTGGTCACTCAGAGCGTCCTCTCGGACACGGAGCGCGGATACTCTGCCCGGATGAGTGAGCTGGAACAGCAGGCAGGGCCTGCGGAAGCGGCGGGGGTGACCGAGGGGGTCCGGGTGGCCGGGCCCCGCGCCTCGTCTGTCACCGCCCGTACCGAACGGGCCGTCACCGACGAGGAATCGCGCGTACTCGCCGAGCGGGTACGGGACGAGTCCGGCGACTCGGCCACGTACCGGCGGCTGATCGCCACCGAGAACCACGAGGAACTGGCGGACGTCCTCGTCGCGCCCCAGTACCCCCTGTGGGCACGGGAGATCGCCGCCTTCCGGCTCGGCTGCGCGGGGGACCGGCGGGCGTTCGAGACGCTGGTGCTGCTGCTCAACCACCGCGATTCCCAGCGCTGTCTGTCGGCCTCCCACGCGCTGGCCGTACTCGGCGACCCCCGCACACCGCGCGCCGCCGCCGCGCTCGCCACCAACGTGCTGCGCACCGCGTACGCGCTCCACCCGGTCCGGCTGCTGACCGAACTGCGGGCGCCGGAGTCGGTACCGGCCCTGATCGCCACCCTGGAGCGACTGCTCGCGCCGAACGAGACCCACTGGCGGGTGGCGCTCGCGTGCGTGGAGGGCCTCGGCCGCCTGGGCGACCGCCGCGCGCTCCCCCTCCTCCGCAGCGCCCGCGCGCACCCGCGCCTCTCCGCTGCCGCGTCGGAGGCGCTGAGGCGGCTGGGGTGAGGGCCGCGCGTCACCTGGCGGAGGCTGGTCTGTCCTCAATCGCCGGACGGGCTTGAATTGGCCGCCGGGCCGGATGGATGTGCCCACCGGGCGCGCTGCAAGAGGTCCGCCGCGACCGGGTGTGTCCTCAATCGCCGGACGGGCTTGATGTGCCGCCGGGCGGGCTCGAAGCGCCGGCGGGGCCGGTTGGAAGTGCCCACTGGACGGGCTTGCAATGCCCGCCGGGCCGGGGTGGATGTGCGCGCCGGGCGCGCTTGAAGAGGTGCGCCGCGACCGGTTGTGTCCTCAATCGCCGGACGGGCTTGAATTGCCCGCCGGGACGGGCTTGATGGGCCGTCGGTGGGACGGATGTGCTTGCCGGGGGG
>NZ_JAAPBF010000364.1 GCF_022695985.1 Streptomyces sp. NP-1717 | reverse complement strand
CCCTGCCGTGTCGGTCGTCGGCCGGGCCGTCACGTCCCCGCTACGCGGAGCGTTCGGTGATGGTGATCCTTCCGTTCCTGATGGTGGCGAGGCGGGTCGCGCGGCGGGCGATGGCGCTGTCGTGGGTGACCATCACGAAGGTCAGCCCGTGCTCCTTCCAGAGCCCTTCGAGCAGATCCATGATCTCGTCGCGCATGGACTCGTCGAGATTGCCGGTCGGTTCGTCGGCGAGGAGCACCTTCGGCCGTTTGACGAGCGCCCGCGCGATGGCCACGCGCTGCTGCTGACCGCCGGACATCTCGGAGGGCACGTGGTCGCGGCGCTCCCCCAGGCCGACGGAGCGCAGGGCCTCGGCCGCGCGCTCGCGGCGTTCCCCGGCCTTGGTACCGAGCGGTACGAGCGCCGTCTCGACGTTCTCCTGGGCGGACAGGGTGGGGATGAGGTTGAAGCTCTGGAAGACGAAGCCGATGGACCGGCCGCGTACGGCGGTCAGTTTCGCCTCGCCGAGTCGGGCCAGGTCGGTGCCGTCGAGCTTGACGCTGCCCGCGGTCGGGCGGTCGAGACCGCCGAGCATCTGGAGGAGGGTGGACTTGCCGCCGCCGGTGGGGCCCTTGATGACGAGCCGGTCGCCCTCGCCGATGGTCAGATCGACCCCGGCGAGCGCGTGGACGGTGGACTTGCCCGTGCGGTACTGCTTGGTGACGCCGCTGAGTTCATACATGGTGCGACTCCTGCGCTGCTGCGGTGAGTTGAGGGGGTACGGAACCGTCCGGCGGCTACTCGACGCGGCGCAGCGCGTCGGCGGGCCGCAGCCGGGAGGCGCGCCAGCCGCCGAAGGCGCCGGCGATCAGTCCGCCCGTCACCGCGAGGCCGACCGCCAGGGCGATCGTCGCGGCGGAGACGGGCGCGGTGAGCGCGATCTCGATGGCCTTTTCGGCGCTCTGGCCGCCGGGTCCGCCCGCACGGACGAGTCCGCCGGCCGGACCGCCGCCACCGCCGCCGGGGCCGCCGGCCGCGGCTCCGAGTTGAGCGGTCAGGGAGGGGCTGACCGCGGTCAGCGCGTACGCGCCGGCGATACCGACGGCGATACCGAGCGCACCGCCGACCAGCCCGTTGACCATCGCCTCCCCGACGACCTGCCGGGTGACGCGTCCGCTCTTCCAGCCGAGCGCCTTGAGCGTGCCGAACTCCTGTACGCGGCGGCTGACGGCCGACACGGTGAGCAGTCCGGCGACGACGAAGGCGGCGACGAGAACGGCGACGGAGAGCCACTTGCCGACGTTGGTGGCGAGGTCGGACGCGGTGGAGAGGGAGCCGGAGACCGTGTCCGCGAGATCGGCGGAGGTGGTGACGGTGGTGCCGGGAACGTTCTTCTGGATGGCCGACTTGACGGCGCCGATCTGCTGGGAGTCGTCGGCCTGGACGTAGACGGTGGTGACCTTGTCCTTCGAGTCGGACAGGGTCTGCGCCCGCTTCAGGGGGATGTACAGATTGGCCGCCGCGTCGCCGCTGTCGGCGGTCGCTATGCCGATGATCTCGAACTTCGTCCCCTTGATGGTGACTTCGCCGCCGACCTCGTACTTCTTCTCCTTCGCGTACGCGGCGTCGGCGACGGCCACCCGGGCGTCGGTCTCGGTCGCCTTGAACGTACGACCGTCGGTGATCTTGGAGGAGGTCAGCGGGCCGAGGTCCTGACGGGCGGTGTCGGTGCCGTAGACGGTGTAGGAGTCGACGTCGAAGTCGGCACCTCCGCCGCGCACTTCACCCTGCGGACCGCCGATGCCGCCACCGGCCCCGCCACCGCTCGCGCCGTTCTCCCTCGGCTTGAACTCGCCGGGCTTGAACTCCCCGTCGACCTTGACGACCGAGAGGCTGAGGCCGCCCACGGCGGTGGCCACGCCCGACTGGTCGGCGACCTTGCCGACGGTGCTGGACGCGAGGGTCTCGAAGCCCTGCGGCATGACGATGTCGTTGCTCTGCTCCTCGTCACCGTCCTGCGCGTCGAACTTGAAGCGGGGCCCCGCGCGGCCGCCCTCGGAGGCGGGAGGGGCGGCCTTGGTGACGGTCATGTCCGTGCCGAGTCCGTACAGCGACTCCAGGACCTTGTCCTGGGCCTCCCGCATGCCCGAGGAGACGGAGTTGACGACGATGACCAGCGCGATACCGAGTGCGAGCCCCGAGGCGACGACGAGCGCGGCCTTGCGGCGACGGCGCAGTTCGCGCCGGAGGTAGGTGAAGAACATGGCGCGAAGGTATGCACGGCGCGTGATGGCAGCATATGAGCGGCGTAAGAGAAGGATGAGAAGCCGTCAGCGCCGCACAGGCGATGTCGTCGATGTCGCCGGGACCGTCAAGGCCGCCGGGACCGTCAGGACCGCGAGAGGAAGAGTCACGGATGTCGCGTCATCACGAGATCAAGCAGCGGGTCGTCACCACCTTCCAGCGCCGGGTCGCCAATCCGCTCTCCTCGCGGATGCCGTGGCAGATCCTGCTGGAGACCACGGGGCGCACGTCCGGACTGCCCCGGCGGACCCCGGTCGGCGGGAGCCGGGTCGGCCAGGAGTTCTGGCTGGTGTCGGAGTACGGCGACAGGTCGCAGTACGTACGCAACATCCTGGCCGACCCGAGGGTCCGGGTCCGGATCAAGGGCACCTGGCACACCGGGACCGCCCACCCGATGCCGGAGGACGATCCCCGCGCGCGGCTCAGGACCCTGCCGGCCGGCAACAGCGCGGTGGTCCGGCTGATGGGCACCAACCTGCTGACGGTGCGTGTCGATCTGGCCGACTGACGGGACCCGGCCGACAGCCCCTACGCCTCGCCCCCGGTGTCCGGGAACGAGTGGTGCTCGTGCGCGACCACCCAGCGCCCGTGCTCCTTGCGCAGCCCGATCGTGAGCCGCAGGCGGGTGGCCGACCGCTCGGCCACCTCCCGCGGCGAACCGCAGCGCAGGAGGGCGTACGCGTAGGCGACATCGGCGCCCGCGGTGACGTCCAGTTCGAGGATGTCGAACGTGGCGCCGTTCGCCTGCCACTCGAAGAAGCCGGGCCAGGTGTCGCGGTAGGCGTCGATGCCGCGTACGCCCTCCTGTGGCGGCGGCACGTCGAACATCACGATGTCGGCGGCGTGGCCGGCCAGGACACGGTCCATGTCACCGGTGCGCACGGCCGCCGCCCACCCCTCGATCAGGGCCCGGATCTGCTGCTCGTCGTCGGCCATCGGCGCGGCTTCCTCTCTCTGGGTGGACAGACCCTAGGGGATGTCTTGCCGATCTTGCCGGGCTCGCGGGGTCTGGCACGCACGTTCGCCGCGTTGACAGCGGAGGAGGGAGGCATGGCTCCGCCATGCCTCCCTCCTCCGCCTTGCGATCGCACGCACCAGACCCCGCTCCCTGATCCGGCCTGATCGACAAGACACCCCCTAGGGCAGTACCACCTCGCCCTGGTTGAGGACGCGCGGGTGGAAGTATCCGGCCTGGATCTCGGCGTTGGAGTTGTTGCCCTGCAACTGCTCGGACCAGAGCATGAAGTACGACCAGCGCGTCTGGCTGTCGAGCAGCGCCGCGCCGGGCATCTTGCCCAGCTCGGCGAGGGCCATCGGTTTGGCGCCCGCGATGTTCGTGAGCTGCTGGTAGTCGGACTGGCTGGGGTGGTTCTTGTACCAGACGTCCAGCGACACGACGTCGACGTAGGCGTCTCCCGGATAGTACGAACTCCAGCCGCCGGCCGGGTTGTCCTGGACGTTCCACACCCAGATCAGGTTGTCGAGTCCCTTGCCGGCGAGATGATCGCGGGTGATCCGGTAGAGCCGTGCGCCGCCGTCGGAGCCCGGCCGGTTCCCCCACCAGTTCCAGGACTCGTTCATCTCGTGGAGCGGGCGGAACAGTACGGGGACGCCCGCGTCCCTGAGCTGCCGGAGGTACGGGACGACTTCGTCGAGGCGGCGCTTCCAGGCGGTGTTGAGCGCCGTGCCGTCGGTGACCGTCGCCTCGAACTCCTCCTTGGAGATGCTGGACTTGACGCCGCCCTCGAACTCGCACGAGCTGCCGACGGTGGGCGGGCAGACGTGCCAGGTGAGCGAGACGAGCGAGCCGTTGGCCCATTCGGTCTTCGCCTGGTCGATGACGCGCTGCCGGTTGGCGACGTCCTCGGCGCGGAACATCAGGTCGCCGCCCCAGAGGCCGGGGTACTGGCCGGTGATGTCCTTCACGAGCTGGGTGTAGCGGCCGGGGGCCGCGGCCGGTTCCTTGTTGTGCTGGCCGGAGACGACACGCGAACCGGTAAGGGACGTCAGGTAGTTCAGCACGTCCTGCTTGGGGGTGGCGGGGAACGCCCCGGCGGGGGTCGGCGACGCG
>NZ_JAAPBF010000363.1 GCF_022695985.1 Streptomyces sp. NP-1717 | reverse complement strand
CCTCCCGCCGGCCCCGACGACGACGCCGACCACTGCCGGTCCGACGTCTGCGGATCATGCTGATTGCCTGATCGGCGAGCGCGAACATGAGTCGACCGATCGGATCGCCCCGACCTCGATCAGTGTGAACAGCCCGAACACTGATCGCTCGCGCCCGAGCATCGCCGAACTGGCCCGCCATCAGATCGCGATCAATACCGACAACCGATCGGCGACGGATGGCGTGCTCGCCGTCCGGCCGGACGCTGCCCGAGACTCCGTTGCCGCTGCTGTTCGCCGCGAACGGCGCAAGGTGAGCCGAGCCACGCGTAACCATCTATCAGGACCTGGGTGAGGGCGTGGTGCGGCAGTGCCTGGAAGGACGAACTGCCTGAAGGCCTCGGCATCTACACGGACGGCGTCTTCCTGAAGCACGCCACGGCCGAGGACGGGCTGGGCGGCCTGGCCGCCTGCGTCGCCAATGCCCTGCGGCTTGTCACCGGCCTGCCGCTCGCTGGCTAGGTCGCCACGCACCAGCCCGGACGGCCGATCCGCCGTGGGGCTGGGGCGCTATCGGCGCCGGGCAGCGGACGCCCCTCGCCAACCACGAGAACATCAACCGGAAGGACTCGCCCATGGTCTACGGAAGCAAGGGCAAGGGGCACGCGCGCCCTGTCGGGGGAACGTCGCCCTGGCTACACACGATGAAGAACCCGGCGAGCAGGGGTTCCAGTTCGCACTGTGGTCCGCGGGTGAAGACGAGCCGTTCAACTCCTACGGCGATCTCGGAGACGCAACCGACGCTCTGGAGACGCTCGTTGACCGGCACCTCGCTGACAATGAGCACGAGGGCTGCGGACCGGACATCTCGTCCCACGGGTACTGGGTTGAGGACCGCGTACCCGATGGCACTCAACCCCCGCGCACTGCCGAACTCGCCCGCAGGGCGGCCCACATCATCGGGTCGGGATGGACCTCGGTCCCGTGTCACCTGCTCGACTCCGCAGGGGAGAACGTCGGGGTAGGCGTCGCCCAGGTGGGCGAGCTGTACGTTTGCGGGCACACCTCCCTGGAGCCACAGTACGTCGAGGACGGGACCCCCGTGCCGGAGGACGAGGAAGCGCTCGCGGCCGTTGCCCAACGTGTCGACGAACTCGCCCGTCGCATGAACTGACGAGCCAGCCGAGCGCGGCTTCGTCATGTGTGGACAACGGTCGCTCCACTCAATCCAGATTCGCAATTGCTATGCACCCTGGTCGAGATTGGTTGGTTGTTGTGGCTGGGAAACAGTACGATCGAGATCGTTAGATTTGCATGGGCAAAGGTACCTCCCCTTCGGGGAGGTACGACTTCGCCGGAGTGACGGGCCGAGGGGAGGTGTGGCGGGATGGCTTGGGTGACGGCGCTGGTGGCCGACGAACAGATCGAGTACCGCCTCACCGAGCACTCCGGCTGTTACGTCCAGCCCGGTGCGGAGCTCGCCGCACCGGCGGGTGACCCGCAGGTTGACTACCGCATGGTGAGCGCCGATGTCGGCGGTCTCGTGTGGATCGGCGAGGGACTGGCCGTCGTCGGTCAGACTCCTGGGACCGTCCTTGATGAGGCGGGCAGGGAAGCCGCACGGATGATCACCAGCGGCATTCATCCCCAGACCGGGGAGCGTCTGGTCCAGGCCGAACTGCGCGCCCACCCCCGTTCCCAACTGGCCGGTGCCCGCCTGGTTGACGCGGTCGAGACCGCCGCGGCCGTCGCCGGCGTCGAGCCGCTGGACCTGTTCACGGGGAAGCCGAAGCAGGCTGCTCTCTGGTCCACACTGGTTCGGATGGTGCAGCAGAAGGGCGAGCGGCACCGACTCCATGTCGACTCCCTGCGCCGCCTTGCCCGTGCGGCGAACATCGCATTGGAGACGGTGTACGAGCCGGAGAAACTCGCCGAGGCACGCGCCCACGAAAGTAAGCGGGTCAACGTGCGCGTGCGGGCCTACGACACGGTGGCCGATCTCGACAAGACCACGTCCGCGCTGTGGGCTCTGCTCGGTGAGGAGCGCGAGGGGGAGTTCCGCGCTCTGGTCCACCAGGCGAAGCGTGAGGCGTTCGCGGAGCTGGAGCGTTGGATCGCCTACAGCGTGGCGAGCGAGGACGGCAAGAAATACCGGATCGCGACCGGTGGTCTGCTCGGCTGGAGTGTGGAGCACCAGTCCGCGAGGCCGGTCGATGACACCCCTGGTGACCCGCATCTTCATCTGCATCTGGTCATCGCCAACATGGCGCGCTGCGAGGACGGCGAGTGGCGGGCCATCGCCAACGGCGGCACCGATCTCTACCGGCACGCCAGGGCGTTCGACGGGCTGTTCAAGGCGCGGGTGCGGGCGCTGGCCCACGAGCGGTTCGGCGTGCGGTACGAACGCGACGGGCGTACGGGGGCATGGGCGATTGCCGGGGTGCCCGAGGATCTGCGTGAGCACTTTTCGCGCCGGGCAGCGCAGGTCGACGCGCTGGCGGGCGCGGATGCGGGCCGGGAGGAGAAGCTGCGGGTGTCGGCGCAGACCCGTCACGCCAAGCACGACAGCGGCGTGATCGACCTTCGGGCGGAGTGGCGGGAGCGTGCCGAGGGTCTGGGGATCGACGTGGACGCCATGGTCGCGACAGCGGCGCCCGGACCCGGAGGTCCCGGTCAGGAGCTCGGGGTGGACAGGCCGGATGGGCCCAAGGTGCCTGCGCCCGGGGAGATCGCGGCCGAGATCTTCCATCCGGAGAAGGGGTTGACCGCGCACGAGAAGGAGTTCAGCCGGGCGCAGGCGCTGGCGGCCGTTGCTGACGCCTGCCCTCATGGTCTGCCCGCCGGTGACCTCGAAGGACTGACCGACCGTGTGCTGGCGGTCGAGGGCTACGCGAAGCGGCTGCCGGACCGTGGGTCGAAGCTGATGTCGTCGGCCGACCGGTTCACCACCGAGGACCTGATCGCCGCCGAGGCGCAGATCAGGGCGCAGACGAAGGCGCGGTTCAACGACGGCTCCGTCCGTCTGGAACCGGCAGCGGCACGGACGGCGATCTCGATTTTCGAGGTCACGGCCGGTTACTCGCTGTCGCAGGAGCAGCGCGCGGCTGTTGAGCGGCTGCTGACGGCCGGGCACGGCATTGATGCGCTGGTCGGTGTCGCGGGGGCGGGTAAGACGTCGCAGATGCAGGCGTGCCGGATCGGGTGGGACGCGGCCGGGTTGGTGTGTGCCGGTGCGTCCTTGTCGGCGGTCGCTGCCGACAACCTGGCCGAGGGTTCCGGGATCCCCTCACGGACCCTCGCCTCGTGGATGCACCGCATCGAGACCGGCAGTGGGTTGGCCGGTATCGACGTCATGGTCATCGACGAGGGGGTGATGACGGATGACCGGACGCTGGCGGTCCTGCTGGCCGAGGCCGCCCGCACCGGGACAAAGGTGGTGTCGGTGGGGGACCCGCAGCAGCTCCAGGCGATCGGTGCGGGCGGCGGCTTCGCCGAGATCCACCGCCTGGTCGGCGGGCACACCCTGACGACCAACCGCCGCCAGAGGGACGCCGGGGAACGCGCGGCCCTGGCCCAGTGGCGGACCGGGCCGGCCGGGCGCGAGAAGGCGCTGACGATGCTCGCCGACGGCGGGCGGATCCACGCCACCGACACCGCCGACGAGGCCCGCGCGCAGATCCTGTCCACGTGGGACGTGCTCCGGAAACAGTGGAGCGATCCGCACGACCTGGTGTCGAACCTCGTGGTGCTCGCGACGCTCAATGCCGACGTCGACAAGTTCAACGCCGGTGCCCAGGCCGTGCGTCGCGCGGCGGGGGAACTCGGCGACCAGTACACCTACGCCCAGCCCCGCGGACAGCGGCTCACACTCGCCGTCGGCGACCTGGTGCGGGTACGGCAGAACGACTACCGCTCGCGCCGCAACCAGGGGCCCGATGTCCTCAACGGCTACCGGGCTTGCGTCACCGCGATCGACGCCCAGCACCGGGTGGAGATCACCTGGCGCCGCACCGGCCCCGACGGACAGGTCCGCCACCACCGGGCGTGGATGACTCCCGGCCAGATCGCCGAAGGTGCCCTGTCGCTGGGGTATGCGATGACGATCGCCTCCTCCCAGGGCCTGACCGTGCACACCAATCTGCTCTACGGGCTCGGCGCGGACGCCTACAGCCTCTACCCCGGCATCACCCGGGGCGAGTTCGAGAACCACATGTGGCTGCCGGTCGCCGGGCTGGAGGACGAGGCGACCCGCCTGCGGCTCGGTGAGCCGCGCAGCGAAGCCGACATGCTGATGCGCGCCGTCGACGGATGCGCCGAATTCCTGAGACAGAGCCGGCCGACCGGCATGGTCACCGACCTGCTGCGCAAACCGCCGGAGCCGCTCGGCCCGCCCGCCCCCACAGC
>NZ_JAAPBF010000362.1 GCF_022695985.1 Streptomyces sp. NP-1717 | reverse complement strand
CCTTCCTGGCCGGCGGCACCTCCGCCTTCGTCGCCAGCGACAAGGAGATCGAACTCAGCGTCGACGGCACCCCGCGCACGCTCCACACCTTCGCCGACGACGTGGACGAACTCCTCGCCGACGAGGGCGTGCAGATCGGCGCGCACGACCTCGTCGCTCCCGGCCGCGGCGCCGAACTCACCAACGGCGACGCGGTGGTTGTCCGCCACGGCCGCCCCGTCATGCTCACCCTCGACGGCAGGCGCCGCCAGATCTGGACCACCGCCGACACCGTCGAGGGCGCGCTGCGCCAACTCGGCGTCCGCGCGCAGGGCGCGTTCCTGTCCGTCTCGCGGTCCTCCGCGATCCCGCGCAGCGGCTTGGCCCTGGACGTCCTGACGGAGCGCACCGTGACGTTCATGGCAGACGGGCGCGAGCGCACCATCCGTACGAACGCCGCGACCGTCCGTGACGCCCTGGCCGACTCCGGGCTCACCCTGCACGGCGAGGACACCACCTCGGTGCACCCCGACAGCTTCCCGCGCGACGGCCAGACGATCACGGTGATGCGCGTCACCGCCGACGAGATCGTGCGCGAGGAGGCCGTCCCGTACGACGTCGAACGCACCCCGGACGCCTCGATCTTCACCGGCACGGAGGTCGTCACGCACCGGGGCGTACCGGGGACGCGCCGACTCACGTACACGGTGCGCGCCGTCAACGGCGTCAAGCAGAAGCCGCGCAAGATCGCCGAGAGGATCGTCCGCGCGCCCGTCACCGAGCGCGTCAGGGTCGGTACGAAGCGGCGCCCGGCCTCCGTCGCGGGCGCCGACGGGCTCGACTGGGCCGCCCTCGCCGCCTGCGAGTCGGGCGGCCGGCCGGACGCGGTCGACCCCTCGGGGACGTACGGCGGGCTCTACCAGTTCGACTCCGGCACCTGGCGGTCCCTCGGCGGCAGCGGACGCCCGCAGGACGCGTCGGCGGGTGAGCAGACGTTCCGCGCGAAGAAGCTCTATGTGCAAAGGGGGGCGAGCCCGTGGCCGCACTGCGGCCGTAGGCTGCACGGGTGAGCACCACTGAGCCCCCCGACGCCTCGGGCGTCCCTGACGTCCCTGACGCCCCTGATGCCTCCGACGCCCTCCTCGGCCCCGCGGACATCCGCGAGCTGGCCGCAGCCCTGGGCGTGCGCCCCACGAAGCAGCGCGGCCAGAACTTCGTCATCGACGCCAACACCGTCCGCCGGATCGTCCGCACGGCGGACGTACGGCCGGACGACGTGGTCGTGGAGGTGGGCCCCGGGCTCGGCTCGCTGACACTGGCGCTGCTGGAGACGGCCGGCCATGTGACGGCCGTCGAGATCGACGACATCCTCGCCGCCGCGCTGCCGCGCACGATCGAGGCCCGGCTGCCGGCCCGCGCCGGACACTTCTCGCTGGTGCACTCCGACGCGATGCGGGTGCGCGAGCTGCCGGGGCCGGCGCCCACGGCGCTGGTGGCGAACCTCCCGTACAACGTCGCCGTGCCCGTCCTGCTCCACATGCTGGAGCACTTCCCGACGATCGAGCGCACCCTGATCATGGTCCAGGCGGAGGTCGCGGACCGGCTCGCGGCGGCGCCGGGCAACAAGGTGTACGGCGTGCCGTCGGTGAAGGCCAACTGGTACGCGCACGTCAAGCGAGCCGGTGCCATCGGCCGTAACGTGTTCTGGCCCGCGCCGAACGTCGACTCGGGCCTCGTCTCACTCGTCCGGCGCGCCGAACCGCTCACGACCACCGCACCACGGACCGAGGTCTTCGCGGTCGTGGACGCGGCCTTCGCGCAGCGCCGCAAGACGCTGCGTGCGGCGCTCGCGGGCTGGGCGGGGTCGGCGCCGGCGGCGGAGGCGGCGCTGGTCGCGGCGGGGATCTCACCGCAGGCGCGGGGAGAGTCGCTGACGGTGGAGGAGTTCGCACGGATCGCGGAGTCGAAGGGGGCGGGGGCGTGAACGGCGCCGAAGTGACAGGGGCGGATGTGACGGGGACGGGCGTGAGGGGGACGGGCGTGAGCGGTGCGGAGGAAGCTGCCGGGGCAGGTGCCGGGATACGTGACGAGGGGGCGGTGACCGTACGCGTACCGGCCAAGGTCAACGTCCAGCTCGCGGTGGGCGCCGCGCGCCCCGACGGCTTCCACGACCTCGCCAACGTCTTCCTGGCGGTCGCTCTCCACGACGAGATCACCGTGACCCCTGCCGACGAACTGCGCGTCACCTGCGCCGGCCCGGACGCGCACCAGGTCCCGCTGGACGCGACGAACCTCGCGGCACGGGCGGCGATCGCGCTCGCGGAGCGCCACGGGATCGAGCCGCGCGTCCATATCCACATCGACAAGGACATCCCCGTCGCGGGCGGCATGGCCGGCGGCAGCGCGGACGGCGCCGGGGCACTGCTCGCCTGCGACGCGCTCTGGTCGCTCAATTCGTCCGAGGCCGAGCTGCTCGCCATCTGCGCCGAGTTGGGCAGCGATGTGCCGTTCAGCCTGCTGGGCGGCGCGGCGCTCGGCGTCGGACGCGGGGAGCGGCTGACACCCCTGGACGTCGGCGGCACTTTCCACTGGGTGTTCGCGGTCGCCGACGGGGGACTGTCGACCCCTGCGGTGTACGGGGAGTTCGACCGCCTCACCGCGGCGGCCGACGTCCCGGCCCCCGCCGCCGACCCCGCCCTGCTCGCGGCCCTGAGCACGGGCGACGCGACGGCGCTGGCGGCCACCTTGACCAACGACCTCCAGCCCGCGGCCCTCTCCCTGCGCCCGTCCCTGGCGACGACGCTCGCCACGGGCACGGCGGCGGGCGCGCTGGCGGCCCTGGTCTCGGGCTCCGGCCCGACGACCGCGTTCCTGGCGAAGGACGAGGAGTCGGCTGCCGCGGTGGCCGAGGCCCTGCTGGCGTCGGGCAACTGCCGTACGGCGCGGGTGACTTCGGCGCCCGCGGCCGGGGCGCGAGTGGTGTCCTGATGGCCGGCTCGGAGTCCGTCACCGCGGCCGACACCGGCACCGACACCGCCACCGAGCCGCTTATCGCGCTGCTCCGGGAGATCGCCGACGGCTCCGGCGGCCTCGTACAGCTCCGCCCCGGCCTCTCCGACGCGCGGATGGACGCGTGGGCGGCGCCGGTGCCGGAAGAGATCCGCGTACTGCTGCGCGCGGTTGGCGGCATCCGGATCGCCTTCGGCCGCCGGAAGGACGACGGCACCTTTCTCTTCTCGGAGATCGACTTCGACGCATCGCTCAACGAAGGCACCCACCCAATGGGCGGGGACGGCAGCTGGTACGTGGAGCAGGCCGGCGGCCCCGGCACCCACCGCTTCGTCCGTCTCGACCCGGGCGGCGGCTTCACCTATGTGGACGTCGACCGTGAAACCGGTGCCTGGGGGCCGGTGTTCATCTTCTGGGACGACAACGACACGACACGGCTGGACAGTTCACCGCACGCCTGGCTGCACCGTACGGCCCGCTGCCTGCGCGAAGCCCTGGCGGACGCCGGGGGAGACCCGTACGTGTTCGACTCCGCCTTCACGGAGACCTGGACGGAGCCCCACCGGAACGCTCCGCAGGTTCCCACGATCCCCGCCGTCGAGGCACGGACGAGCCCGGACCCGGCCATCCGGTCCGCGGCCGCCGCGCTCCCCGACGACGGGGCTCTGGCCGACCTCCGCGAGGTGGACGGCGGAGCGGCGGTGATCTTCGACTTCCCGGAGCTGTGCCGCTTCGGCCGGGCACACGCCGGAACGGTACTCACGGGAGTCCCGGCGAGCCCGGACGACGACTCCTGAGCCCACTGGGCCGACTGAGCCCGGACCGGGCCGTCATCGCGGCCGGGGAACCTGGCGGATGTGCTGATGCCCGTCCAAGGGGAACGGGGGGCGGGCGGGGAGGGTTTGGTGGTAGGTGTAGCCGGTCTTCTCCGCGACGCGGCACGAGGCCAGGTTGTCGATCTGGTGGAGCAGTTCGAGCCGTGTGACGCCGTCGAGTGTGGCGAACGCCCAGTCGGTCAGCACGTCCACGGCGCGCGACGCGATCCCGCGCCCGCGTGCGTCGGCGGCGGTCCAGTAGCCGACCTCGGCGCGGTCGCTCGGCACCGCACCCCGCTTGATCGCGACGTTGCCGACCAGCCGGTCCCCTTCGAGTACGGCGAAACTCAGCCGCTGTCCGGTGCGCCAGCCGTCCGACTGGACCGCCATCCAGCGCGCGCCGTCCTCGGCTCCGGTCACGTGCAGCCGGGTCCACTTCCGCAGGAGGGGGTCGCGGTAGATGTCGATCAACGGCTGGATGTCGCTGTCGCGCCACGGGCGCAGATCCAGCGCGGGGTGCCCGGCGGGGGTGGGATCGACGCGGAGTTCGACGGTCAACGGATGCTCCTCATGGTTCTGCGTGGACTCGGCGGGTGGCACGCCGGTCGGTTCGCCGGGTCTGCCCGGCAGGC
>NZ_JAAPBF010000361.1 GCF_022695985.1 Streptomyces sp. NP-1717 | reverse complement strand
GAGTACGGGGCTGGCCCCATCGGCCCGAGGGCCGGTCGGGGGACCGGCTTTCGGTGCCCGACGGCGCGTCCGTCAGCCGCGACCCGTCCGGGTAGTCCCGGATCAGGCATCGTCGGCCTTGAGGCCGGGCCTGTCATGTCTTGAGGGTCCGTAACCTGTCCCGGAGCTGCTTGGCGTCGTCCTCGCGGTGCTGCGCCTGGTAGAGGTCGGCCGCCTCCTGCCACATCTGACGGGCCTGGTCGTGCCGGCCGAGGGCGTGGTGGACGTCGCCGATGTGGGCCAGCGTGTTGGCTTCTTCGTAGTTGTTGCCGAGTCTCCGGAACAGCGAGTGGGCTTGGCGGTAGTACGTGAGAGCCCGGTCGTGCCGACCGGAGGAGTGGGCGATGTAGCCGAGGCTGTCGAGGGCGCATGCCTCGCCGTCGGGAAAGGCGTGGCGGCGGTGCAGGGCGAGGGACTGCTCGCAGTGGGCGAGAGCCTGCTCGTAGTTGTCGATGCGGGCTTCGTACCATCCCACCGCGTTGAGGGCGTTTGCCTCCGCCAGGGGGTCCTCTGCCATGCGCTGCAACCGCAAGGTGTGCCGGACGTGCGTCAGGGCCTGTCGGTCGTCACCCTGTTTGGCCCACGCCCAGGCGGTGACGTCGTGGACCCGTGCCTGCTCGGCGATGTCACCCGCCTCCTCCGCGAAGGCGAGCGCCAACCGCGTGTGTTCCAGCGCGTCGTCATGGTCGCCGGCTCTCGCGCAGACGTGGCCCAGACGGCGGTGGGCCCGTGCCCGCATGTTCGCCATGCCGAGTCGTTCGGCCGCGGCCAGCCCTGTCCGCCAGAGCGTTACGTGGTCGTGCAGGCGACCCTGCCGCCAGAGGAAGCCGTCCAGTACCCAGGCCAGCTGCCACACCGGCGTGTCCCATCCCTGCTCGGCGGCGAGACGCTGAGCCGCGAGCAGGCAGTCGTGCTCGGCACGGAACCAGGCCAGGACCTCTTCCTGGCCGGACAGCGACTCGACGGATGAGCCGTCGGACGGCAGGCCGAGCTCCAGCGACTGGTGATGCATGGGGCTGAGAATCCGGTCGCCGGCGTAGGCGGTGTGCAGATAGAAATCCGTCAGCCGCCGCATGGCCCGCCGACGGGATTCCTCCGGCTGGTCACGGCCCGCGCGCTCCGCGGCGTACAGGCGCACCAGATCGTGAAGGCGGTAGCGGCCGGGTACGGATTGCCGGACGAGGTGGGCGTTCTCCAGTTCCCTCAAGGCCATGCGCACCGCTGCGGCGGGGCGGGCGACGAGGCTGCCGGCCGCGGCGAGTCCGATCTCCGGCCCGGGCGTCATCCCCAGGAGGCGGAACACCTCAGCCGTCCCGACGGTCAGGGCTCGGTACGACAGGGTGAAGGCCGCGCGCACGCTGGAGGTCAGATCACCCGCGTCCAGGGCGTCCAGCCGCGCCGACTCGTCCTTGAGGTCCTCGGCCAGCAGGGCGAGCGGGAAGTCCCGGTGGGCCGCCGCGCGGGCCGCCACCACGCTGATCGCCAGCGGCAGTCCCGCGCAGTGTTCCAGCAGAGCGGCGACAGCCTTCGGTTCCGCCGCGGTCCGGCCTTTCCCCAGGTGGCGGTGGATCAGTTCCCGTGCCTCGCTGTCGGTGAGCACGTCGAGCGTCAGCATCCGGGCCCCATGAGCGCTCGTCAGCCCGGACAGCCGCCGACGGCTCGTGACCAGCACCGTGCAGGTCGCGCCGCCGGGCAGCAGCGCGGCCGCCTGCTCGGCGTCGGCGGCGTTGTCGAGCACGATCAGCATGCGCCTGCCCTCGACCAGGCTCCGGTACAGTCCGATCTGAGCCTGGACGTCCACCGGCACGGACCCGGAATCCACTCCCAGTGCGTCGAGGAACCCGCGTACGGCCGCGGCCGGTGTGACGGGCTCTCCCGAAGGATCGAAACCGCGCAGGTCGACGTAGAGCTGCCCGTCCGGGAACCGGTCGATGTTGTCGTGCGCCCAGTGCAGCGCCAGCCAGGTCTTGCCGATCCCGCCGCTGCCGCCGATCGCGGAGATCACCACCGTGCCGCGGGGCTCACCTGCGGAGTCCAACGCCTTGCTGAGCGCGGCGAGCTGGTGCTCGCGACCGGTGAACGAACCCGGCCGGGAGGGGAGTTGGCGGGGCACCGGCGTACGCGCCCCGGTGCTTGGGGTGGGCTCGGGCTTCGGGAGGGTCAGTACGGGATCGGCGGTGAGGATCTGCTGGTGCAGTCGCTGTAACGGCTCGCCGGGGTCGATGCCCAGCTCCTCCGCCAGCCTTCGCCGCAGGTCCTGGTAGCAGGCCAGGGCGTCGGAGGCCCGTCCACCGCGGTACAGGGCGACCATGAACTGACCGGTCACCCGCTCGTCCAGCGGGTGCCGCGCGACGCGGTCGGTGAGCGCGGGAAGCAGCTCGCCGTGCAGTCCGCTCCGTAAGCGGATGTCGGTGTGGTCCAGTTCGGCCGACAGCCGTTCCCGTTCCAGGGTTTGGCGCAGATCGCAGAACCACGGGGTGTCGACGCCGGCGAACGGCTCCCCCCGCCACAGCTCCAGCGCCCGTCCCATCAGCATCGCCGCGAGCTCGTCGCCGGCCGTCCGGGCCTGCCCCACCAGTTCCCGGAACCGGTGGAGGTCCACAGCCGCCGCGTCGGCCTCCAGGACGTAGCCGCCGGACCGCCTCACGATCCGCACGTCGTCCGCGGTGCCCTCCAACGTCCGGCGCAGGCGGGACAGATAGCCGTGCAGCGTTCCCCTGACCCGCTGCGGCGGCCGGTCCGCCCACACCCGGTCGATGAGCTCGTCGAGCGGTACCACCCGGTTGGCGTCCACGAGCAGAGCGGCCAGCACACACCGCTGCCGAAGGTGCCCCGCGTCCGCGGGACGGCCGTCGACGCGCATCTCGATCGTGCCCAGGAGGCCGAACTCCACTGTCATCCCGACACCACCGCCCAAGCGAGAACCCTAAGGGCGTGGCCGGCGCTCTGACCAGCCGTTTCAAGGTTCGTCCAAGAATCGTCCGATAACCGTCGGGGACGGTGGCGTCAGTTCACTTCTCGGCGGGCTCGACGCGGGCATCGGATTGCCGGTCTCCGCCGAGGTCTCGGTCGTTCGGGACGGCGCGGGGGCGCCGATCCCGCAAGGAGGATTCATGATGTCATCGGCACGTACTCCGGCGAGGCCCTGCACTGGAGCCACTACGCGTACAACTCGTCGGGAAACCGCTGGTACTACGTCAGGGATCCGATCGGTACGACCGGCTGGATCCACTGCGGCAATGTGACAGCACCCTGCTGACCCACCGCGGTCCCGCATGACGGACCGTCGGGGGGAGCGTCGGCGTGAATGGTGGGGCCTACCGGTTCTGCCCGGCTGGTGAAAGCGACCGGGCGGGGGAAGCCGGGCTCATGACCGGAGCATGGCCCACCAGGAAACGGGGGGCGGCGGCGCTTCTGTGTTCGGGCGCGTTCGGAGCGGGATGATCATCGCTCCGAACGCGCCCGAACGGTTGTCCCGTGGCAGCACGGTGACCGGCGGACCGGCGGACGACCTCGGCTTCGGCCGCGCCGTCCTAGCCGCCGACCAGGTCCCGTGCTTGCTCGATGAGTGCCCGGGCGGTGGTTTCCGCGGCGTCGTAGCGGTCCGGGTAGGCCGAGATCTGCACGGCCTGGGCCACTTGGCCCGCCGAGTAGTCCGGGTGCGCCTGGCCGACGTTGATGGCGCGGGTGAAGAACGAGTTCGAGGCGTGGGCCACGTCCATGATCTGTTCCGGTGTTCCCCAGCCCTGCGAGGGCCGCTGCTGGAAGACACCGAGGGAGTCGCGGTCGCCGCAGTCCAGGTTGTTCATGTTCGACTCGACCACACCCGCCTCGAACCCGGCGAGGAGCACGCGGTCGTCGACACCGAGTTCGACGGCCTTGCGGTAGACGGCCTTGAGCACCTCGGGGTCGGCGTCCGACGGGACCGTGCAGCCGCCGCCACCGTCGCCTCCGCCCTGGCCGACGAGGCTTCGCCAGGTGTCGGGGCCGACGACGCCGTCCGCCGTGAGTCCCTGGCCGTTCTGGAAGTCGGTGACCGCGGAGGTGGTTGCCGGCCCGAACCGGCCGTCCACGGTCAGGCCGTAGCCATGTTTGTTCAAGGCCGTCTGCGCGGCGGCCACCGCGTCGCCGGTGGAGCCCTGTCGGACGGTGACGATCAGCCCGGGCCAGGTCTCGGCGCCGATCACCCCGTCCGCGGCGTACCCCTTGGACGCCTGGAACGTGAGCACGGTGTTCTCGGTGGCCGGGCCGAAGTCGCCGTCCACGGAGATGTCGTAGCCCTGGCCCCTCAGGAGGTGCTGGGCGGTGGTGACGTTCGCTCCGGTGGCGCCCTGGGCCAGGGCGGGCCAGGCCGGGGCGGCGGTGGCCCGCTGTGCTGCGAGACCCAGCAGCGCCGCCAGGGCCGCGCACACGACGGTCAGCGCGACCAGAACGCGGAACAGGGGTGG
>NZ_JAAPBF010000360.1 GCF_022695985.1 Streptomyces sp. NP-1717 | reverse complement strand
TCGGCCCCGGTGGTCCGGGTGGTCCGCAGCCGCCCGGCCCGCCCGGTGTTCCCGGGACGCCGCCGCCCGGTGGTGTGCATCACGCGGCGACGATGTTCGCGGATCCGAGCCAGGGCGGTCAGTCGCCGTCGGTGGCCGGCCCCCGTCCGCCGGGCCCGCCCGGTCCGCCCGGTGCTCCGGGCGCTCCCGGGATGCCGCCGGCTCCTCCCGGCCCTCCCGGTGCCCCAGGGACCCCGCCCGGTGGTGTGCATCACGCGGCGACGATGCTGGCGGACCCGAGCCAGGGCGGTCAGCACGGTCTTCCGGGCGCGCGCCCCGGTGCTCCCGGGATGCCGCCCGGCCCTCCGGGTGCGCCTGGTGCCCCTGGGACTCCGCCCGGTGGTGTGCATCACGCGGCGACGATGCTGGCCGGCCCCGGTGCCGTACCCGGCCCGCCGCCCGGTCCGCAGCCGCCCGGCCCGCCCGGTGCGCCTCCCGGTGCGCCTCCCGGCGCCCCGCCCGGTTCGTACGGCTATCCGCAGCAGACCGGCGGCATGCCGACGGTCGGCCCCGGCTATCAGGCCGTCCTGCGCTACCGCGCGCCCGACGGCTCCGAGGCCCAGCTCATCCGCCGCTCGGCGCCCGGCACCCCGCACCCCGAGTGGCAGATACTGCACGAGCTGCGCGCCATGAACGTGCCGCCGCAGCAGGTGCTCGAACTCCACACGGAGCTGGAGTCCTGCGAGCTGCCCGGTGGTTACTGCGCGCGGATGATCCGCGAGACCTGGCCTCAGGTGCGGATCACGAGCGTCGCCCCGTACGGCAGGGACCACAACAGCCGTCAGCAGGGCATGCAGCATCTGCTCACCCACCAGGGCGAGTTGCACCAGGTCGCGGACGGTCCGGCGCGGCCGGCCCCGGTACGCGCCCCGCTGCCGCAGGTGCCGCCCGCGCAGCCGGTCCCGCCGGAGGCGATCGCGCAGGAGCTGGCGGGCGCGTTCGGCCCGCAGGGCATCTGCCGCTTCGACCAGCGGGCGGTCTCCCGTCAGGGTGTACCGGAAGTCGTGGCGCGCACGCTCGTGTGGGCGGGGCTGCCGGGCGACTTCGGCCCGTTCTTCTGGGCGCAGCCCCCGCAGCCGGTGGTGCCGACGCTGGCCGAGCTGGCCGCGCAGCGGCAGGTGCAGCCGGCGGCGGACGCGGGCTCGTACCTGGTGATGGGCAGCGACTTCGGCCGGGCGATCTGTGTCCAGTACGGCACGGCGCACATCATGGCCGTGTCGGTCGAGACGGGTCCGGGCGGTCAGACGATTCCGCCGCAGTTCGTGAACACCGGGCTGCCGGAGTTCACCCGCTCGATGGCGCTGCTCGGCCGCATGTGGCGGCTGCGTTTCGGTCTGAACCCGGAGCAGGCGGGCCGCTGGACGGTCGACTTCCAGGCGCAGCTCGCGGCGATCGATCCGGCGGCGCTGTCGTCGCCGGAGAGCTGGTGGTCGGTGCTGCTGGAGCAGATGTGGGACGGGCTGCTCTGACTTTTCCGGTGGCGCCGCGTCGGTACGGAGCTGATCCGGCGGCGCCGGCCGGGCGGTGAGATCCGCCACGTACAACCCCGCGCGCGAGGCGCCCCCGTGGTTCACGGCGGGCGCCTTCGCCGTTTGCGGCACCGGGATCGGCGATGGCTTGAACGCGTCGGCCGCGTCGTCGGTACGGAAGCGGAGTCAGGCACCCGGCGTCAAATGCCGCATCCTTGAGAAGGATGGACGGGTGGGGCGTTTCGCAGGGGCGTCCCTTCTTGTCACCGTCGGTCGGAGAGAGGCTTCTGGAATGGCTGCTGCACGGGCATCGGCTCACGGCTTCGATCCCGTCCGGGGCCGTGGCTACCGCCCCGAGCAGGTCGACCGGCGGGTCACGGACCTCACCAGGGACCGGGACGACGCCCGGGCGCACGAGCGGCGGCTCGCGGAGCTGGCCGAGCGTCTGCGGGAGGAGGCCGAGCTGCTGCGCCGGCAGGTCGAGTCCCTGCCACCGCAGACGTACGACTCCCTGGGCGAGCGCGCACAGAAGATCCTGGCGCTGGCCGCCGAGGAGGCGGACGCGGCGCGTGCGGCCGCGCGGGAGGACGCGCAGGCGCTGTCCGAGGAGACGGACGACAGGGGCCGCCGGACGCGCGAGGCGGCCCGCGCGGACGCGGAGGCGGTCACGGCCGACGCGGACGCGCACGCGACACGGACGGTGGAGGACGCGCGGGGCGCGGCCGACGAGCTGCGGACGGCCGCGCGCCGGGACGCCGAGGGCGTACGGGGCGCGGCGCTGGCGCGTTTCGACGAGATCCGGCAGCGTACGGAGGCGCTGCTCACCGAGCTGTCGCAGGAGCACGCGGAGCGACTGGCCGCGACGGCGCGGGAGTTCACCGCCCGGGACGCCGACGCACAGGCCCGTCACTCGGAACTGGCGGCCCGCTCGGACGCTCGGCTCGCCGACGCGAAGCGGGCTTTCGCTGAGGCGGAGGACAGCGCCCGGCACATCCACGAGGACGCGGCGGCGCGTGCCGAGGAGCTGATCGCGCGGGCACGGGCGGCGGAGGAGCGGACGGTGCGGGAGACGGAGCGGATCCTGCGGGAGCACACCGGGATCCGTGAGGAGGTGCAGGCACGGATGACGCATGTGCGTAACAGCCTGGCGGCGTTGACGGGCCGGGCTCCTGCGGAGGCCGAGGCGGGGCCGTCGGAGGATCGAGAACCCTCTTGAGGAGGAGGCCGTTCCTCAGGAGGGCTCCGTCGCCGCGCCGGTCGCCTTGCTCGGCCGGGTGTCCGGGTCCGGTGCGGGGTCCTGGTGGACGGGGAAGCGCCGCGGCGCGACGAAGAGAAGGACCAGCAGGCAGAGCGCGGCGGCGCCGGCCGCCCCCAGGAAGACGGCGTCGACCGCCGAGTCGACGGCGCGGCGCAGGAAGTCGGCCGCGCGGGCGGTGAGGGCCGCCGGGTCGTCCAGGGCGTGTGCCACGGAGTCGAGGTCGCGTGGGAGACCGTCGCCGGGCGCGTCGGTGAGCCTGTTGGTGAGGACGCCGTTGGCCAGCGCCCCGAAGAGCGCGGCGCCCACGCTCTGGCCGAGCTGGCGGCAGAAGAGGATCGACGCGGTGGCCGTACCGCGCTCCGACCAGCCGACCGTCCCCTGTACGGCGATGATCAGCGGGAGCTGGAACAGCCCGAGCGCCGCGCCGAGCAGCAGCATCAGCAGCGCGGGCTGCCACGCCTGGCCGGGGAAGGGCAGCAGGGGGAAGGCCAGCAGGGCCAGCAGGGCGAAGGACATGCCCGTGATCGCGGTGCGCCGGAAGCCCACGCGGTTGTAGACGCGGTCGGAGAGGGCCGCGCTGATCGGCCAGGTCAGGGTCATCGCGGAGAGGACGAAGCCGGCGGCTATCGGGCCGAGGCCGAGTACGGACTGGGCGTACGTCGGCAGGAAGACCGTCGGGGCGATCATCAGCAGTCCGAGCGCGCCCAGGGCGAGGTTGACGGCGGCGATGGGGCGGCGGCGCCAGACCCAGCCGGGGATGATCGGTTCGGCCGCGCGCCGTTCGACGAGGAAGGTCACGACGGCGAGGAGCGCGCTGCCGGCGAGGAGCGCGACCGAAGGGGCGGAGAGCCAGGGCCAGGCGACCCCGCCCTGCACGAGGGCGGTGACCAGCAGCGTGCCGGTGGCGAAGACGGCGAGCGCGCCCGCCCAGTCGACACGGGGCCGGGTGCCTGTCGGGGTGTGGGGGCCCCGCTTCGTACGCGCGCCGTCTCCGCTCTCGCGGGCGCGCGTGCGGCCGGGCTCGTGGAGGTGGCGGACGGTGAGGTACAGCGCGAGCGCGCCCACCGGCAGATTGATCAGGAAGATCCAGCGCCAGTCGGCGTACCCCGCGAGCAGTCCGCCGACGGCCGGGCCCGCGACGGAGGACGTGGCCCAGACGGTGGAGAGCTTCGCCTGGATCTTGGGGCGTTCCTTCAGGGGGTAGAGGTCGGCGGCGATGGTCTGCACGGTGCCCTGGATCGCGCCGCCGCCGAGGCCCTGGACGACGCGGTAGGCGATCAGCGAGCCCATGTTCCACGCGGTGGCGCACAGGACCGAGCCGATGAGGAAGAGGATGATGCCCGCGATCAGGACGGGCTTGCGGCCGAAGGTGTCGGAGAGTTTTCCGTACAGGGGGAGGGTGACCGTCGCGGCGAGCAGGTAGCCGGAGAAGAGCCAGGAGAAGACGGAGAAGCCGCCGAGGTCGCCGACGATCTGCGGGACGGCGGTGGAGAGGATCGTGCCGTCGAGCGCGGCCAGTGCCATGCCGAGCATCAGGGCGGCGACGACGGGACCGCGGCGGTGCTCGGGTACGGCGGTCACAGGATCCCTTCCCTATGCAGGTATCTCCCCCGGACACCCTCTCACTTGACCCTCTCGTCGCGGCAGGGTGCAGCCTACGTCCCGGAGGGGGCCCGCCGTCCCGGAGGGAACCCTCAGGGCGGCTCCACCTGAGGGTGGAGAGCCCTTAGGTGGTTCTCCCTACTTACGCCCAGGGACGGTTCGTCCCGCTGGAGGAGG
>NZ_JAAPBF010000036.1 GCF_022695985.1 Streptomyces sp. NP-1717 | reverse complement strand
GCCGCCGGTCCCAGTCGACCGCGAGCGCGGCCATCCACCGCGCGGTCGCGTCCAGCGCGGCCGGCCGTACCGCGTACCGCACTTCGCGTCCGACCCGGCCGCCCGAGACCAGCCCGGCGGCGTCCAGGACCGCGAGGTGCTTGACCACCGCCTGCCGCGAGACGGGAAGCTGCGCGGCGAGGGTGGTCGCGGTGACCTCGCCCTGCGCGGCGAGCAGTTCGAGCAGCTGACGCCGCGTCGGGTCGGCGAGGGCCACGAGCACGCTGTCGACGGACTCGCCGGCGTCCCGGTGCATGTCCGTCACGCCGACGGCTGTTCCGCACGCGCCTTGAGCGCGGCGAGTTCCTGGGGCCAGCCGACGGTGTTGTCCTTCACCGCCCGACCGCGCAGTTCCTCGGATCCGCTCAGCGCCGCGAATCCGCTCTCGACGACCCGCAGCCGCGTCCCGTCGCCTTCCGGGGCCAGTGTGAATTCCACCAGGGTGCTGTTGTTCTCGCGCAGTTCCTCGCCGGGGAACGCGCTGGCCCAGCGGTACGCGAGGTACGTCGGCGGCTCTACCTTCTCCACCCGTACCGGGTAGTCGCCGTACTCGGCGCTCTTCGCCACCATCGATTCGCCTTCCCTCGCCACGGTGCCGGGCAGGCTCGCCTTGTCGGCCACCCAGAAACCGGGTTGGGCCACCAGCGACCAGACCCGCTCCAGGGGTGCCGCGATCAGGGTTTCGCGTTCGATCCGGTCGTCGCTCATGAGGTCCTCCATCGCCGCCATTGAGTGCAACTCCAGAGTTGCACATCACCCCGCCAGGTGCAACCCGAGAGTTGCACCTGATGCCGGGTCCGGCGCAGTACTGTCTGCCGTGAAGCCGTGAGCGGTCAGGAGTGGAGTGGCGATGCGGAACCCTGCGGACCGGACAGACACCACGCGAGCGCACGCGGCGCGCGTGTACGACTACATCCTGGGCGGCGAGGACCACTATCCGGTCGACGCCGAAGCCGGTGACGCGATGTGCAGGCACTGGCCGGCGCTGCCCGTACACATGCGGGAGAACCGCCGCTTCATGCACCGCGCCGGTGACTTCCTCGCCCGCGAGAAGGGTGTACGGCAGTTCCTCGACATCGGTGCGGGACTGCCCACCTCGCCGAATCTGCACGAGGTCGTCCAGGGCGTCGCACCCGAGTCCCGTGTGGTCTACGTCGACAACGACCCCGTCGTCCTCGCGCACGCCGACGCGCTGCTGGACAGCTCGCCCGAAGGCGCCACCGCCTATGTCGACGCCGACATACGAAACCCGGACGCCGTCACGCGGAACCCGGGAGTGCGGGAACTGCTCGATCTGGACGAGCCGGTGGGGCTCATGGTCATCGGCGTCATCCACTTCATCAGGCCGCCCGAGGACCTGCCGCTCGTCCGGCGGCTGCTGGAGCCGCTCCCGTCAGGCAGCTATCTGGCGATGACGATCGGTACCGGCGACTTCGCCCCCGAGGAGGTCGGCCGCGTCGCCGAGGAGTACGAGCGGCAGAACATGCCGATGGTGCTGCGCGACCTCCCCACCGCCACCTCCTTCTTCGACGGCATGCACCTGGTCGAGCCGGGCGTCACCCAGGCGCACAAGTGGCGCCCCGGCGCCGGTCAACTGGACGTCGACGACCGGGACGTCGCCATGTACGGCGCGGTCGCGTACAAGCCCTGAGCGGAGTCCGGCGGCGGAGCGGCGTCGCGCCGCCGGACGGCGTACGCCCCGGGGCGCGATGCGCGCTCCGGGGCGTACGGTCACCTCCGCCCGGCGTCCCGGGCGATACGTCAGTCCACGATCATGGTGTTGAGCGGCACCGCTCCGGCCTTCGGCGCGAACCGTCCGCCGAAGTTACCCTCGACCTCGGCCTTTTCGGCCGTGTTCGGGTAGGCGTTCGTGCAGGAGGTTCCCGCGCTGGAACCGGACATCAGGCTGGTGCAGGGGCCGGGCTTGCGGTCCGGCAGCCCCAGGATGTGGCCCAGTTCGTGCGACGAGATGCGGATCGTGTTGTGCCCCTCGATCACCGCCTGACGGCCTATCCAGACGGTTCCGTTACCCAGTGACGTGGTGAGCGCGCGGGGCCAGCCGTTGTCCGCCAGGACTCGTATGTTGGCGGACTGACCGGACGCGACGGGCCGCAGTTCGACCGCGTCGACGCTCTCGTTCCAGATCGCGGCGCCCCGATCGACCGCGGACCTGAACTCCGCGGAACCGCTGGCGTCGTAGGTGACCACACGCGCGGCCAGGGCTCCGTCCGCGTCCGTGGTGGGAGCGGCCACGGCCTGGCCACCCAGCAGGGAAGCGGTCACGGCCAGGGCGGCGGCGAGCGCGCCGGTCAACTTACGGACGTACATGGTCGACCTCCTTACATCAGAGACAGTCGTGCACATGACATTTCCACTGCTCACTGCCCAACGGCGACTGACACCAATCCGTCAATCCGGCACACCGCGCCGACGGGCCGCCGGGAGGAGGCCCGGACACGGGTGTTCAGCCGAGGACGAGCGGGATCTCCCGGGCCAGTGGGCCCAGTTGGGCCTTCTCCGGGTCGGTCGGCGCGCGCCGTCCGGTGCCGATCAGCAGCGCGTCCTCGTCGGAGAACGACGCGGGGAACGCCGTCCCCGCGATCGCCTCCAGCGTTTCGCGCGTCCGGGCGAGCCCTTCCGCCGGCGGCCCCGCCGCGTGGGGCAGGTGGGCGACCAGGTCGAGGTGGTGCAGCGTCCACTCCAGGACGTACGCGCGGAGGTAGTCGCCCGCGGTGAGGACCATGTCCTGGGTGGCGACCCGCAGCCCCGGGTCGGCGAGTTCGGCGGCGCGGCCCGCGGCGGAACCGACGTCGTCGAGGTGGAACTTGAGCAGCGCGGGGTCCTCGTACGCCGCGGCCAGCCGGACGATCAGCGCGTCGAGCGGGTCGTCGCCGGTGGGCGGGGTCGGGGTGACGTGCCAGTACGTCACGGCGTCGTGGGTCGGTTCCGTGCCGGCGGGGGTCACGAGGGTGATCAGGACGTCTTGGGCGTCGATGACCAGATGGCACACCAGATCCCGTACGAGCCAGCCGGCGCAGCCGGACGGCTGTGCGAAGTCCTCGTCGGCGAGTTCGGCGACCGCCGTGCGCAAGGCCGCCCAGGAGCGCGAGAATTGATCCACGCCCGCAAGGTAGTGCGGTGCCGCGACGCCGTACAAGCGAACTCGAACGGCGCGCGCCGTGACGCGCGACGCCGTGGGGGGCCGCCCCGTGTGGCGGCCGAGCCGCCAGCGTCCGCCGGACAGCCTGGGCCGTATCTGACACGGCGGCTGGTGCGGTGCGTCGCGAGACGGAGGGTCGTCCTCGTACGGGGCGTATTCGGGAGATCCGACAACGCGGCGAGGTGCCGTCGCTGTCGTCGCGTGCCCGCCGGGGATTACGGGACAGCCCTCAGGCGTCCCGGTACCGGTCCCTGACCTCGGGGCGGCGTTGGAAGCCGGCCGACCTGTAGGTGGCGACGGCCCCGGTGTTGGAGCTCGGGGTGCAGACGATCGCGCTCGACGAGCCGAGGTCGCGCAGTGCCGCCGCCGCGGCGACGGTGATCGCCCGGCCGTAACCGTGACCGCGGTGTTCCCGGTGCACACCCATCGGTTCGAGCAACCCGGGCCGTCCGGGACCGGCCGACCACACCGTCACCGCCGCCACCGCGTCGCCGTCGTCGTCGTGCGCGACCAGGCACCGGGCGTCGGCGTACGGCGATCCGGCCGCCATCGCGTGCCAGCCCTCGTCCGTGAACCTCGACCCCTCGAACGCCGCCCGGTGCACGGCGACATACGCGTGCGCCCGCCGCGGCCCGACCACCTCGATCCGCACGCCCGGGTCCTCCACCGGCTCCGTGAGATCGCGGCGCAGCGGTGTCCACGGCTCGTCGGTGTTCCAGCCGTCCTCGCGCAGCAGTTCCTGGACCCGCGCGTCCATCGGCGCCTCGATGTTCACCCTCCCCCCGGGGAGCACGCCACGCTCCGGACCGGTCACGTCCTCGACCAGCCGCCGCGCCAGTTCCTCCTCCTGGTGGGCGTCCGGCGCGATCGTCAGCCGCAGCAGCCCGGGGCCGTCCAGCAGCCCGACCGCGAGGATCCGTCCTTCCCGGCTCCAGGTCCTGACCGCCGCGGCGGTCGCTTCCGCACCCGACCGCCAGAACCAGCCCAGGTCCCCCGGATGGAGCTGCGTCGGCGCCCCGTCGTCCTGCCACTCGCGCAGTACGCCCACCGCCTCGCCCAGCCCGTCGACTCCCGGCACGCCCAGCACAATCGCCATGCGCCCGATCACACACCACCGCCCCGCTGGTGCGCACCTGGTTTCCGAACGGCCGGGACCCGGGCTCCAGGCGGATCGCGTTTTCATTTGTGGGTGCTGTCTACACATGTGGACGGAAGAGGGTTAGGGTGCGGTGACAGCCCATGCACGCCGACGGCTACCGCCCGTCGTATCCACCGGAGGTCCCAGGGTGCGCGACCCACAGAACAACGAGCCGCACCGGATCAAGGACATACGTGTCACGCCCGTCGCGTTCCGTGATCCGCCACTGCTCAACACCGTCGGCGTCCATGAACCGTTCGCACTGCGGGCCGTCGTCGAGGTCGTCACCGAATCCGGGCTGCTCGGGCTCGGCGAGACGTACGGCGACCTGGCCCACCTCGAGCGGCTGCGGCTCGCGGCCGCCGAGCTGACCGGGGTAGACGTCTGGCACGTCCAGGAGATCGCCCGCCGTATCGCGGTGGTCCTGGCCGCCGACACCGGCAAGGGCGGCCACGGCATGAGCGGCATGGTCACGGGGAGCCGCACCGCCGACCGTGTGCTGTCGCCGTTCGAAGTGGCGTGTCTCGACATCCAGGGCAAGGCGCTCGGACGGCCGGTGAGCGACCTCCTCGGCGGAGCCGTCAGGGACCGTGTCGACTACAGCGCCTACCTCTTCTACAAGTGGGCGGGGCATCCGGGTGCGGAGCCCGACGAGTGGGGCGCCGCGCTCGATCCGGACCAACTGGTCGCGCAGGCACGGCGGATGATCGACGAGTACGGCTTCACCGCGATCAAGCTCAAGGGCGGTGTGTTTCCGCCCGAGGAAGAGGTCGAGGCGATCAGGGCCCTGCGCCGTGCCTTCCCCGGCCACCCGCTGCGGATCGATCCCAACGCCGCCTGGAGCGTGGAGACATCGATCCGCGTCGGCAAGGAACTCGGCGGTGTGATCGAGTACCTGGAGGACCCGACCGCCGAGATCGACGCGATGGCCAGGGTCGCGCGTGAGGTGCCGATGCCGCTCGCCACCAACATGTGTGTGGTGGCCTTCGACCAGCTCAAGCCCGCCGTCGCGCAGGACGCGGTGCAAGTGGTCCTCTCCGACCACCACTTCTGGGGCGGTCTGGGCCGCTCCCGTACCCTCGCCGGGGTCTGCGACACCTTCGGGCTCGGGCTGTCGATGCACTCCAACTCGCATCTGGGCATCAGCCTCGCCGCGATGACGCATCTGGCGGCGGCCACCCCCAACCTCAACTACGCCTGTGACACGCACTGGCCGTGGAAGAGCCCCGAAGAGGACGTCGTCGTGCCCGGCGCGCTGGCCTTCCGCAACGGCTCGGTGGCCGTACCCACCGCACCGGGGCTGGGGGTCGAACTCGACCGCGACGCCCTGGCCAGGCTGCACGAGCAGTACCTCGCGTGCGGTATCCGTCAGCGCGACGACACCGGGTACTACCGCCGTACCACCGAACCGGCCTTCGACCCGACCCCGCCGCGATGGTGACCGTGCCGACCGCCCGGCGCCGAACGGCCGGTCAGGAGGCGTCATGAGAATCGTCCTGACCGACCCCATCCTCACCCGGTTCTCCGACGAGCTGACCCGTGGCGGCACGGACGGTCACGACTGGGAGTTCCTCGCCGGCCGACCGGACGCCGACGTCATGCTCCGCCTGCCCGCCGCCGACGTACTGGTGGCGTCCCGGCTGACCGCCCCCGTGGCCGCCACCGCCGGGCGGCTGCGGCTGGTGCACGTCACCGGCGCCGGGTACGACCGGATCGCGATGGACGCGCTCCCGCCCGGCACCGCCGTGTGCAACACCTTCCACCACGGCCCCTCCATCGCGGAACACGTCGTGATGACGACGCTGATGCTCTCCCGCCGCGTGCCGCGCGCGGACCGGCTGATGCGCGAGGGGACCTGGGAGTCGGTCGCCGTGGACCCCGGCGTCGCCCTGGGCACCACGCTCGCCGGCCGTACGGTCGGGGTCGTCGGGCTCGGCGAGATCGGCCGGCAGGTGGTGCGGGCGACGACCGCGCTGGGCATGAGGGCCCGTGCGGTACGGCGCGATCCGCGGGCGCCGCTGCCGAGTGACCTGCGACTGGACCGGGTTGACGGCGAGGACGGGCTCGACGACCTGCTGGCGGGCTCGGACGTCGTCGTGCTGACCGTGCCGCTGTCGGCTGCCACGACCGGACTGATCGGCGCGGCGCGACTCGCCCTGATGCGCCCGCACGCCCTGCTGATCAACGTGGCGCGCGGCCCCCTGGTCGACGAGGACGCGCTGTTCGACGCGCTGTCCGGGCGGCGGATCGGCGGCGCGGGGCTGGACGTGTGGTGGAGCCACCCCAAGGACGGGGACGGTGCGCGCGGCTGCACCCGCCCGTTCCACACGCTCGACAACGTCGTGATGACGCCGCACCACTCCGGCCACACCCAGGAGACGTTCACCCACAGGGCGCACGAGATCGCCGACAACATCGGCCGGCTGGCCAGGGGCGAGCCCCTGACGAACGTGGTACGCGGCGGAAGCTGAGTACGGCACCGGACGGTCACCCCTTCGGCATCAGACGAACTGACGCACCGTCAGCAGCACGGCGCCCGCCACCGCCAGCACCGTCGCGACGGCTCTGGCCCGGCCGACGTTCAGCTTGTCGGACAGTGGGCGCGCCAGCAGTACGCCCGCGGCGGCGGCCGGGGCCAGCAGGGCCGAGTGGCGCAGGCTGTCGGCGTGCACCGCGCCGACAGCCGCGAGCGCGACCAGGCTCATCAGGGAGCCGGCGAGGAAGAACCCGCTCATCGTGGAGCGCAGCTCCGGCCCCGTCATCCGCTGCCAGACCAGGGCCATCGGCGGGCCTCCGATGGAGGTCGCCGTACCCATCAGTCCCGACGCCATCCCCGCCAGCGCCACGGCGCGCCGGGTCGGCGTCGGCCGGAAGCCGCGGACACTGGCGACGACACCCACCACGACCACGGCGGCGACGCACAGCGCCAGCCACCGCGCGGGCAGCAGGGCCACCAGCGCAGCGCCCGCGATCACGCCAGGTACCCGGCCGAGCAGCGCCCACCCCGCTCCGCGGAGGTTCACATGGGCGCCGTCCAGCAGCAGTACCGAGGCCGTGACCGCGGTGGAGAGCAGCAGCACCACGGGGACGAGGCCGGGCGCGACCAGCGCGATCACCGGGGCGGCGAGCAGCCCGAGACCGAAGCCGATCGACACCTGGAACACCGTGCCCAGCAGGACGACCGCGGAGAGCAGGGCGAATACCGGCAGGCTCACCTGTCCGCCGATGCCGGGCCGGCCACCGCTCCCCCGCCACTCACCGGCCCGGCGCCCAGTGGCTCCCCGTTCAGCGGGAAGTGGCACAGGCCCTCGTGCGAACCGTCACGCACATGTACCGGCGGGGCCTCCTCGGCGCACCTGTCGACCGCGCGCGGGCAGCGGGTACGGAACCGGCAGCCCGACGGCGGGTCGAGCGGCGAGGGGATCTCCCCCTTCAGCAGGACGCGGTCGCCGCGTGGCGGGGCGCCGGAGACGTCCAGCGCGGGGGCCGCCGACATGAGGGCAGAGGTGTACGGGTGGACCGGCCGGTCGAACACGTCCTCGGTGGCGCCGTGTTCGATGACCTTGCCGAGGTACATCACGGACACCCGGTCCGCGACGTGCCGGACCACCGACAGGTCGTGGGAGATGAACACGTAGGAAACCTGGAGCCGTTGCTGGAGATCGGAGAGCAGGTTGAGCACCTGTGCCTGTACCGACAGGTCCAGTGCGGACACCGGCTCGTCGCACACGATCAGATCGGGGTCAAGCGCCAACGCGCGTGCGATGCCGAGCCGTTGGCGCTGCCCGCCGGAGAATTCGTTCGGGTGGCGGAAGGCGTCCCCCGCGCGCAGTCCGACGAGGTCCAGCAGTTCGCGTACCCGGGTCTCCCGCGCCCGCGCGGTGGGTGCCACGTCCCGGTGGGTGCGCCACGGTTCGCCGATGATGTCGGCCGCGGACATCCGCGCGTTGAGCGAGGCGAACGGGTCCTGGAACACCATCTGCACCCGCCGGCGCCAGGCCAGCAGTTCCTTCTTCTTCAGGGAGAAGGGGTCGGTCCCGTCGAAGCGTACGGTCCCCGCGTCCGGCCGCTCCAGCAGGAGCAGCACCCGGGCCAGGGTGGACTTGCCGCAGCCGGACTCGCCCACCACCCCGAGCGTCTCGCCCCGGCCGAGGCGCAGGTCGACGCCGTCCAGCGCGGTCAGCCTGTTGTGTCCGGCGGCGTTGCGCGGGACGCGGAAGGTCTTCCGCACGCCGGTGACTTCCAGCAGCGGCGCGGACGTCGCCGCGGAGGTCCCGGAAGCCGCGGAGGTGCCGGAAGCCCGGGAAGCGCCGGAAATGGTGTTCTCAGACACGGGTGAGCTCCTCGGAGAAGTGACAGGCGACCGCGCGGCCCGTCCCGTCGTCGGTCACGAGGCGGGGCCGTTCCTCGGCGCAGCGTTCCCTGGCGAGCGGGCAGCGCGCCTGGAAGACGCAGCCCGGCGGCACCGCGCTCAGTTCGGGCGGGCTGCCGGGTACGGCGGGCAACGGGCCGCCCCGCTCGGCGTGTTCGGGTACGGAGTCGAGCAGGCCCTTCGTGTAGGGGTGGCGGGGATTCGCGAACACCTCACGTACCGGACCGGTCTCCACCACGTTGCCCGCGTACATGATCGCGACGTCGTCGGCGCGTTCGGAGACCACGGCGAGGTCATGGGTGATCAGCAGGACCGCCATGTCGCGCTCGGCTTGGAGATCCCGCAGCAACTGCATGATCTGCGCCTGGACGGTGACGTCGAGCGCGGTGGTCGGTTCGTCGGCGATCAGTACGTCGGGGCCGAGCGCGACGGCCATCGCGATGAGCAGCCGCTGGCGCATACCGCCGGAGAACTGGTGCGGGTACGAGCGGGCGCGGGCGCGGGGTTCGGGGATGCCGACGATCTCCATCAGCTCGATCGCCTTCTCCCTCGCCTGACGCCTGGACAGACCGCGATGGATACGGAACGGCTCGCCGAGCTGTCTGCCCACGGTCTGTACGGGGTTCATGGCGGTGAGCGCGTCCTGGAAGACGATCGACAGCACCGGTCCGGCGAGCCGCTTGCGCGCCGTGGCGCCCAGCCGCAGCACGTCGGTGCCGCCGACGCGGATCGCTCCGCCGACCACGTCGGCGACGGGCTCCAGCAGTCCGGCGATCGACTGCGCGGTCATCGACTTGCCGCAGCCGGACTCGCCGAGCAGCGCGAGGGTGCGTCCCTTGTCGAGGGTGAAGCCGACGGAGTCCAGGGCGCGGACGGTGCCGGAGGGCGTACGCAGGTCGACGCTGAGGCGCTCGACCTCCAGCGCGCGACGGCTCCCGCCGTCCTCGCCGACCGCGCCGTCGGGCCGCGCCGCTTCGGACGCCTCGGGCTTCTTCGCCGGGGCGGACACCGGCCGGGCCGGCGGCTCCATGCCGTCGCTCGCGGCCGGCTCCTGGCGCTTCTTCCTCGGCAGCGTCAGGCGCCAGCGCTGCGCGGGGTCCGTCGCCAGCCGTACCCAGGCGGCCAGCACCGTGGCGGACACGGTGGTCAGGACGATGGCGAGTCCGGGCAGTACCGCGATCCACCAGGCCGTCTGGAGGTACTGACGCCCTTGGGCGACCATCAGTCCCCAGCTGATGTCGGGCGGCTGGATGCCGATGCCGAGGAAACTCAGCGACGACTCGGTCAGCATGACGAAGCAGAAGTCGAGGGTGGCGACCGTCAGGAGCGTCGGCATGGCGATCGGCAGGATGTGCCGGTAGATCGTAGGCCAGGTGCCGGTGCCGAACGTCCGTGCCGCGTCGACGAAGAGGCGGCTCCTGAGTTCGGCGCCCTCGGCTCGCGCGGTCCGCAGATAGACCGGGATGCGGGCGAGCGCGAGGATCAGCACGATGTTGGTGGCGCTGGGCGCGAAGACGTAGAGGACGACGACCGCGAGCAGCAGGGAGGGGAAGCTGAGGATCACATCGGCGACCCGCATCGCGGCGCTCTCCCGCCAACCGCCCCGGTAGCTCGCCCACATGCCGATCGCGGAGCCGATCACCAGTGAGCACGCCACCGCCGGCACGGCGACGGACAGGGTCGTCGAGGCCGCCTCGATCAGCCGGGCCAGCACGCTGCGGCCGAGGACGTCCGTGCCGAGCAGTCCGTAGAAGCCGTGGTCGAAGGAGGGCGGGCGCAGCGAGGCGGCCAGGTCCTGCCGTGTGGCGCGGTCGCCGATCAGCAGGGGGCCGAACAGCGCGACCAGGAAGACGAGTCCGAGCAGTACGGCGGCGACGGCCGCGATCCGGTCCTTGCCGAGGAGCGTCCACCAGCGTGGTGGCCGGGTGCCGGGCGTGGCGGTACCGGTGGGTGGGTCGGCGGTGGCGGTGACGGTGGTGGTCATCGTGGCTCCTTCGGTCACGCCGGTACTGCCTGTCGTACGCGCGGGTCGAGCAGCGCGTAGCAGACGTCGATGAGGATGTTCAGGGCGAAGATCGTCAGGGCCGTCAGCAGGACGGCCGCCTGGAGAACGGCGAAGTCCCGCTGGAGAATCGAGTCGATCATGAGTTTGCCGATGCCCGGCCAGCCGAAGATCGTCTCGACGACCACCGCTCCGTTGACGAGGCCGATCGTGAGGTCGCCGGCGACGGTGAGGGCGGGGGTGATCGCGTTGCGCAGGGCGTGACCGAAGATGACCCGCTTCTCGCCGGCGCCCTTGCTGCGGGCCACTTTGACGTACGGCGCGGAGAGCGCGGCGACCATGGCTCCCCGGACCACCTGGACGAGCACGCCGAACGGGCGGATCAGCAGGGTGGCGATGGGCAGCACCCATACCTCGGGCCCGCCGGAGACGCCGGAGGTGGGGAGCAGGGCCAGGTTCACGCCGAAGATCAGTACGCCGGTGATGGCGAACCAGAAGTCCGGGATGCTGGCCGCGGCCATCGCCAGGAAGCTGGCGATCCGGTCGGCGACGGAGTTCGGGCGGTAGGCGGCGAGGCTTCCGATGAGGATCGCGCCCAGCGCGGCGATGACCATCGTGACGGCCGCGAGCTGGAGCGTCGCGGGGAAGGCGGTCAGTGCCATGTCGGCGGCCGACTGCCCGGTGCGCAGCGACGTACCGAAGTCGAGGCGTACCACTTGGCCGAGGTAGTCCCAGAGCTGGGCGCCGATCGACTGGTCGAAGCCGTGCTCGGCGGAGAACGCGGCGCGTTGGTCGGGAGTGGCGCTGAGCGGCAGGTAGAGGTTGACGGGGTTGCCGGTCAGCCGTGCCAGGCAGAAGACGCCGAACACCACGAAGACCAGCGGGATCGCGCTCGATATGATCCGTTTGCGCAGGAAGGTCGTCATGTCAGCGGCTCTTTCCCCCGGCGCGGCTGACCGCGGCCAGTCTCAGTTCGTCACCGGTGGCGGAGTTGGGCTCGTAGCGCACCGACGACGACAGACCGAGCAGTCCGCGCATGTGCGCGAGATGGACGTACTGCGCGACGGCCTCGTTCTGGTAGGCGAACACCTCGGCGAAGGCTTTCTGGCGCTTCTCGCCGGCCAGCGCGGTCGCCGCCGCGACCCGCCGGTCCAGCTCCGGTGTCCCGAAGGTCGACTGGGGGCTGCCGCTGAGCAGGTACTGGCTGGCGGTGAACGCCGCGTCGCCCGCCTGGTTGCCGTGCATGATCAGCAGCGCGATCGGTCCGACGTTCTCGGGCAGGGGCCGCAGTTGGTACTGGAGGTGCGCGGCGGTGTCGGTCATGAGGATCTTGACGTTCAGCCCGAGCCGCGCCATCTGGTACTGGAGCGCCTCGGCGGTCTCGGCGACCCGGGGGAACTGCCCGTTGCGCGCGACCAGGGTGATCTTCCGGTCGACGGGTGCGCCGTCGGCCGCCGCCGCCTTGACGAGTGCGCGGGCGGCCTTGAGGTCGGGCTCCGTCGGGGTGAGGCCGTCGTTGAAGCCCACCACACCCTTCGGGACGAGTTGCGCGGCGGGCTCGCCGAGTTCGCCGAAGAGGGTCTCGGAGATGGACTGCCGGTCGATGACCATGTCGATGGCCTTGCGGACACGTATGTCGTCGAGGGGGGCCTCCCGGCCGTCGAGCCGCAGCGCCGTCGTCTCGTTGTTCGGGTAGGCGACCGAGTTCTCCTCGGTGGCGTCCTGCGGGTCGAGAGCGGTCGCGAGGTCGGCCTCGCCCTTGGTGATCATCGCGGCGCGTACGCTCGGTTCGGACCGCCATACGTAGCGGGCACGGGCGAACGCGGGCGCCTTCCCCCAGTACGTGTCGTTGCGGTCGAGCGTGATGGACACACCGGTCTGCCAGCCGCGGATGGCGTACGGGCCGGTGCCGACCGGCTGCCTGACCTTGGCCTCGGTGCTGGTCGTGCGCGGGACGATCTCGATGAAGCTCAGCCGCAGGGGGAGGATCGGGTCGGGCTTCGCGGTGGTGACCGTCAGGGTCGTGTCGCTGGTGGCGCGTACCTCGACTCCCGAGTCGTCGAAGACATAGCCGTCGACATTGCAGGAGAGGTCGGAGTTGACCGCGCGGTCGATGGAGAACGCGGCGTCCTCGGCCGTGAACTTCTGCCCGTTCTGGAAGGTGACACCGGGTCGGGTGTCGAAACTCCAGGTGGTGGGCGCCGTCTGCCGCCAGCCGGTGGCGAGCAGCGGCTGGAGTTCGCCGGAGTCGGGGTCCCGCTCGACGAGTGGTTCGGTGACGTTGGAGCGGACCACGACACCGGTCGACGCGAGTGAGGACTCGCAGGGTTCCAGGGTCGGTGGCTCCTGATCGAGCACGATCCGCAGGGTGTTGCCGCCGGCCGCGCCGATGTCGCCGCCGGTGTCGCTGTTGGCGACCGTGCACGCACTGGTGAACAGCAGGGCCGCGGCGGCGAGTCCGGCGGCCGGTGCCCTGCCGCGCCGGCGGCGCCCGGGACGTGGTGCGGATGACTGGGGACGAGGGGGTTTGTACAGGGCGGAAAGCAGGGGTGATCGACGTACGGAAGACAGCATCGTCTCTCCGATGGGCTGAGTTGGTGCTACCGGAGTCGCAGAGCCAGCGAAAGCTGTCTATAAATGCGGACCCAGTCTGCATTTGTAGACGGAACCGTAGGCTCGCCCTCTGGGGCCGTCAAGGGGGTGCGACGGGAGACCTCGAAGGCGCCGGGGCCGGTCGCGGCGAGATCCCGCAGGGCGCTGAGCACAGGGTTGGCGTGCCCGGCCCACCACGGGCGTGGGGTCCTCACGACGCTACGGGGCCCGGCCCCACGGGGGCCGGTCGAGTCGGTTCTCGACCCGCCGCCGGTGCCCGATCCTGCCTGGTCATACTCAACGGGTATCGACTGATGCCCTTTTGGTGTTAGACAGGTATCGCTGGCGCCCATACGCTCCGGGCAGTCCCTCGACCCTGGAGCACCACCATGACGCTGTTCGACCCGGAGACCCTGCGGTCCGTCCTCGGCACGGGATTGCTGTCCTTCCCCGTCACCCACGCGCGTCCTGATTTCAGCTTCGACGAGGACGCCTATCGCGAACACGTCGCACGGCAGTCCTCGTTGCCGACGTCAGGTGTCTTCGCCGCCGGCGGCACCGGCGAGTTCTTCGCGCTCACGCCCACCGAGGTCGCCCGGGTCGTCAGGGCGGCCGTCGCGGCGACCGGCGACGCCAAGCCCGTGGTGGCACCGGCCGGCTACGGCACGGCGCAGGCGGTCGCGATGGCACGCGACGCCGAGGCCGCGGGCGCGTCGGGCGTCTTCCTGCTGCCGCCGTATCTGACCGAGCTGTCCCAGGCGGGGCTGGTCGCCCATGTCCGCGCGGTCTGCGAGGCGACCGGCCTCGGTGTGATCGTCTACCACCGCGCCAACGCCGCGTTCGGCTACGACGCCGTACGGGAACTCACCGACAGCTGCCCCAACCTGATCGGGTTCAAGGACGGCATCGGTGACGTAGACCTGATGACCCGCATCCACGCGCGGCTGCACGGGCGGCTGCTGTCCATCGGCGGGCTGCCGACCGCCGAGACGTACGCCCTGCCGTACCTGGAGATGGGCGTCACGACCTACTCCTCCGCGCTGCTCAACTTCATCCCGGAGTTCGCACTCGACTTCTACGCCGCGGTGCGGGCACGGGACGCCGCGACGGTCTACCGCAAGCTCGACGAGTTCGTCCTCCCCTATCTCGACATCCGCGACCGGCAGCCCGGCTACCCGGTGTCGATCGTGAAGGCCGGACTGCGGGCCACCGGCCGGAATGCGGGCCCCGTACGCCCGCCGCTGACCGACCTCACGGCAGCGGAACTGGACGAGCTGAGGACGCTGGTGGAGAAGGTGCTTCCGGCGTGACGTCCTCCTCCCCCGCACCGCGCGACGGAACCGTCCTCCTGGTCTGCCCGCTGCCCGCCTCGCTGGAGTCCGCGACAGCGGCACGCCACCGCACGGTGCGGCTGACGGAGCTGTCCGATCCGGCCTCGTATCTGCGGGAGCACGGCGACGAGGTGGTGGCCGCCGTGACCCGGGCGCGGACCGGGGTCTCGCACGACCTCATGGACGCGCTGCCCCGGCTCGGCGCCATCGTCAACTTCGGGGTCGGCTACGACGCGACGGACGTCCCGCGCGCCCGCGCGCGCGGGATCCAGGTGAGCAACACCCCCGATGTGCTCACCGACTGCGTGGCCGACCTCGCCGTGGGCGCGCTGATCGACGTGATGCGCCGGCTCTCCGCGGCCGACCGTTACGTACGCCGGGGCGACTGGGTTCCGGGCGGCTTCCCCCTCACCACCAAGGTGAGCGGAAAACGGGTCGGCATTCTCGGCCTCGGCCGGATCGGGCGCGCGATCGCGCGCCGGCTCGAAGGATTCGATGTCGAGCTGAGCTACCACTCGCGCACGGCGGCGAACGACGTGCCGTACCGCTACGCCGGCTCACCGCACGAGCTCGCCGCCGGGGCCGATGTCCTCGTTGTCGCGGCCGCCGGGGGCGACGGCACCCGGGGTCTGGTCTCCGCGGACGTGCTCGAAGCGCTCGGACCGCACGGTTATCTGGTCAATGTCGCGCGGGGCAGTGTGATCGACGAACCGGCGCTGGTCGCGGCGCTCGTCAAGGGCGGTATCGCCGGAGCGGCGCTCGACGTCTTCGCCGACGAACCGCATGTCCCGCCGGCCCTGCTGGAGCTCGACACCGTGGTGCTCCTGCCGCACATCGCCAGTGGCACGCACGAGACCCGCGAGGCCATGGGGGAACTCGCCTTCCGGAACCTCCACAAGTTCATGACCAAGGGCACCCTGGTCACTCCCGTACCGGAGCCGCGCACGGCGTGATGGTCCCCGGCCCCGGCACCCGGCCCCGGTACGGGTGGGGCGCCGGGGCCGGAGGTCAGGCGGGAGGCCCGGGGTTGTCGCCGGAGCCCCGCGCCAGCAGGTGTTCGAGGCGGTCGAAGCGGGCGTGCAGGGCGCGCAGTTCGCGGGCGGCGTCCGTCGTGCCCTGTGACTCCGCGTGTTCCAGGGCGAGCGCCACCCGGCGCGCCCTGCGCGCGGCGCTGCCCACGAACCAAGTGGCCAGGGAGGCGGTGACGATGCTGAAGACCGAGATCCCGACGAGCATCACGATGCCCGCGATGACCCGACCGGCCACGGTGACCGGGTACAGGTCCCCGTAGCCGACGGTCGTGGCGGTCTCGACGGACCACCACAGCGCCAGCGGGAACGAGGTGATGGTCGCCCGGGGCGCCGACGACTCGAACGGGACGATGATCCAGGAACCGATCAGAAGCACCAGGACGACACCGACGGCCGCCCACACGGAGGCCTTCACGTGCAGCCGCTGCCACCGCTCGCTGCCCAGCAGCTTGCGCAGGAGATAGAGCGGCGAGAGCGGAGGCATGGACCGAAACTAGCCGTGGCCGGAGCATGCGGGGAGCAGGACACACCCTGCGGACCGGAGCGCCGGTATCAGGCTCCCGGGTTTCGCCGCCGGCTTCCCGGACCACCGCCCGAAGGCGGGGCCGGGACGTCAGGCGAAGTCGTCGTGGTCCGCGAGGACTTCACCGATCACCTGCCAGTTGGCCGCGGCCACTTCCTCGTCCGTGTCGATGTTCTGGGACAGGACAAGCAACGCCTTCCACAGCGCCCATCCCCGGGCGCGGGCCCAGGTGCCGTCGTCCTGACCGACCGTACGCCGGAAGGCGGCCCTGCTCTCGCCGTGGAACATCCCCCACGCGATGACCAGGTCGCAGGCGGGGTCCCCGACCCCCGACGTACCGAAGTCGATGACGGCCGTCAGCCGCCCGTCCGCGACCAGCAGGTTGCCGAAGGCGATGTCGCCGTGGAACCACACCGGCGACCCGCGCCACTCGGCGGCGAGCGCGGCCTCCCACACTGCGGCGGCCCGGTCGGTGTCGACGCGGCCCTTCAGCGCGGCCAGGCAGCGCCGCGTCTCGTCGTCGTAGTGCGCGGGCGGCGCTCCCCGGTAGAAGCTGTGCTCCCCCGCGACGGGACCGCCGGTGGCGTCACAGCGCTGGAGGGCGAGCAGGAACTCCGCGACCTCGACCGCGAAGGCGGACATGTCCCCCACCCGCTCGGGCCGCGCCGTCCCGCCCGGCAGCCAGCCACGCACCGACCACGGGAAGGGATATCCCTCTCCGGGTACGCCCAGGCCGAGCACCGGCGGTACGGGGACGGAGAGTTGGGGAGCCAGCCGGGGCAGCCACCGGTTCTCCTTCTCGACGGCGGGGACGTAGCCGGCGGCGGTGGGCAGCCGGGCGGTCATGCTGTCACCGAGCCGGTACGTCCGGTTGTCCCACCCGTCGACCTCCACGGGGGTGACGGGCAACGTGCTCCACTGCGGGAACTGCGCGGCGATCAGACGTTTCACCAGGGCCGCGTCGATACCGGCGCGGCCGTCGGGGGGAGTTGAAGCCATCCCTCGATCATCGCGCCCGGCGATCACGCCGGGCAACGCATTATCGAGCGACGGCCCGCGGGGGCCGCGGCGGGACTGCCTATGATGACGGCATGTCATCCCCAGGCGTCACTTCGGCCCGAAGCCCCGGTGACGGCGCGCCCGCCGGTCCGGCTCCTTCCGGAGCGGACGGGGTGATCAGGGTGTTGTCATGGTGGTGGATGGCGTCTCCGCTCATTCTGCTGACTCCTGCGACCGCCCTGGCAATGGGATTTCCGGGAGTACGCGCGGAGTTCGGCGCGGAGTTCTTGTGGGCGGCGCTGGCCGGTGCGGTGATCGCGCCGGCAGCCGGCTTCGTCGTGGCGCTCGCCGCACACCGCCGACGGGCCCGCCGCCGCTTCACCGTCATGGGAGCGATATCGGCCGTACCGCTCCTCTATATATGGGTCTTCGGCGTACTCCTCGCCGAGTGCCCCGGCGGTCACGGCTGCTAGGGCACGGTCTAGGCGTCCGGGAACCGGCCGCAGAGCCAGTTGCCCGGCTCCGCCGGGTTGTCGCTGATCCAGAACTGGCGCCACAGGAGGGCGAATTCCTCGCGGCTGAGGTGACCGTCGCCGTTCAGGTCGAGCAGTTCGAAGACGCCCGTCATGTCCACGGGCCGCCCGTTCCACGTCTCGACGAGCCTGTGGTGTTCCTCCGGGGATATGCGGCCGTCGCCGTTGGTGTCCGTGGCGTCGAAGACGGTGTCGGCGGTCGCCGTGACGTCCGCGACCATGGCGGGCAGGCGGTCGACGAGCGCGAGCATCTCGTCCAGGTCGACCGCGCCGTCGCCGTTCGCGTCCCCGACCTCCAGGAGCGCTGTCCACCAGCCCATCAGCAGCGACTCCACCCGGGCGCGCAGTTCCGTCCCCGGTTCCACTCCCGGCATCCGGCTCCAGCGGGCGACGAGCGCCACGAAGTCCTGCCGACGCAGATAGCCGTCACCGTCGGCGTCGAACGCGGCGAACATCCCTCTGAACTTGCGCTCCTGAAACGTGCTGGCCATGAGCGGCCTCCTTCGACGCCGAACCGAACCACGAACCACGAACCGCGACGACCGCCACGACCGCCACGACCGACGTCGAGATGGCGGACAGTCCGCAACTGTAGGCGGAGGCGCGCCCGCGCATCCACGGGCACATTCGCTCGATAATTCACCCTCCGGGGGACCCCCGCCCCGGCGGCGGTCGGCGCTCAGGGGCCGGACAGCCAGGTGCGGATGCCCGCCAGCGCGGTGGGGCCGTAGTCCTCGTCGACACCCCGGGCGAGGTCCGCGACGGATATCGCCTCAAGTGCCGCACGCCAGGCGGCGTCCGCCCCGGCCATCGCCCGCGAGATGGCGCAGGGCCGGGTGCATGCCTCCGGAGGTGTCGCCAGCGGCCCGCGCTGACGGATCTCCGTGCAGACGAACGCGGGCTTCGAGCCGTCGACGGCCTCGACGACATCGAGAACGCTGATCAGTTCGGGGGCCCTGGTCAGGGAGTATCCCCCGGCGTTGCCCTGGCTGGAGCTGACGAGACCGGCTCGCGAGAGTGCTTGCAGTTGCTTGGCCAGATAACTGGCGGAGACGTCGTGCAGCTCCGCGAGCCGGGCCGCGGGCACCGGATCGGGCGCCGTGGTCAGCACGACACAGCAGTGCAGCGCCCACTCGACACCGCCCGTCAGCTTCATGACCTCACCCCTCGCTCCTCGCTCCGCACTCCCCCGTTGACTCGGACAAAGACTATCCGACTATGATTACGGACAAGAAATATCCGAGTTGAGGACGCGCCTCAACGGCAGCTCCCGCGCGCCCACGGGCCTGCGGTGAAGGGTGAAGCCATGAAGATCACAGTCGTCGGTGGTACCGGACTGATCGGCTCGCAGGTCGTGGACAAGCTGACCGCGGCCGGGCACGAGGCCGTCCCCGCGGCGCTGTCCACGGGAGTCGACCTGCTCACGGGCAAGGGCATCGACCAGGCGCTGGCCGGCGCCGAGGTCGTGGTCAACCTCGCGAACTCGCCGACCTTCGACGAGGCGTCCCTGGACTTCTTCCGGACCTCCATGACCAACCTGCTGGCCGCCGGCGAGAAGGCCGGGGTACGGCACCAGGTGATCCTCTCGATCGTCGGCGTGGACCAGGTGCCCCAGCTGGACTACTACCGGGCCAAGGCGCTTCAGGAGGAGTTGCTGCGGGAGGGTCCGACGCCGTACTCCATCGTGCGCGCCACGCAGTTCTTCGAGTTCATGGACGCCGTCCTGTCGTGGACCTCGGACGACACCACGGTGCGGCTGCCCGCCACTCCCATCCAGCCGATGGCAGCGGCGGACATCGTCGACAACGTGGTCGAGGTGTCGACCGGCGCCCCGCTCCAGGGCATCCGCGACATCGCCGGCCCGGAGGTCTTCCGCCTCGACGAACTCGGCCGGATCACACTGGCCGCGCGGGACGACGACCGGACGGTGACCACCGACGACCAGGCCGGCATGTTCGCGGTCATCACCGGCGACGTACTCACGGCGGGGCCGGACGCCCACCTCTCGTCCACGCGCTACCAGGAGTGGATCCGGCGGGACCGGTAGGCGCGGACGGCCCGGTTTCTCAACCCCGTCGCCCACGGCCGGAGTTCAGCGGCCGACTCCCGCGGCCGCCGGGACGGAGCCGCGCCCGCCCGCGATCTCCGAGGCGGGCGCGCGGGGGGTGCGGGCGGGCCCAGGACGTTACCGCTCAGCGGCCGACGGCCTTGCGCAGTTGTTCCTTGTTCATGGATGAGCGCCCTTCGACGTTCTTCTTCTTCGCCTCCGCGTAGAGCTGGTCCCTCGTCGGCCCCTGGGACCCCCGGTGGGAGCGCTCGCCCCCGCGCTGGGACGCGGACTTGGGGTCGCGCGTGGATGTCCTGCTCGCGGACCTGGCCTCACCCGACCGGGCGCGTTCCTTGTTGACCGTGCGCGAGGCGATCTCCTTGGCGCGCCCTTCGGACGTGCCGCGCTTCTCGGCGCCTTCCTTGATGTGCTCGTACTGCCGCTCACGCTTGGGGCTGGATCCTGCCGGCACGATGTGCCTCCTTGGTCGTCCTGTCCGATGGGTCCGCTATGGGTACCCCCGCGTCCACCGGTTCTCACCCGTTCTCCTCTCACGACTGACGCCGCGCGGAACGGACTGGCACGCGGGTTCGAACCCCGGCGTCCCCGGGATCAGGTGTCGTCCTCGATCCCGATGGCCTCCCTGAGGCTCTTGACGGCTGTGCCCGGCTTGCCTTCCTGCGTCTCCAGAAGCGCCGCCGCGATGGCGTCCAGCTTCAGCTGGATGGCGTGCTCCGCCCGGCGCTCGGAGTTCTTCAGCAGGGCGAGCAGCAGCAGGGTCACCGCGGTCATCGACTCGCCGGCGAGCAGCAGCCAGGTCACCTCCAGCTTGGCGAAGTGCGCGCCGATGACGATGCCGACGAGGACCATGCAGACCCCGAAGAACGCCGGTGAACTGGAGAAATTGGAGGCGTACTCGGCAAGGCGGGCGAACCGTCCGGGCCTGTCGCCACCACGGTTCGCGGGATGTTGAAGCGTCATGCGCCCGACCGTACACACGTTCTTTCCGTCCTCGGAGGGCAGCGCCGAACGCGCTGTGTTTCCTCTCACGCATACGTTCGGATCCCAGGGGCACCCGCACTGACACCACGAACGATGCCCAACCGAAATGAACCGGACAGCACGGACAGGAAGTGTCTCCGGACGACGTACGACAGGCGGGGAAATGGCTACGACGGACAGCAAGGACGGCGAAGAGAAGCAGGCGCGTATCGACATCTCCACGGCGATGCGAAAAGCCGCCGGACAACTCGCCGAACTGCTGCGCTGCGAGCCCAGTTCCGTGTCCGCTCTCAAGGCCACGGACGACGGGTGGACGGCCGATGTGGAAGTCGTCGAGATCGAGAAGATCCCCGACACCACCAGTGTCATGGCTTCTTACCGAGTCTCCCTCGACGGTCAGGGTCAACTCGTGGGCTACGAACGTATTCGCCGGTACTCACGGGGCCAGGTCGACCGCTGAGTCGTACTCGCGCCGTGACCGGGACGGACCACGCAACAAAACTCATTGGAAGGAAGGTCGACGATGAGTCTCGTGCAGCAGAGCAACGCGTCCAACACCGCAGGAAGCGGATCCGGAAATCTCTACGACGTTCTTGAGCTGATTCTCGACAGGGGGCTCGTCATCGATGCCTTCGTTCGAGTTTCGGTCGTCGGTATCGAAATCCTCAAGATCGACATTCGCGTCGTCGTCGCCAGTGTCGACACCTATCTTCGATTCGCCGAGGCGTGCAACCGACTCGACCTCGAATCGGGCCGCAAGGCCCCGACACAGCTCACCGACATCGTCGGTGACACGGCCGAGAGCGGAGCCAAGGGGAAGTCGAAAGGAGCGCTGACGGGCGCGGTGGAAGCCTTCACCGACTCGTTCCAGAGCGGCCGTTCCGACTCGGACTCCGACTCCCGCTCCAGCTCCGACGACGACAAGGAGAAGGAGAAGCGGCCGGCGCGCAAGACCGCTTCGTCCAGCAGCCGCCGCACCACCCAGCGCCGGGAGGAGTGACCGATGCCCACGTACGTCTACGCCATCACCGCGGCCGACCATCCGCTGCGGCTGGACGGCCTCAACGGTGTCGGTGACCCGCCGTCCGCGCTGCGGACCGTGAAGACCAAGGCACTTGGCGCCGTCGTCAGTGACACCCCGCCGGACTTGCGCGCCAAGCGGCGTGATCTCGTCGCGCACCAGAGCGTGCTGGAACGGCTGATGACCGACGGCGCCGCGCTGCCGATGCGCTTCGGCCTCGTCGGTCCCGACGACGACCAGGTACGCACGGCGCTGGAGGAGGACCGGGAAAGCTACACCAACCGCCTCACCGAACTCGACGGACGCCTGGAGTACAACCTGAAGGTGTCGCGGGTGGAACAGAATCTGCTGCGCGAAATACTCGCCGAATCCGATGAAGTACGCCGGCTCAGTGAGTACACGCGGCAGAATCCCGCCGCGCACGACGAGAAGGTGGCACTCGGCGAACTCGTGTCCCGCGAGATCCAGGTCCGCAACGACGCGGTGGCGGGCGAACTGCTCGGCGCGCTGATTCCGGCGGCGGAGCGCGAATCCCGGGGCGACCCCACCAAGGCGCATTTCCTGAATGTGTCCTTCCTGGTGAAGCGTGACGAGGCGGCCGCTTTCTCGCAGGCCGTCCACGAGGAGGCGGAACGCCGGGGTGACGACTACGAGTTCACCCTGAACGGACCGCTGCCCCCTTACAGCTTCGTCTGACTTCCGCACGTTCGACAGACTCCCGCTGATCGGAGGATCCGTCATGGGACTCATCACGCAGATTCTCACCCTGCCGCTCGCACCCGTGCGAGGTTCCGTCTGGGTCCTCGATCAGGTGGTGCTCGCGGCGGAACGCGAGTACTACGACCCCGATCCCGTGCGCAAGGAATTGGCCGATCTGGAGAAGGAGCTGCTGAGCGGCGGTATCAGCGAAGAGGAATTCGACCGGCGCGAGGACGAACTGCTGGACAGGCTCGATGAGATCGAGGCACACCAGCGGCGTCTGCGGGCCAATCCCTGACACGGGGAGATTGAGGTGCACGCGAGATGACAGGCAACGTCAAGATAGGTGTTGCCCTGGTGGGCGGATACCTGCTGGGACGCACGAAGAAAGCGAAAATGGCCATCGGCTTCGGGATGTTCCTGGCCGGAAAGAAACTGAGCTTCGATCCGCAGCAGCTCGGCAAACTGGTGGCGAACTCGCCCGTTCTGGGCACTCTCAACGACCAGGTACGCAAGGAACTGGTGGATGCGACGAAGTCCGCCGCCACGAACGCCCTGACGCAGCGGGCCTCCGGTCTGGCCGACTCCCTTCACCAGCGGACCCTGGGCCTCGAAGGCAGGGACGGCGGCAAGGACGGACGTTCCGAGGATCGCGAGGACGAGGAGAGCGACGCCGGGGACAGGGATGTCCGCGATGACGCAGACGGGTCGGACGAGGCGGACGAGAAGCCGGCGCCGCGCCGTAAGCCGGCCGCCAAGCGGTCCTCCAAGCCCGCCGCCAAGACCGCGTCCAAGACCGCGTCCGGTCCCCGCAGGACCGCCTCGGGCCGTACCGGAGAGGCACGCAAGAAGACCTCGTCGACCGCGCGCAAGACCGCTTCGTCGGCCGGCCGCAAGGAGCGGGGTGGCGGCAATGGCTGACTCGACCCTCACCAGGCTCAAGGACGACGTGGCGAAGAATCCGGCCACCGACCGTCTGAAGGAAGAGCTTCAGAACTACCTCAAGGCGCGCGCCACGCACGCCGTCACCAACCTCGGGCAGCGGCTCGGCGAAGGTGTCGGGAAGCTGGCCGACCCCAAGAACGGTCCCGGCGGGGCGGTGAAGTCCCTGGCCAAGGGCGGCCAGGCGCTCGGCGAGGGCAAGTCACCCGCGCAGGCGGCCATGGCGGCCGGCACCTCCCATCTGAAGGACACCATCAAGGACAAGGTCAAGGGTTTGTTCGGCAAGGGACGCAAGGGCGGCGGCGGCAAGTCGAAGAGCGTCACCATCACCGAGGACATCGACGTCGGTGTGCCGGTGCGTGAGGCGTACGACCAGTGGACGCAGTTCCAGGAGTTCAGCACCTTCGCCAAGGGCGTCGTGAGTGTCGAGAAGGCCGACGACACGAGCAGCAACTGGAAGGTGAAGGTCGCCAAGTCCACCCGCAGCTGGAAGGCGAACGTCACCGAGCAGGTGCCGGACGAGCGCATCACCTGGACCACCGAGGGGGCCAAGGGCACGGTCAAGGGCGTGGTGACCTTCCACGCCATCACCGACAACCTGACGCGGGTGCTGCTGGTTCTCGAGTACTTCCCCAAGGGGCTGTTCGAGAAGACCGGCAACATCTGGCGCGCCCAGGGCCGCAGGGCCCGTCTCGACCTCAAGCTCTACCGCAAGTTCATCATGATGCGCGGCGAGGCCACCGACGGCTGGCGGGGTGAGATCCGCGACGGGGAGGTCGTGCTGGAGCACGACGACGCCGTCGAGGAGGAAGAGGCCCGCGAGCGGGAGGAGGGCGAGGACGCCCCGGAGGCCGAGGCCGACGAGGAGTACACGGACGAGGAACAGCCTCCCGAGGAGGACCAGGAGGAGCGTGCCGAGTACGACGACGACGAGGACGTCGAGGACGAGGACGCCCCCGCCGAGGAGGCTCGCGCCGAAGAGGACGCTCCCGCCGAGGACGAGTACGAGTACGAAGACGAGTACGAGGACGAAGACGCGGCCGTGGACGAGGACGCCCCCGTCGAGGAGGCTCGCGCCGAAGAGGAAGAGGAAGAGCCGGCCCCGCGTTCCCGGCGCCGTACCGCCTCGGCGGGCCGCTGACACACTCCGCCGACAGCACAGACAGGGCTGATACCAGTGTCCGATTCACTGGCCGGCCGTATGGGGACCTCCTCCGGGATGTCCCCATACGGCCAGCAAGGGTCATCCGCCAATCTCGCCGACATCCTTGAGCGCGTCCTGGACAAGGGCATCGTCATCGCCGGCGACATCCAGATCAACCTGCTCGACATCGAACTGCTCACCATCAAGCTGAGGCTGCTGGTCGCGTCCGTGGACAAGGCAAAGGAGATGGGCATCGACTGGTGGGAGCACGATCCCTCGCTCTCCTCCCGCGCCCGGCCGGCGGCGGGGGCCGTGAACGGATCCCACGGGTCCCAGGACGTCCACGGCGTTCACGGCTCGTCGTCCGATGACGGCGACGCCGGTCCGCTGGCGCTGGAGAACGCGCGACTACGTGCCGAGCTGGCCGAGTTGCGTGCCGCGGTGGAAGACAGGAGGGAGCGGTGAACAGCACCGACACGCGCCCCGCGGCCCCGCCGATGAGCTACGTCTACGCGGTCGGCGGCGCCGGGAACGCGCTGGACTCCGCTCTGTCCGGCCGCACCGGGGCGCACGGCGGCTCGTTGCGGACCGTGCGCGCCGGAGAGCTCGTGGCCCTGGTGTCGTCGGTGCCTCATGACGCCTTCGGTACGGAGGGTCTCCGGGCACAGATGGAGGACATCAAGCAGCTCGAAGTGCTGGCCCGTACGCACCACTCGGTGGTGGAGGCCGCCTACGAGAGCGCGACCGTGCTGCCCATGAGACTGGCAACGGTGTATCTGGACGATGCCCGCGTGAGCGAGATGCTGGTCGAACGGGCCGTGGAATTCGGTGACTTGCTCTCCCGGCTCGAAGGCCGTGTCGAACTGGGCGTCAAGGTCTACGCCGACCCGCGAGAGGCCGCCTCGGCAGTCAAGGCGGCCACGGCTGCCACGGCGCCGGGCGAATCCGCGGTGACCACCCCCGGGCGGGCGTATCTGCGGCAGCGCCGCGAGCAGCGCCGTAACCACCGCGACGCCTACCAGGCGGCCGGGGCGGTCGCCGCCGAGGTGCCTGCCCGGGTGGGTGCGATGGTCCGTGCCCGGCTGGCACACCGGCCCCAGCAGGGAGACCTCGCTCCGGGAGCGGGCGAGAACATCGCCAACGACGCCTATCTGGTGGAGGCGACCCGCGTGGCCGAGTTCCACGCGGCGCTCGCGGGGCTCGCCGACGACGTTCCCGGCGTACGCGTCGAGATCACCGGTCCGTGGGCGCCGTACTCCTTCGCCACACCGCCCGCCGAGGCCGCGGGAGGCGGCGACGGCAGCGCCGGGGACGGAGGGCGACGGTGAACGGCGAACTGAACGAGGCGCTGCCGACGGTCGGATTCGCCGGGACACGGGGCCGGAGGCCGGCGGAGGGGACGGACGGTTCCGACGACACCGTCGAGTCCCTCGCCGGACGGCAGGTCGCGCTCATCGACCTGCTCGACCGGCTGCTGACCGGCGGGGCGGTCCTGACCGGAGATCTCGTGCTCTCCGTCGCCGACGTGGACCTCGTGCACATCAACCTGCGGGCGGTCATCCGCTCGATCACACCCGACGGACCGGCCCCGTGGTGAGACGCGCGGGCCCGTCGCCGCGGGCGTACAAGGAGACTGACGATGGCTGACACACCCCGTGGCGAGGACCTTCAGGAGGTCGCACGGGCGGCGGCACGCGCGTTCGATCTCGTACCGACGGGGCCGGACGAGCCCACGCCGCGCGACGGCATCGCCCAGCGCCTCGAAACCGACCCGGACACCGTGGAGCGGGACCTGATCAAACTGGTTCTCACCATCGTCGAACTGCTGCGTCAGCTCATGGAGCGCACCGCGCTGCACCGGGTCGACCAGGGCGATCTCCGGGAGGACCAGGAGGAGCGCATCGGTATGACGCTGATGATCCTCCAGGACCGGATGAGCGAACTCTGTGAGCGCTACGACCTGACCATGGAAGACCTCAACCTGGACCTCGGACCGCTCGGTTCGCTGCTCCCGCGCGATTCCGGCTGAGCCGAACGTCGGCGTTTTAGGGCGCGGCGAGCGGCAACACGAACGTCATGACTGCAGAGAGCGAAGCGAACAAGAACGCGAACGGCACGGCGGGAAAGGCGAACGCGACCGCCAAGTCGGCCGCCGCCAAGTCCCCCGCCGGCAAGGCGCGGCAGACGGCGAAGCGCACCAGCGCCCCCGCCCGGAAGACCGCCAAGGCCGCCGGCAGCCGCGCTAAGACCGAATCGGCCGTCGCGGCTTCGAAGGCCAAGGAGTCGGGACGGGCGGCCGAGAAGACCGTGGAGAGCGGTGCGCGTTCGGCAGGCGCTGCCACGAAGAGTGCCGGTCAGGCGGCCGTCAGCGGTCTGGAGAGCGGACAGCAGGCTCTCCTCGCGACGGCGGGCAAGGCGGCTGCCACGGCCTCCACCGCATGGACCGTCGTCAAGCACCGCAAGGCCATAGCGGTCGGCGCGGCGGCGGGAGTCGTCGGCCTGGCGGGCGGCGCTTTCGCCCTGGGCCGCCAGACGGCCAAGCCGCACGGAGGACCTCTGACCCGTATGACGGGCGGCCGGTTCTGAGGGACTGCCCCCCGGAATCGGCGGTCAGCGCGTGCGGGACGTTTCGGCGTTGTCGTCGTCCGACCCCGGTACGTGCACGTCGAGGACGTCGATGTTGACCTCGACGACGTCGAGTCCGGTCATACTCTCGACGGCGTCGGAGACGTCCGACCGGAGGTCGTCGGTGGTCCGCGGAATCGGATAGCCGTACTCCATGACGACATCGAGGTCGACGGCGGCCTGTTCCTCGCCGACTTCCACCCGCACACCGCGTGTGGCGTCGTCGGAAAGGGACATCTTCCCCCTCGCGGCTCCCAGGGTCCGGGACATACCGCCGCCCATCGCGTAGACCCCCGACGCTTCACGGCTCGCGATTCCGGCTACGGAGGCCACTACCGAGTCCGCGATCGTCGTCTTCCCTCTGACTTCGTGTCGGTGGTGGTGGCCGTTCGACATTGCTTTTGAGGTGGCTTCGTTCACTGTCATGACCGACCCGTCTTCCTCGGTTGTCACGGTCGGGAGGGATTCCTCTCGTACGGTTCCCCCTCATCCCACTCTGCTCCGCGCAACCGGACAACGCCATTCGGGTGAGATGCGTCCGCCGGCGGACAACCGCGGGAAATCAGCGTTTGTACGCGTCGCGGCGGCGGGCGGTTCTGGCGCTTCGCGCATCGCGCTCGTCGCCGGAGCCGTCGCCGCGTTCGTCGCGGGGTCCGACCGACTTCCGCCCGTTCTTCGCCGCCGTGGTGCCGCGTCGGCGCGGACCGCTGTCCTTCACATGTCTCCGCGTGCGTTTGTGTGCCGTGTGGGCCTTTTCGGCCGGGTCCGACGCCGTGGTTTCGCCGGTGCTCTTCGCCACGCCCTCGATGGTGCCCTCGGCGCTCCCGCCGATATCGTTCACGGTTTCGCCGACGTCCTTAACGGCCTCGTCGGCGCCCTCACCCACGTCCTCCACCGCCTCGCCGGCCCCGTGCCCGACGTCCTCGACAGCGGCTCCGGCGCCCCGGCCCACGCTCTGCGCGGCGTCTCCGGTGCCCTTGCCGATCTCCTTGGCGGCTCCCCCCGCGCCCGTACCGATTTCCTCGGCCGCCTCCCCCAGGCCTCTGCTCAGGTGCTCCAGGATCTCGGGGTTCCGGTCGATGGTCGTCAATACGCGGTTGACGATGGTCGCGACATTGTGAAGGCGGACCTTCAGTTGTGCCTGCGCCTCGACTCCCTTGATGTCGAGGTCCACCGAACCCAGCGTGACGTCCGCGCCGACATTCAGCTTGAGCAGATCGAGGACTTCGGCCTGCAGGGACACATGGGCCCGTAGATCCTGCACATCCAGTTGAATCTCTTCGATATTGAGCACCGGAACGTCGAGATACACATCCGGTTCCCCTTGGTCGACCACCTCGCCCTCGGCGTACTCGTCCGGTTCCTGTTCCGCGGCGACGACTTCCGCGTCCTCGGTATCCTCGGCGAATTCCGCGTCGTCGACGTCTTCGCCGTCCTGCGCGTCCATTTCTTCCTGGTCGTCATCGTCCCGACCTTTGTCGCTCCGGGGCATACGAAACTCCCTCACCGAGCACGGCCCCCGCCCCTCAAGTGTCATGCGCGGAATCCGTCGCCGCAATGAGGTGCGTCTTCGAGGGCACTGGTCCATCGTGGGAGAAGCATTCTCAGCAGGACGCAGGACCGAAAAGGGAAGTGCTGGTGATCGTCCGTGCCCGTCCCGCCCGGTGAGAGGCCGCGCCTTACCGTCCCGACCCGGGACGGACCGATACTCGTCGAGGGGCCCGTCGAGGTCGTACTCAACGACGGGACCACGGTGACGTCGGACCGGTTCATGGTCGCCCTGTGCGCTTGCCGGCGCAGCCGGACGTACCCCTGGTGCGACACCAGCCACCGCCGCAGGGCCAGGGAGTGAGGCCGGTGGAGAGCGCGGAGGCCCGGCGGGCGGGGCCCGCCCTGCCGACCGGCCGCGGCGAGCTGAGTGACGGCGTCGTACGGGCCCTGCTCGGCCGCCCCGGCGCTCCCCTGCCGCCGGGCTCGGCGGCCGATGAGGCGGATCCGTACGGGGAGGATCTGCACCTCGCGCTCTACCTCTGCTACGAGCTCCACTACCGGGGGTTCCGCGGCGTCGACGCCGACCGGGAGTGGGATCCGGAGCTGCTCCGGCTGCGGGCCGCACTGGAGCGGCCCTTCCTTCAAGCGCTGCGCAGGGACACCGGACGCCGGACGGACTCCGACGAGGCGTTCGCCGGGATTCTGGTCGAGCGCCTGGACACCGACGGGCTGAGTCATTTCCTCAGGGACGAGGGCGAGTTGTGGCAGCTGCGTGAGTACGCGGCCCAGCGTTCGCTCTACCACCTCAAAGAGGCCGATCCGCACGCCTGGGTGATCCCGCGCCTGCGCGGCAGGGCCAAGGCGGCGATGGTCGCGGTCGAGTTCGACGAGTTCGGCGGCGGGCGGGCCGAGCGGATGCACTCGCGGCTCTTCGCGGATCTCATGACGGACCTCGGTCTGGACACGGCGTACGGCCGGTACGTCGGCGTGGCCACGGCCGAGATGCTGGCGAGCGTCAACCTCATGTCGATGTTCGGTCTGCGCCGATCGCTGCGCGGCGCCCTGGTGGGACACTTCGCCGCCGTCGAGGTGACCTCCTCCCCCGCCTCCCGCCGACTGGCCGAGGCCATGCGGCGGGCGGGCGCCGGCGAGGCGGCGGTGCACTTCTACGCCGAGCACGTCGAGGCCGACGCCGTCCATGAACAGGTGGTGCGCCGGGACGTGGTGGGTGGTCTGCTGGAGGACGAGCCGTGGCTGGAGGCGGACGTGGCCTTCGGCGTCGACGCCACCGATCTGCTGGACACCCGCCTCGCCGCCAGGACCCTCGCCGCCTGGCGCGAGGGCGTCTCCAGTCTCCGTACACCGCTCTGACCGGTCGTCAGATGGCGGGCGCCGGCGGGCCGGGGCGGACGCTTCGGTGTCCGCCCCGGCCCTCCCGGCTCAGGAGCCGTCGGTGGCCAGTGACGCCCGGATCTCACGGGCGGCGGCGACCATGTTCTCCAGCGAGGCCCGGGTCTCGGGCCAGCCGCGCGTCTTCAGGCCGCAGTCCGGGTTCACCCAGAGGCGTTCGGCCGGAATGGCCTCAAGTCCCTTGCGCAGCAGGGCTGTCGCTTCTTCGGTACTCGGCACGCGCGGGGAGTGGATGTCGTAGACACCGGGTCCGGCCTCACGCGGGTAGCCGTGTGCGGCGAGTTCGCGGGCGACCTGCATGTGGGAGCGGGCGGCCTCCAGGCTGATGACGTCGGCGTCGAGGTCGTCGATGGCCTGGACGATGTCGCCGAACTCGGCGTAGCACATATGCGTGTGGATCTGGGTGTCCGGGCGTACCCCGCCGGTGGTGAGGCGGAAGGACTCGGTCGCCCACGCCAGATAGCCGGCGTGATCGGCGGAGCGTGGGGGCAGCGTCTCGCGCAGCGCGGGTTCGTCGACCTGGATGACCGAAGTGCCCGCCGCCTCCAGGTCGCCGACCTCGTCGCGCAGGGCGAGTGCGACCTGGCGGGCGGTGTCCGCGAGCGGCTGGTCGTCGCGGACGAAGGACCAGGCGAGCATGGTGACGGGGCCGGTGAGCATGCCCTTCACCGGACGGCCGGTGAGCGACTGCGCGTACGACGTCCATCGCACGGTCATGGGTTCGGGCCGGGAGATGTCCCCGGCGAGGACCGGCGGGCGTACGTAACGGGTGCCGTACGACTGCACCCAGCCGTGACTCGTCGCGACATAACCGGTCAGCCGCTCGGCGAAGTACTGCACCATGTCGTTGCGTTCGGGCTCACCGTGCACCAGGACGTCCAGCCCGGCCTTCTCCTGGAAGGACAGGACCTCCCGGATCTCCTCCTTGATCCGCTCCTCGTATCCGGCGGTGTCGATCCGCCCGCCGCGCAGGTCGGCCCGTGCGGTGCGCAGTTCGGCGGTCTGCGGGAAGGAGCCGATGGTGGTCGTCGGCAGCGGCGGAAGGCCGAGGCGCGCCCGCTGCGCGGTGGTGCGTTCGGTGTACGGCTGCGAGCGCCGTCCGTCCGCGTCGGTGACGGCTGCGGTGCGGGCCCGCACGGCAGGGTCACGGGTGAGCGAGGAACCGGCGCGGGAAGCGAGAGCCGCGCGGTTGGTGATGAGTTCGGCCGTGATGGAGTCGGTGCCCTGCCCGAGTCCGCGCGCCAGTACCGCGATCTCCTCCGTCTTCTGCCGGGCGAAGGCGAGCCAGCGGGTGATCTCCGGGTCGATGTCGCGTTCGGCGGTGGCGTCGAGCGGGACGTGCAGGAGTGAGCAGGAGGCGGAGACGTCGACGCGGTCGGCGAGGCCGAGAAGGGTACCGAGGGTGGCGAGGGACTTCTCGTAGTCGTTGATCCAGATGTTGCGTCCGTCGACGACGCCCGCGACCAGGCGCTTGCCGGGCAGTCCGCCCACGGCCGCGAGTGCGTCGAGGTTGGCGGCGGCCGATCCGGTGAGGTCGAGCGCGAGCCCGTCGACCGGGGCCTTGGCGAGTACGGGCAGCGCGTCCCCGAGCCGCCCGAAGTAGGAGGCGACGAGCAGCTTGGGCCGGTCGGTCGCACCGCCCAGCTCGCGGTAGGCGCGGGCGGCGGCGTTCAGCTCGGCCGGGGTGCGGTCCTGCACCAGAGAGGGCTCGTCCAGCTGCACCCAGTCGGCGCCGGCCGCGCGCAGGTCGGCCAGGATCTCGGCGTACACGGGCAGGAGCCGGTCGAGCAGCGTCAGCGGCTCGAAGTCGGCGGCCACGCCGGGGGCGGGCTTGGCGAGCAGGAGGTAGGTGAGAGGCCCGACGAGGACCGGGCGGGCGGTGAGGCCGAGCGCGAGGGCTTCCCTGAACTCGGCGAGCTGCTTGGCGGGGTCGGCGGAGAAGACGGTGTCCGGACCCAGCTCGGGCACCAGGTAGTGGTAGTTGGTGTCGAACCACTTCGTCATCTCCAGCGGCGCGACCTCCTGGGTGCCCCGCGCCATGGCGAAGTAGCCGTCCAGCGGGTCGGCGGCGACCGCCGCGCGGTGCCGCTCGGGGACGGCGCCGACCATGACGCTGGTGTCCAGGACGTGGTCGTAGTAGGAGAAGTCACCGGAGGGCACTTCGTGGATGCCGGCGTCGATGAGGCGCCGCCAGTTGGAACGGCGGAGTTCCCCGGCCGTCCTGTGGAGGGCGTCGGCGCCGACGTGGCCCTTCCAGTAGCCCTCGACGGCCTTCTTCAGTTCCCGGTTCCGGCCCTGGCGGGGGTAGCCGTACACGGTGGCCCGTGCTGCCGCGGCTGCGGACTTCGCTGTCACGGAACTCTCCTTCGCGAGATGTGTCCTTGAGTCCCGGGGACGGGACGCGGGCGCGAAGGGACGACCGATCGTGCGGGCCACGTCGCGTCGTCGCGCGAGTGCCGCTCGATGTGTACGCCGACCCGCCCACGAGGTCACCGGAACGACCGCGCGTGATCGTTCACGCACGGGCAACGGGCAGGTCTTCGGACTCGTGGGCCCGTCTCGTATCGGTCACGAGACACCTACTGGCCGTCGCTTCCCAGACCCGTCCGGGCCCAGTGCGTATGACGGCGGTCGTTCCCACTCACCGCTGCGGGGCAGTCCCGGATTCCCACCGGGTTCCCTCTTACGACGCACCTGCCTGGCGGGCAGGAACGAACCAGCTGCACCGACCAGCCTAGAGGGCCGCGCGGCGGGCGCACACGTGTTGACCACATCGCGGACGGTGAGAGGGAGCACGGGCGCGTGGTGGCGCGCCATGGGCGCCGTTCCCGCGCCGCTCACGGGGGCCGGGCCGCTCGCCGACCCCCGGCGGGCCACTCAGGACGCGGCGGGCCAGTCCCCGCGGCCCGCCAGTCGTACGACCAGGGCGGCTATGTTCCACGCGTCGTCGTCGCCCCGGTGGTGGCGGCCCTCCAGCGGGAGGCCGGCCACCTTCAGCGCCTGGGCCATTCCCGGGCGGCGGCGCAGACCGTAGGAGGCGGTGAAGACGGCCTTCGCGTTGGTGTGGCGGTGGCCGAAGGGGTACTCGGTCCCCGTCCGCCGGCACTGGCGGGTGAACTGGTTGCGGTCGTAGTCGCCCCAGCTGGCCCAGGGCAGCCGGCCCGTCCGGTGGCGGTCGGCGAGTACCCCGCATGCCTCGGCGAAGGACAGGCCCCCGGCCACCTCGGCCGGCGTCAGCCCCGTCAGCTCCGTGCAGAACGGGCTCACCTCCGACCGGGCCGGGCGTACCAGCAGCCGGTGCTTGGCGAGGCGTTCGCCGGCGCGCAGGTCGACGACGGTCAGCCCGATCTCGATGATCTCGCTCACCTGCCCCGCTGGTGGCTGTCCCTCCCAGCAGGTCGCCTCGACGTCGACCACGTTCAGCAGGTTCCCCTCGGCGTCCATGGGAAGTCAGGGTAGGAACGACCCCCGTTCCGAGTCATCCGGTTATCGGGCCGGGCACTCTCGGTCGCCGTGCGCGCTCCCGTCGGCGGCCGGGCACACGTCGTCTCCCCCGGACGACCCCGCGCACGGGGCGGCTTGGTGGCTGTGGGGCAGGTCGCGCGTGAGGGTGGGAACGGGGCGCGGGATCGTGCCGAAGTCGTGGTCCGGGTCGACGGGGAGGCGGTTGATGACCGCTTCCAGTCGGGCCGGAAGCGTGGGGCGGCTGCCGGAGCGGCACTGGGTCAGCAGTTGGTGGCGGATGCTCTCCGGCAGCAGCGGACGGGCGGCCGGGGCCGGTGGCGCGCTCTCCGGGGCGGTCAGCCTGCGGGCCTCCGCACGCCAGTGCCGGGCGTCGCTGAACTCGGCACGCCGCCCGTGGGCGAGGTAGAGACAGAAGGCGGCCGTGCGGTTGCCGCCGCCCGCGGCGAACTGCCACCAGAACTGGGCCGCGTCGTGATCACGCGCCAGGTGGAGCAGCGCGCCGAAGACGACCGCCCCCTCGGGGTCCGGCCGGTCGTCATCGGCCAGCCGTGCCAGGGCCGTTGCCGCCTGTGGGGTGTCGACGATGAGGGCGACCGCCAGGTCGAGATCGCGAGCCGCCTGCTCGTGCGCGGCGGGAGTGCGCGGCGCGCCGGTGGCGGAGTCCGTCTGTACGCGGGCGGCCTCGGCGTCGACGCGCTGCCGGGCGGCTTCGGTGTCGTAGTCGGTGTAGGTGTCGACGAGGACCTCTGCCTGGTCCAGCAGGTCGCTGATGGAGGCGTGGTCGTTGGTGCGCACGTCTACCCTTCCGTCTCGGTCGGTTCGATGGCCATGTCGAGCCCGCGTGCCAGGCGGCGGCGGGCGTGCCGCACCTGGGAGCGGACGGTGGCGAGTTCGATGCCGAGGTACTCCGCGACGTTCTCCTCGTCCTCGCCGAGGACGAACCGCAGGACGATGACGTCGTACTGACGCTCGGGCAGGCCCGCGATGGCGCCGTACAGGCCGAGTTCGCCTTCCAGGACGGTGAACTCGTCACGGGTGCCGTGCCGGAGGAGTTTCGTGATGGCCGCGTGGAAGGCGGCGGTGCCGACGAGGAGCGGTTGGAGTCCGCGTTCGTCGAGCCATCGACGGGTCTCTTCCTTCAGCAGCGACCAGGCGTACCGGGGCACCGATTCCTGGGCCAGGGCGTGTTTCCAGTCGCGTTTCAGGCGTGCGCAGGCGGTGTCCACGACGGTCTCGGCCGCCGGGCGCCCGCCGACCTGGGTGTGGGCGTAGCGCATCCATAACTCGCGGTGGTAGTCGTGGAAGGCGTCGAAGGTCAGGACCAGCCTTTCCTGCCCTGCGTCTTCGACGGGGGCGTCTCCGGGGCCGGGGGCGTTGGCACGCCACGTCTTGGGGGTAGGTGCGGCCATCATCTTCCGCTCTCGGACGTGGTGGTCGGCGCGTCCGGTGTCGGGGCAGCGCCCGACGGTGTGTGGGGGGCGTACTGCGGACTGTGGGGGTGGCACGCCCCGGCGCGTACTCCGGTCGCCGGGGGGCGCCTCGTGGGGGTGCCGGTGCGGCCGGTGAAGATCCGGGCGACGGTCGCGTCAACCGCCCGGGCTTCCCGATCGAGTTCCACGCATGTCCTTGGAGGGTGTGGGGCACCGCGCCGCTCCACGGCGGAGGGGTCGGTGGAGACGTGATGTCTCACTCGACAGCCAACCGGATGAACGGGCTTCTTGTGCAAACCTTCGATCAATTGTCTTCGCCGACGGTAATAGTATGACTACTTAGACGTTCGGGTGGCGGTTTCGGAAACGCGTTCCCCGTTCGTCCGAACAGGCCGCCACGGGCCCCGGCGGAACGATCCTGGCTCCCACGGTTGTCGCGTGCGGACGGCGGGAAGTGAACCGCGATGGCGGAGGGGGCGTCGGTGCGGCGCGTACCCGGCCGCCCGGACAGCGAACAATTCTCCTGGGGGCGAGGCATGGCGGAGCACAGCGCGGTGGACCTGAAACTGGATCAGGCGCACTCGGCTCGTATGTACGACTACTACCTCGGCGGCACCACGAACTTCCCCGCCGACCGGGAAGCGGCCGGCAGAGCGCTGGCCGCGTTCCCGTCCATCCTGGCCACCGCGCGCATCAACCGGCGCTTCATGCGACGCGCGACGCGGTTCCTCGCCGAGGAGGGCATGACCCAGTTCTTCGACATCGGCACCGGCATCCCCACCTCCCCCAACCTCCATGAGGTCGCCCAGGAGGTCACCCCCGCCGCGCGCGTGGTCTACACGGACAACGACCCGATCGTCCTCGCCCACGCCCGGGCGCTGCTGCACAGCCACTCCGAGGGCCACACGTCGTACGCGCACGCCGACGTCACGGACCCGGCCGCGCTCCTCGCGACACCGGAAATAGCGGACACGCTCGACTTCACCCGGCCCATCGCGCTGAGCCTCAACGCACTGCTCCACTTCGTCACCGACGACCGGGTGGAAGGCGGCGCGCACGGCATCGTCGAACACCTCAAGGCGGCGCTCCCCTCGGGCAGCACCCTCACCATCACCCATGTCACCCCCGACTTCGATCCCGAGGGAATCGCCCGGCTCACCGGCGCCTACCGCGCCGCAGGCACTCCCGGCCAGGCGCGCCCCCACGCCGAGACGGTCCGTTTCTTCGACGGCTGGGAACTGCTCGACCCCGGCGTGGTCCCCACCCAGCGCTGGCGCCCGGCCGAGGAGGACCAGGCCGAGAACGTCACCGACGCGGAAGCCGCCTGCTACGCGGGAATCGCCCGCAAACCCTGAACCGGACGACCTCCAGGGCGAGTTCATATCCATTTAGGTTAGGCTAAGCTAACAAGGCGTCGCGGGCTCGTCGTCGACGTGGTGGCCGGTCTCCGGACACGCGGACACCACGAGAGACGGGGACCATGACCGAACGGACCGCGACGACCGGGCGGGGCGGCACCGTCGTCGTCAAGTTCGGCGGCAACGCCATGGTGGATTCGGCGCTGCGGCGGACATTCGCCCGGGACATCGTGGAGTTGTGGCACGCGGGCCTGCGCCCGGTCGTCGTGCACGGGGGCGGACCGCAGATCAGCGCGATGCTCGACCGGCTCGGCCTGGAGACCCGGTTCGAGGCAGGTCTGCGGGTGACCACACCGGAGACCATGGAAGTCGTCCGTATGGTGCTGAGCGGCCGGGTCCAGCGGGAGCTGGTCGGCCACATCAACGCCCACGGACCCTTCGCCGTGGGCATGACGGGCGAGGACGCGCACACGCTGACGGCCGTACGGCGCTCCGCCTGGGTGGACAGCCGACAGGTCGACATCGGCCTCGTGGGCGACATCGTGGAAGTGAACCCGGACATGGTCCGCACGCTGCTCGACCAGGGCCATATCCCGGTGGTCTCCCCCGTGGCGCGCGGCGAGGGCGGACAGGTCTACAACGTCAACGCCGATCTCGCGGCGTCGGCCCTCGCCGTGGCCCTCGGCGCCGAACGGCTCGTCGTACTCACCGACGTGGAGGGGCTGTACGCGGACTGGCCGCACAGCACCGAGGTGATCGAACGCCTGACGGCCGACGCGCTGGACGGGCTGCTGCCGGGGCTGGCGAGCGGGATGCTGCCGAAGATGGAGGGCTGTCTGCGGGCCGTACGCGGCGGAGTGCGCCGCGCCCACGTACTCGACGGCCGGGTGCCGCACGCGGTGCTGCGAGGTGTCCTCGACGAGATCAGCCCCGGCACCACCGTGGTTCCCGGCAACAGCCCGGACCGCCGGCCGAGCGCCGTCTGAGCGCCGAACCCACCGAACCCACCGAATCCGCCCGGCCCGTGGGCCGGGCGGTTCGGCCCACGGGCCGGGAAGCCGGCTGCCGGTACGGCCGTCAGACCCGCTCCGCGGCGGCGACGGGAGCGCCCGGTCGCCCGTGCGGGCCGACGGTCACAGGACCCTCGCGAGGATCCGCGCCCCGCGCCGGGGATCCAGGGACGCCACCCAGGACTGGGGCGCCAGGCGCACGGTCGTGGGCGCGAAACCGTATCGGAGGAACAGGCCGCCCCCGCCGGTCGTCGCCGTGAACAGCGCACCGAGCGACTGCGCCCGGGCCACCGACAGTACGGCGCGCAGGAGCCCGGCCCCCACGCCGTGCCCCTGCCTCTGCCCGGCCACACAGAAGTTGTACAGAACGCCGACGGGGCCGCGCCCCTCCCCCGGGCCGGCCGGGTGCACGCGCAGGCCCACACAGCCGTCGAGACGGCCTCCGGGACCCTGGGCCACGAGGAAGTCAACGGCCCGGGCGGCGTACAGCGAGGCGGGCCGCTCCCGCAACGCCCCGGAGCACACGAAGGGTTGGGACAGTTCGGCGAGTGCGGCGGCCTCCTGTCGCCGGGCGGGGCGCACGGAGGTCGTCATGGAGGGCGTCGGTGCGAGGAGCGTGTGCGGCGCCTGCGACAGCGGGGCGGGGGGCGGCGTAGCCGTGATCAAGGCTTTCCTTCCTCGGTTCCACGTTCGGAGAACGGCTGGTCGCCGTGTCACTCCGACGAACAAACGAAATAAGGTTAGCCTTACCTTACTTATCAGTCCAGTACCGGAGGGTCAGCCCAGTGCTGGAAGGTCAGCGCCGGAAGGGCGAGTCCGGTGCCGTCTTCTCCGTCTCGGCACCGTCGACGAACGTCGCCACCACCTCGATGTCCCCGATGCGCGACGTGCCGACCCGCCGTGGATCGTCCCCGAGCACGACCAGATCGGCCAGCTTGCCCGGGGTGAGGCTGCCCAGGTCGTCCTCCCAGTGGCAGGCGTAGGCGCCGGCGACCGTGTAGGCGCGCAGGGCCTCGTCGACGGTGATGCCCTCGTCCGGGCCGATCGCCCGGCCGGATCCGGAGGCGCGTTCGACCATGAACTGGACGGCCCGCAGCGGGGATCCGTCCGTGACGGGCCGGTCGGAGCTGCCGACGAGAGGGATGCCGTGGTCCAGGAACGCTCTGCCGCGGTAGAGCCAGGGAGCCCGCGCCTCACCCATGACGTCCGCGTAGTCGTCGCCGAAGTAGCGCAGGAAATTGGGCTGGACGACGGCGCTGACGCCGAGCCGCGCGAGGACCGGGAGCTGGTCGGGGCGGATCAGTCCGGCGTGTTCGATACGGTGCCGGGCGCCCGGGCGCGGACGCAGGCGCTGCGCCCGCTCCAGAGCGCCCAGGGCGAGATCGGCCGCGCGGTCGCCGATGGCGTGGACGGCGAGCTGCCATCCGGCGAGATGGCCGTCCACGATCGTGTCGGCGATGGCGCCCGGCTCGTCCTGCAACTGGCCTGTGTGGTCGAGCCCTTCGTACGGGGCGCTGAGCGCGGCGGTCCGGGCCATCATCCCGCCGTCCGTGTAGACCTTCAGCGCGCCCACGGAGAGGCGGTCGTCGCCGAACCCGGTGCGCAGGCCGAGGTCGAGGGCCCGGGGAATGCCGTCGCTCTCGTGCGCGGCGGCCGGGCGCAGCCGGTCCGCGGCCACCATGAGCTGGACCCGTATCGGCAACAGGCCCTCCTCACGGGCGAGTTGATAGGCACCCAGCTCGACGGGGCTGTGGCCGAAGAGCGTGCCGCCGATGCCCGCCTCGGCGCAGGCGGTGACGCCCTCGGACAGACAGGCCCGGGCGGCGCGCCCGATCGCGTCGGCCAACTCCCGCTGGGAGTGGGGCAGACGCAGGGCGCGGGCGGCGCCCATGGCGCCCTCGGCGAGGAAGCCGTTCTCGTGCGGGAGATCCGCGGGAAGCAGGTCGAGGACCGCGGAGTTGACGACGCAGCCGTGCCCGGAGTCGTGCAGCAGGTACACCTTCCGGCCGTGGCTGACCTGGTCCAGTTCGGCGGCGGTCAGATGACGGCCCAGGGCTCGCTGGTCGTATCCGGCGACGCTCACCCACCCGCCGGGCGGGCCCGGTCGGGCGGCGGCCCGCGCCACGGCGGCGAGTACGTCGTCGATCCGCGTGAGGCCGGTGATGCTCGGGGTGTTCGCCTTGAGGCCCGTCCAGGCCAGGTGCACATGGGAGTCGATGAATCCGGGCAGCACGGTTGCGCCCCGGAGGTCGATCACCTCGTGTGCCGGCAAGGAGGTCACGGCCTCGTCCAGACCCACGATCCGGCCCCGCCAGATACCCAGGTCGTGGGCGACGGGGTGGTCCGGATCCATCGTGAGGAAGCGGGCGTTCGTCAGTCTGGTGCGGAGCATCAGTGGCCTGCCGGTCTCGGGGGAGGTCAGCCGTCCGTGGACGCCGCGAGGGACCGGGGACGCAGATCGGTCCAGTGGGTCTCGATGAAGTCGAGGCACACGTCGCGGGTGTTCTCGTCCAGGACGATGGCCCACCCTCCGGGCACCTCGGCGAAAGACGGCCAGAGCGAGTGCTGTCCCTCGTGGTTCTCCAGGACCAGGAAACGGCCTTCGGGGTCGTCGAAGGGGTTGGTGCTCATGTGTCAGTTCCTCCCAGGGCCAACAGAAGGAGAGACTAACGTTAGGTTAGGCTCGCCTAATCAAAGGGGAGCCTAACGTCTCCCTTTCCCTCTCACAAGGAGACGTCATGCGCCCCGCGGCCGACGAGGAGAGAGACTTCGCCGCTTTCGGACTGCCCGGCAGGCCCGGCAGCGACGAGTTCTGGGCGGCTGCGCGGACGCCCGCGTGGACACCTGCCGGCGAAGACGGTGCCCGGCGGGCCTTGTTCCTGTGGCGCGGATCTCCGGCGAGCATCGTCTTCGAGAGCTGGTCGGAGCCGGTTCCCCTGCGCCGGTGGCGCGACACGGACTGCTGGTACGCCGAGGTGCCCATGCCCGCGCGGCTGCGGGTGACCTACCAACTCCTCGCGGGGGACTCGGCGTTGGCCGACCCGTTGAACCCGGCGGGTACCGGCGCTGACCGGTCCGTCGCCGGGACACCGGACCTCCCGGCGCAGCCGCACTGGCCGGCCTTCGGCGCCGGCGGCGACGTCGTACTCCCGCTCCCCGGCACCCGGCTGCGCTGGAACAGCGGGCGGCTCGGCGGACGGCGGACCGTGCGCGTCCACCCGGCGGGCGGCGGCGGACCGGTGGTCCTGCTCCTCGACGGGGACGACTGGCTGTATCTGCACCCGGCCATGACCGCGTTCGACTCGGCGGTCGCCGCCGGGGAGATGCCTCCCGTCACGCTCGTCTTCCTGCCGGCCAAGGACAGGGAGGCCGAGTTCGGATGCGGGCCGGAGCTGTGGGAGGCCGTCCGGGACGAACTGCTGCCGCTGGTGGCGGAGTCCGGGGTGCCGGCCGACCCCGGCCGCCTGGTGGTCGCCGGGCAGAGCCTCGGCGGGCTGAGCGCCCTGTACGCGGCGCTGGAGTTCCCGGACCTGGTGTCCCGCGTCGCCTGCCAGTCGGCGTCCTTCTGGTGGACGCCCGGTGCCACGGCCCTGGCGGACCCGCTGGGCGGCCCGGCCGGTGGCACCGTCGCCGCGCGCCTGCGGGAGCGCCCCGGCCTGTCCGGGCTGCGGATCGCGTTCGACGTGGGGGAGCACGAGACGCGGATGCTGCCCCACTGCGAGACGGTCGAGGCCCTCACCCGGGAGGCCGGTGCGACGGTGCGGGTCTCGCGGTCGCCGTCGGGACACGACCGGGTGGGATGGCGGCAGGCCCTGCTCAGGGATGTCGCCTGGGCACTCGGCTGAGCCGGTGTCCGGTCCGGTGACGTACGCGACGTGCCCGGCACACGCGTACGTCACCGGCTCACCCGGTCAACTGGTCACTGGCTCACCGGGTCACCGCCAGGCAGTACTCCTCGTCCGTGGCCAGCAGGTTGCGGTGGGTGTCCTCGGCGGTGATGACTCCGTCGTCCAGGACGAGCACGCGGTCGGCGGCGTCCAGGAGCGCCGGACTGCTGGTGATCACGACGGTGGTACGGCCCCGGCGCAGCTTCGCGACATTGCGCGCGATGAGCTGTTCGGTGACCGCGTCGACGGCCGTCGTCGGGTCGTGCAGGACCAGGACGTCGCTGTCGGCGGCCAACGCCCGTGCCAGGGACAGCCGTTGGCGCTGGCCCCCGGAGAGGTTCGCGCCGCGGTCGCGGACGCCGTAGTCGAGTCCGTCGCGGTGCAGAGCGACGACGTCGGTCAGCATCGACGCCTCGACCGCTTCGGGGATCAGCCTGCCGGTGCCCGACGGGTCGATGTTCGTGCGCAGGGTGCCCGCGAAGATCTCCGCGTCGTACGGGTTCACCAGCAGGTGTTCGCGGACCGCCTCGACCGACAGATCCGTGATCGCCCGCCCGCCGACCCGCACCGTGCCCTCGTAGGCGTCCGGGGGGACGTTGAGGGCCAGGATCGACGCGAGGTCGGCCGCCGCGCGCGGCTGGTAGACGGCGACCGCCACGAACTCGCCGGCCGGCACCCGGAACTTGAGCTGCCGCAGGGTCCCGTACCGTACGCAGTCCACTTCGAGGTCCCCGCCCGGGGCCGGGCGCTCCGTCCCCGGGGTCGTCACCGGCGGCGCGGACAGCACCAGCGCCATCCGCTCGGCCGACGCGCGCGCGATCATCACGTACTTCGGCATCTCCGAGAAGAGCTTCAGCGGTTCGATGATGAACTGCGCGAGCCCCACGGCCATGACGAGTTCGCCGATGGAGATCCGGCCGCCGAACGCCAGCCAGCCGGCCATAAGGGTGACCGCCGCGGCGAGTACCGCGTTGAGGGCCAGCGCGGTGCCCGCGTACACCCCGTTCACCTTGGCGACGGTGATCGACTGACGCCTCGCGTCCGAGCTGACCCTCCGGTAGGAGAGGAACGCCGCCTGGTTGCCGCCGAAGCCGTGCAGCGGGCGCAGGCCGGTGATCAGGTCGGCGACCTTCGCGCCCGCCCGCGCCACCCGTGCCTGCTGTTCACGGGTGCTCGCGCCGATCCGCTTGGACATCACGGCCAGGATCGACAGGATCGCGACGGTTCCCGCGATCACCAGCAGGCCGAGCCGGATGTCGGCCAGGCCCAGCGCGACGGCCGCGACGAGCACCGCGACCAGCGAGCTGATCAGCAGCGGCACGACCTCGATGATGTCGGCGGTCTGGTCGGCGTCCTCGGTGGCGATGGTCAGCACCTCGCCGGACTTCAGGTCGACGTCCCTGGCGACCGGCTGGAGCCCGCAGGCCGCCACGCGCACCCGCCAGCGGTGCGCCTCGGTCGTGTTGGCCTTCTGCAGGGTGCGCATCCCGAACCGCCACGACAGCGACACGGTCGTGATGATCACGGCCAGCGCGCCGATCGACAGGCCGAGCGCGCCGAGGCTCCGGTCCTGCATGGTGTGCTCGACGATCAGGCCGAGCGCGATGGGGAAGGCGGTCTCCCCCGCCTGGTACAGCCCCATCAGGAGGGTGCCGGTGGTCATGGCACCGACGTTGCGGCGCAGCGCGGTGCGCAGGATGTCGGCCCCGGGGCGGGGCCGCTGGGTGTCAGGAGTTGTCTTCAAGGTGGCGGGCAATCGCTTCCGGGGTTCGCAGGGTCAGCAGATCACGGATCGTGACCACGGGTCCGTACTCGCGGCGGAGCAGCCCGGTCAGCCGCACCGCCAGCATGGAGTGCCCTCCGAGGGACACGAAGTCGCTCACCGCGCTCACCTCGTCGTCGTCCAGGTCCAGTGCCTCGGCGAAGAACTCGCACACCGTGGTCTCGGTCCCGGTCTCCGGGCCGCGCTCCCCCGCTGTGGTCAGGGCGCCGAGCGGCTTCGCCTCGGGCAGCGCCTTGGTGTCAGCCTTCCCGTTCACCGTCAGCGGGATGCCGTCGACCCGGGCGTAGTGGGTGGGGCGCAGGAAGTCCGGCAGCGCGGCTCCCACTTCGGCGGCGACCGCCGCCAACTCGGCGCCGTCCAGTACGAGATAGGCGGCCAGCCGGTACGCGCCGTCGACCTGGGGGTCGGGCTGGGCGACGGCGGCGGCGAAGCGCACCGCCGGGTGCGCCGCGAACGCGGCCTCGACCTCGCCCAGTTCGACCCGGTGCCCCCGGATCTTGACCTGCTGGTCGGTGCGGCCGAGATACGCCAGGTTCCCGTCGGGCCGCCGCAGGACCAGGTCCCCGGTGCGGTACATGCGCTCACCGGGTGCGCCGAACGGGCAGGCCACGAAGCGGTGCGCGGTCTGGGCGGGCTGACCGAGGTAGCCGCGGGCGATGCCGATGCCTGACACGTACAACTCGCCCGGCACTCCGTCCGGCAGGGGCCGCAGCCATGGATCCAGCACGTACACCTCGGTGTTGTCGATCGCCACGCCCACCACCGGGTCCTGGCATTCGAAAGTGCCGACGCCGAGGGTGTTGATGGTGTATTCGGTGGGTCCGTAGAGGTTGTAGCCGACCGTCCCGTCCGTCTCCGCGAGCCGCCGCCACAGCGACGGCGTGACGGCCTCGCCGCCCAACAGCACCAGCGCCGGGCGCCGTTCGGGGTTGTCGAGCAGGCCCTCGGCCACCAGTTGCTGGGCGTAGGTGGGGGTCACGTTGATGACGTCGATCCCGTGCTCCAGGCAGTACTCGACCAGACGGGGGGCGTCACGGCGCAGTTCCTCGTCGCAGATGTGCACCTCGTGGCCGTCGGCGAGCCAGAGCAGTTCCTCCCACGACATGTCGAAGGCGAACGACACCGTGTGCGCGATGCGGAAGGTCCGGTGGCCGTGCTCGGCCAGGACCGGTTCGAAAATCCGGCGCTGATGGTTGATCAGCATATTGGTGAGGCCGGCGTATTCGGTCACCACGCCCTTGGGCTTCCCGGTCGAGCCGGAGGTGTAGATGGTGTACGCGGGGTGCCGCAGCCGGTCCGGGTCGTCCGGCGCGAATGTCCGGTACGGCGCCGCGTCAGGCAGCGGCAGGTCCAGTTCGATCAGTTCGCCGGTCAGCCGGGGGGACACGGCGCTGACGGTGAGGGTCACGTCCGGGCGGGCGTCCGCGACGATCGCGGCGATCCGCTCGTCCGGGTGGTCCAGCTCCAGTGGCACATAGGCGGCGCCGACGCGCAGCACGGCGAACAGCGCCACGATCGAGTCGAGCGAACGCGGGATCGCGAGCGCCACGTTCGTCTCGGGGCCGATGCCCCGCCCGGCGAGCGCTCCCGCCACCGCGCGGCTGCGGTCGCGGAGCTGGGCGAAGGTCATGGTCGCGCCGTCGGCGACGAGCGCGACCCGCTCCGGAGCACTGTCCGCCGCCCGGTCGAACCGGTCGACCACGGTGTCGGTGCCGACGTCCGTACGCCCGGCGGGCTCGGGGGCCGAGGCGAGCCCACGCAGCGCGCCGACCGGCCCGGTCGAGCGGGCCAGGTCGTCGAGCACGCGCAGGTAGTCGTCCAGGAGCCGGCGGGCGTTCCCGGTGTCGCCGTCGCGGTGCTCCAGCTTGACGGTGAGCCGGTCGCCGGGCGTGACGACCCAGGTGAAGGGGTAGTGCGTGGAGTCGTCGGCCCGTACCGACTCGATGCCGTGTCTGGCGTTCATCTCGGCGAAGGCGTCCATGTCCAGGAAGTTCTGGAGCACGAACAGGTTGTCGAAGAGGGTGTCGTGCCCGCTGGCGCGCTGGATCTCGCCGAGTCCCAGATGCTCGTGGTCCATCGCCTCGACCCGGGCCGCCTGTACGGCCGAGAGGTACGCGCCGACCGTGTCGTCCGCCCGTGCCCGTGTCCACATGGGCACGGTGTTGAGCAGGACGCCGACGATGTCGGACAGCCCTTCGCCCTCCCGGCCCGAGACGGTCACGCCGAACACGGCGTCGCTCCGTCCCGTGTGCGCGCCGAGGAGCAGACCGAACGCGCCGGTGAGCACCGTGTTGAGCGTGACGCCGTGCGCCTTGGCCGATTCCCGCAGCCGCTCGGAGAGTCCGGCGGAGACCGTGTGCGTGAGCGCGCGTGGCAGGTCGTCGGAGAAGGCCGGCTCGGGACCGGCGAGCAGCGTCGGGCCGGGGAGGCCGGCCAGGTGCCCGGCCCAGAACCGTTCCGATACGGCGGGGTCCTTGGCGGCGAGTGTCCGGGCGTACTCCTCGAAGCCGGGTGTGGCCGGGGTCGCGTCCAGTGGCTCACCCGCGAGGACGGACCGGTAGGCGTCGAACAGGTCCCGCAGCAGGATCTCGCGTGACCAGCCGTCCCACAGGAGCAGGTGGTAGCTGAGCAGCAGACCGTCCCGGTCGTCGGGCAGCCGGATCACGGTCAGCCGGATCAGCGGTGGCTCGGCCGGGTCGAATCCCGTGTCGCGGTCGGCTTCGCGCAGCGCGTCGATCTCCGCTTCGGTCGACAGCGGGACGGTGCGTACGCCGACCCGCCGGCCCGCTCCGAGGCTCTGGACCGGGTTCCCGTCGTCGTCGGTGGTGAAGCCGGCGCCGACGACCGGGTGCCGCGCGATCACGTACGCCATCGCCTCGGCCAGCGCGTCGGTGTCCAGCCGCCGGTCGAAGGTGAAGTAGCTCTGGGCGACGTAGTGTCCGGCCCGGCCCGCCAGTTGGGCCTGGAAGAACAGTCCCCGCTGGAGCGGAGTGACGGGCGCCGTGCGCTCGGCCGTCGCGGAGGCGTCCGCGAGGTGTTCCAGCGCGCGCAGCCAGTGCTCGGTGATCTCGTCGGGGACGCCTTCGGCGAGGGTGAAGGCGGCGTGCAGGCTTCCGGTGGTGTCGTCGGTCCACGCGTTGACCTCGACGGCGTACGGGGCGCCCTCGTCGACGCCGGTGAGGTGGAGCGCCCGTGATTCGCCGCCCCGGCCGAGGTAGTTGAACAGCACCTGCGGGCGGGCGTTCAGCAGCGGGGCCGTCTGCGGGTCGAGGTAGCGGAGTTGGCCGTAGGCGACGTGTCCGCACTCGTCGGGCTGGCGTTCGGCGACCTCGCGGGCGGCGGCGACCGGGTCGGTGTGCGCGGTGAGCCGTACGGGTGCGATGGAGGTGAACCAGCCGACCGTACGGCTGTAGTCGTGGTGGTCGAGGGCGGGGACGCGGCCGTGCCGCTCCAGTTCGATCGCGAGATCGGTGGGCGTGGGCTGGATGTGTGTCAGGGCGGTGCGCAGGGCGCCGCAGAGCAGTTCGGTCGGACCCACGCCGAGCGCGGCCGGTGCGGTACGTGTCACGAGGTCGCTCGGGCCTGGCGCGAGGACGACGGTGGTCTCGCGCGGTGTCTCACGCGGCGTATCGGCCCCGGTCAGCAGCGCGGGCGCCTGGAGCGTGGTGATCCAGTGGCCGAGGCTGTCGAGGGCCCGGGCGGAGCCCGACGCGAGTGCTTCGGCGTACTCGGCGTAGGAGGTGGTCGGGGGTGCCAGGGCCGTTCCGCTCAGGGCGGTGGCCAGGTCGTCGAGGAGGATCAGCCAGGACACCGAGTCGACGGCGAGGTGGTGGACGGTGACGACCAGGGTGCGGCTCGACTCCAGCCAGGAGAACGCGATGACGTCCCCGGCCTCCGGGTCGAGCCGTCCTGCGGCCTCGTCCGCCGCCGTCGTGGCGTCGGTGGTGTCAGGCCGGACGACGGTGATCTCGCGGGCGGGTTCGGTGCGCAGTGCCCATACGCCGTGCTCGACGCGCAGCCGCAGTCGGAGTACCGGATGCGCGGCCACGACGGCGTTCGCCGCGCGCAGCACGTCGGCGTAGCCGGTGCCCTCGGCCACCGCCAGCGTCCTGGCCTGGGCGAACCGGGCGAGCGATCCGCCGAGTTCGCGCCGGCGCAGGATGATCGGCGTGGGTGTGAGCGGGCCGTGCTCGCGGCGGGCGGCGGCTCGTCGCCCTGGACGAGTACGCGGGC
>NZ_JAAPBF010000359.1 GCF_022695985.1 Streptomyces sp. NP-1717 | reverse complement strand
CGCGAGGTGTCACGGGACATCGAGAAGGGATACCGGACACCGGCGGGCGCGCGAACGTGACAGTTACGCGTGGAAGCCGTTGCAGACGATGGACGTGTACTTCGTGGGTCCGCCCTCGACGTGGTAGAGCACCACGGTCCAGTCGCCCGGATCGTCACTCACCGGGATCGCGTCGACCGTCCGCTTGCCGAAGTGGGCCTGGAAGTCTTCGGGGTACCGGAACTTGATGGTGCCGCCCGAGGACCACTTGGAGTAGAGGTCGACAGGTTCGGTGGTGAAGCCGATGCCCTTCCCCGTCGACTTGAGGGGGCGCCCGGTGGTGCGGTCGGTCTCGTGCGGCGGGCGTACTCCGACGGACACGTAGTACGGCGCGGGGCGCTTTCCCTTCCCCGCGTCCTTGGGGCGGAAGGCCACCGAGGCGGTGCCCGAGCCGGTGGTGTGCGAGACGGAGGACTGCAAGTCCCTGGGCGGTGAGGCGTCGGCGAGACTGCCCAGGTCGCAGAAGCCGATGCCCTGGGACGCCTGGACCGAATCGTCCGACAGGGTCCAACGGTCCTGCGAGTCACGGTCGTTCACGATGTAATCCGGTGGGCCCTGCGGCGTGTCGTCCTTCGCCTCGTTCTCCGTACCGTCCTTGGCGCCGTCCTTCGTCCCGTTGTCGGCGCTCGGCCCGGACGTGGTGGCTCCGGAGGTGCCCGCCTCGGAGTCCTTGCCGTCGTCGTTCTGTCCGGGAAGCAGCCAGAGCGCCAGCGGCACGACGAGCCCCAGCGCGCACACCGCGAGCCAGCCCTTGCGCCGTCCCGGCCGGGTGGCGGGCGTCGGCCGGGGGTCGGGCGCGGCGTACGGGGTGGTCCCGTCGTATCCCCAGCGTGCGGGCTCGGCCGGCCGCGTGGCAGGGGCGGCTCCGGGCTCGGACTCCGCAGCCGATACGACGTGGTCCGGTACGGCTTCGGCGTCGCGGGCCACCGACCGGTAGTGCGCGTCCGCCGCCAGCGCGGAGTCCACCGCGCATCCGGTGATCACCGCGGCCAACTCGGGCCGATCGGCGGGGTCCTTGGCGACGCACCGCCGGACGAGCCCGGCCAGATCGTCGCGCACGCCCGTCAGGTCGATGTCCTCGTGAACGGTCCGGTAGCTCACCGCAGACGCCTCCCCGGCGCCGTACGGAGGCCGCCCGGTCGCGGCGTACGCGATCGTCGCGCCCAGCGCGAAGACGTCCGCCGCCGGGCCGACCTCGTTGCGCAGGAGTACCTCGGGCGCGGCGTATCCGGGTGTTCCCGGTGCCATTCCGGCCTGGGTGAGGATCGTCCGCTCAAGTCCCCGGGCGATGCCGAAGTCGATCAGCTGCGGTCCCTGTGGCGCGAGGATGACGTTCTGCGGTTTGAGGTCCCGGTGCGTGACCCCGTGGACATGGACGGTGGCCAGCCCCTCGGCGAGCGCGGCGAACAGCCCCAGCGCGCTCTCGGGCGGGAAGGGACCGCTCGCGAGCACGGCGTCGCGCAGTGTGGGTCCCGGCACGTACTCGGTGGCCAGCCAGTACGGGGAGGCGTCGAGCGACGCCTCGATCAACTGGGCGGTGTAGGGGCTGCGTACGGTTTCCATGGTCGCGGCTTCCCGCCGGAACCTGGCCAGTGACTCCGGATGGTCACTGATCTCGTCGCGGATCACCTTCACCGCCACCAGCCGGCCGCCCGGCGAACGGCCGAGATACACCTGGCCCATGCCGCCCGCGCCGAGCCGGGCGAGAATCTGCCACACGCCTATTCGCGCGGGATCTTGGGGTCGCAGCTCATCCACGGCACGACTTTGCCACACGCGGACGTCCGGCGGCCCGCGAGAGTTGTACCAGGAACGTACCAACACCGCGCGCTGGCGGCGGTGTTGGAGCCCGACCCGGGCGGCGACGGAGGCCGGTCAGCGCATCCGCAGGACGATCTTCCCCCGGCTGTGCGGCCCGGCGAGCGCCGTGTACGCCTCCTGGACCCGCTCGATGGGGTACGTGGCGCTGACGGCGGCGCTGAGCTCACCCTCCGCGATCAACGCCGCCAGCTCGGCCAGCACGTCCGAGCGGGCCGCGGTCATGTTCCCGTCGCTCTTGGTGCCGAACTTCTTCGCGGCGGGGAAGTCGATGAGGGTGTTGATCCGTACGGGGGCGACGCCCAGCCGCAGGGCGAGTTCGACGTAGCCGCCCCCGTACGCGTCGATGAACGCGTCCACCCCACCGGGCGCCGCGCCACGGAGCTGCTCCTCGACATCCGCCAGGCCCTCGGCACCCTCGCCGTACGCGATCGGCACCGCGCCGAGGGAGGCGAGCCAGTCGTGATTGGCCTCGCCCGCGACGGCGAGGACCCGCACATCCTGACGCCGGAGCAGTTGGACGGCCAGGGAGCCCACCCCGCCCGCTGCGGCGCTGATCGCAACGGTCTCACCTGGCTCGGCCCCGACCGCCCGGACGGCCGCATAGGCGGTGGTGCCCGCCACGAACAGGGACCCCGCCACGTCCCAGCCGACGGCCGCGGGCTTGGGCGTCACCTGGTCGGCGGGCACGGCGACGTAATCGGCCTGCGCCGCACGCCGGTTGGTGAACCCGATCACCGGTGTGCCGATCGGAGCCGTGGACACGGCGCTGCCCACGGCGACGACGTGGCCCGCGAAGTCACTGCCCTGACCGGAGGGGAAGGTGGCCGGCCAGACGGAGTGCGCCAGCCCCTCCCGTACCCCGATCTCGCCGGGGTTGAGTCCCGCGGCGACCACTTCGACCACGACCTCGTCGGCGGCCGGGGCGGGTGTGGCGACATCGGCGACGTACAGGACTCCGACCGCGCCGTAGCGGTCGTAGCGGACGGCTCTGGGCATGCGAGTACTCCTTCGGAACGGCCGGGACGGCTGGGACGGGTGAAGCGGGATGGCCGGGCGGGACTTTCGAAACACGCCCTAGCGTCGGCCGATGGCGTCGAGTTCGGCCACCGCGTCGGCCGGCAGGCGCAGCTCGGCCGCGGCGATGTTCTCCCGCAGGTGGCCGACGGAAGAGGTGCCCGGGATCAGGACCGTGGTGGGCGAGCGCTGGAGCAGCCAGGCCAGCGCGACCTGCTGCGGTGAGGCGCCCAGGCGCGCGGCGACCGACGTCAGGGTCCCGGACTGCAACGGGCTGAACCCGCCGAGGGGGAAGAACGCGGCGAAGGCGATGTTCTCCGCCGCGCACCGGTCCACCAGGGCGTCGTCCGCCCGGTTGGCGAGGTTGTAGAGGTTCTGGACGGTGACGACGGGCGCGATGGACCGCGCCTCGGTGAGCTGGGCGTCGGAGACGCCGCTGAGCCCGAGGTGGCGGATCAGGCCCTGCTCGCGCAGCTCGGCCAGGGCGCCGAACTGCTCGGCGACGGAGTCGTCGGAGGCGCCTTCGGTGTCCATGCGCAGGTTGACCACATCAAGGGTGTCCAGACCCAGATGGAGCAGGTTCTCCTGGACCTGGACCCTCAGGTCGGCGGGGTCCAGCGACGAGAACCAGCCGCCGTCCGCACTGCGACGGCCGCCGACCTTGGTGACGATGCGCAGGTCGGCGGGGTAGGGGTGCAGGGCTTCCTTGATCAGCTCGTTGACGACGGTGGGACCGTAGAAGTCGCCGGTGTCGATGTGAGTGACTCCGAGCGCGACCGCCTCGCGCAGGACGGCGAGGGCCTCGTCACGGTCCTTCGGCGGGCCGAAGACCCCGGGGCCCGCCAGTTGCATGGCCCCGTAGCCCATCCGGCTGATCGTGAGACCCTCCGCCGGGGTGAGGGTTCCGCCGGGAACGGTGGTGGTCATGTCGCGCCTTTCCTCTTCATCTCTCGTCTGCCGGGCAGCTCACCTCGCGCATACAAGATGATTTGCCCATTTCTTCGGTTTCCTCCCCGAGTGATGATCTGGGCAGCACTCCCGGGTCCCCGGGAGCGGGCACGTCACGACGTCCGGCGACCTGAGCCCGGGGCCGGCCGGCCCCTCACGGTCGGCGGCCGAAGAACTCCACCTCCGCCACGGCGATCCGGCGGTCCTTCCCGGTGCCGTACGCCGAGTTGACGGTGAACCTGACCCGTACGGTCTCCGAGCCCCGCAGGTCGAAGGTCTGCTCGCCCGCCTGATCCCGCAGGCGGATCGTACGGGTCGTCCGCTCGCCGTCCCGAGAGGTCAGCAGCACGGTGATCCCGGCCGGGCGGGCCTGCGTCAGGAATTCGTCCTTGCGTGCGGATGTCCCCGAGAACACGATCAGCTTCGTCAGCTTCACCGGCTGCGCGAAGTCGCACTCCAGGAACTCCCCGATACCGTCCCCGGTCTCCTTCGGCGCCCAGTAACGGTTGTTGAACCCGTCGACGGCCGCGCCCGCCGGATGACCCGACGCGGCGCCCGAGGCACGGCACTCGGCGGGCGGTACCGACTCGGGCTTCCCCGTCTCCTCCTTCGCGACACCGAACAGCCCCGACAGATGGGGGAGCGCGAACCAGATCCCCACCGCCACCAGGATCAGCACGACCGGCAGACCGATCCGTGGCCTGCGCCATCCTCGCCGTGGGCGGGTCCCGGCGACGGGGGACCGCCGGGA
>NZ_JAAPBF010000358.1 GCF_022695985.1 Streptomyces sp. NP-1717 | reverse complement strand
TCGCGGGCGCTCTCCAGCAGGGTGGTGCCGTACGTCTGCGAGGAGAAACCGGTCACCGGCGCGTACAACGGGCCCTGGGTGTAAGTGCGTTCGTAGCGTAGTTGCTGGCCGGTGTCCTTGGAGCCGGTGACGGGCCGGCCCTCGACGACGATCTCGCCGCGTGGCTGCTCGTAACGGTCGATGGTCTTACGGCGGTTGGCGGGGTTGTTGTCGAGGGAGCCGGCCTGGATGACCTGGATCCGGGCCGCGTTGACGAGCAGGGCGACGAGGAGCAGCAGGCAGAACGCGGCGGCGAGGCGGATGTGGCTGATCATCGCTCGCCCTCCGCCGCCGGTCCGGCCGGCATCCCGTCCGCGGGTCCGGCCGGCCCCGCACGTCCGACAGGTCCCGCCGGTCCCGCGCCCCCCGCAGAGCCCGTCGCGATCACCGCCGACGCGATCACGCCCGTCTCCACCGTCTCCGGACGCGGTCTGCGCGCCGAGTCGCTGAGCCGGATGAGCAGGGCCACGATGACCCAGTTGGTCACGACCGACGACCCTCCCTGCGCCAGGAACGGCATCGCCATGCCCGTGAGCGGGATCAGCCCCGTCACCCCGCCCGCGATCACGAACACCTGGAGCGCCACGATCGACGCCAGACCGACCGCGAGCAGCCGTCCGAACGGGTCGCGCAGCGCGAGCCCGGTGCGGTACCCGCGCGCGACGAGCAGCGCGTACAGCAGGAAGATCGCGGTCAGCCCGATCAGCCCCAGCTCCTCGCCCGCTGTCGCGAGGATGAAGTCGGACTTGGCGGCGAAGCCGATGAGGACGGACCGGCCGAGCCCCAGGCCCGTGCCGAACATGCCGCCCGCCGCGAACGCGAAGAGGGACTGGGCCAGTTGGCCGGGACCCTGGCCGGCCTCGATGGAGGCGAACGGGTTGAGCCAGTCCTCCACGCGGCTGTGGACGTGCGGTTCGAGCCAGCCGACGGCGAACGCGCCGACCCCGGCCAGCAGCAGCCCCACGGCGATCCAGCCGGTGCGGCCGGTCGCCACGTACAGCAGGATCACGAAGAGCCCGAAGAAGAGCAGCGAGGTGCCGAGGTCGCGTTCCAGGACCAGGACGAGGACGCTGAGCAGCCAGATCGCGACGATCGGGCCGAGCACCCGGCCGGTGGGCAGCTGGAGCCGCCAGATCCGGCGGCCGGTGTACGCGAGGGCGCTGTGGTTGGCCGCGAGATAGGCGGCGAAGAAGACGGCGAGCAGGATCTTGGCGAACTCGCCCGGCTGAAAGGAGAGTTCGTCGATCCGGATCCAGATCCTGGCGCCGTTCACGGCGGGGAAGAAGATCGGCACGGTCATCAGCAGCAGCGCGGCCACCACCGACAGATACGCGTATCTCTGGAGCACCCGGTGGTCGCGCAGGAGCGCGACGACGGCGATGAACAGCGCGACACCGAGGGTCGACCAGATGAGCTGCGCGGGCGCGTCCCGCTCGCCCGGGGTGGCGAGGTCCAGCCGGTGCAGGAGCACGAGCCCGACGCCGTTGAGCAGGACCGCGATCGGGAGGAGCAGCGGATCCGCGTACGGGGCGCGGAGGCGGACCGCGAGATGCGCGACGAGCGCGAGCAGGCCCAGCCCCGCGCTGTGCCGCAGGGCGTCGGGCGGGGCGGTGTCGTCGTGGGCGAGGCCGACGGCGACGTAACCGGAGACGGAGATGAGGACGGCGCACACGAGGAGCGAGAGCTCGACCCCGCCCCGTTTGCGGAGTCGTAGTTCGGGCGGGGGAGAGTCCGCCGTCGTTGCGGTCATGGAGCGCAACGTAGCAACCCGACATGCCTTATGTCCGCTTATGTAAAGACATAAGGCATGTCGGGCTCCCGGTGGGTCAGCACCAGCGCGGCGCCTTGCCGATGTTCTCGATGTACGCGGCCGAGCCCCAGGCCCAGTTGCCGTCCGTGAGGAGGTACCAGCGGTTGTTCCCGTTCACCTCGTCGCCCCGCGTCTTGCAGAGGATGTGCACGATCGAGCCGTACTCGGCGCTGCCGATGACCCGGCCGCCGCGGCTGGGCCGGTCGCGCAGCAGGAGCCCGGTCCTCGCGGTGACGCGGCCCTTGTACTCGCCCGAACCCCTCGTGGAGGCATCGGCCTCGGGTCCGGCGTTGCCGGGGCGGCCGGCGTCGGTGTCGGCGTGCCCGCCGGCGTGGCTGCCGGAACCGAGGGGCGGCGGGGCGGGCACCGCCGCCAGCGCGGGCGTGGCGGTCAGTGCCGCGGCGGCGACGGCGAGGGCCGCGACGTACGGGCCGAAGGAGCCCCGGAGGCGCGGGGTGGAGGAGCGCGGGGAACGCTGGGACATGCGTGACTCCTGAAGGTCGGGAAGGGGGCGAGGGGTCGACGGTGGACTGCTTGACCCTCGCCCGATTTACCCTAGATTCGTCACATTCTGTCCGCAACCGTAACTCTGTGTGCCCCGCACCGGCCGCCCTCGCTCGTGCCGTCCTCAGCGCTGGTAGGGGTTACCGCCCTGGCCCGGCTGCTGTCCCTGGCCGCCCTGGCTGAACGGGTTCCCGCCGCCCTGACCGCCCTGGCCGCCCTGCGCGCCCTGCGCGAACGGGTTGGCGCCGTGCTGCTGGCCGACGCCCTGCTGGGCCTGCGACGCGCTCTGTGCGAGGAGCTGTTCGGCCTGCTCGTTCGGCACCTGGTGCTCCACGCCGCAGAACGTGCACTGCGTGTAGTGCTTCGTCGAGTACGGGAACAGCGGCACGAAGAACAGCGTGAACTTGGAGACGCGCTTGCGCAGCGTGTGCGCGGACGGGTTGCCGCACTGGCCGCACACGAGCGTCAGTATCGCCAGTTGGTAGATGTAGCCCTTGGTCCCGAAGATGATCATGCGTGGTTCCTTCTCTTCTCATGACGCTTCATGGCGCTCATGACCGGCGCACCCCCATGGTGCACGCCCGCCACAGCGGCGGTCACGGCAGGCGGCCCGCCCGGTTGAGATTGACGAGCGGGCCGAGGAGGTCCCCGTACCGTGCCAATCGCCCCGCGATGTCGCCGATCCGGAAGACCAGGTCCTCCGGCGCCCCGCAACTGCCGACCTCTTCCCAGGACACCGGCGCGGACACGGTCGGTTCCGTCCTGGCGCGCAGCGTGTAGGGCGCCGCCGTCGTCTTCGCCGCCGAATTCTGGCTGTGGTCGACGAAGACCTTGCCGGGGCGCAGAGCGCGGGCCATCCGGTGGACCACCAGATGCGGCAGTTCGGCCTCGGCCTCGACGGCGAGCGACTTGGCGTACGCGGACACCTCGCGCGACGGGGTCGGCTCCAGCGGTACGAGCAGGTGCAGGCCCTTCGAGCCCGACGTCTTGGCGTACGCGTTCAGCCTGTCCGCCGCCAGCCGTTCCCGCAGCCAGAGCGCCGCCGCGCAGCACTCCACCACGGTGGCGGGCTCGCCGGGGTCCAGGTCGAAGACGATGCGGTCGGCGCGGGCGGGACTGTCGACCTGCCACTGCGGGGTGTGGAACTCCACGACCAGGTTCGCCGCCCACATCAGCGTCGCGAGGTCCTCCACCAGCACCTGCTCGGCGACCTGGTCCGCCGAACGGGGCACCGTCGCCCTGCGCACCCAGGACGGGGTGCCCGGCGGCGGGTTCTTGGTGAAGAAGCGCTGCCCGGCGGGGCCGTCCGGGTAGCGGAGGAAGGAGACGGGGCGATTGGCCAGATGGGTCAGCAGGGCGCCGGCCGAGGTCGCGCAGTAGTGCAGGACCTCGCCCTTGGTGGTGCCGGTGGCCGGATAGAGGACCTTCTCCAGATTGCTGAGGGCGATCCGCCGCCCCTCCACCTCGGCGATGGGCGTCATACGATGAGAATCCCACGAAATTCGGATGTAAGGGATTTACCGTGAGATCCATATGGAACGGCGCAATCTCCTTCGGTCTCGTGAACATCCCGATCAAGCTGGTGAACGCGACGGAGAGCCGCTCGATCTCCTTCCGGCAGATCCATTTGGCGGACGGCGGCCGGATTCGTTACCGGAAGGTCTGCGAACTGGACGAGGAGGAGGTCACCTCCGCCGAGATCGGGAAGGCGTACGAGGACGCCGACGGGTCGATGATCCCGATCACGGACGACGACCTGGCCCGGCTCCCGCTGCCGACGGCCAAGACGATCGAGATCGTGGGGTTCGTGCCCGAGGCGTCGATCGATCCGCTCCAGGTCAGCTCGGCGTACTACATCGCGGCGAACGGCGTGCCGGCCGCGAAGCCGTACACCCTGCTGCGCGAGGCCCTGAAGCGCAGCGAGAAGGTCGCGATCGCGAAATTCGCGCTGCGCGGGCGCGAGCGGCTGGGCATGGTGCGGGTTCTCGGCGACGTCATCGCGCTGCACGGGCTGCTGTGGCCGGACGAGATCCGGCAGCCGGAGGGGGTGGCGCCGGAGACGGAGGTCAGCATCCGGGACGCCGAACTGGACCTGGCCGACGCCCTGATGGACACGCTCGGCGAGGTCGAACTGGAGTCGCTGCACGACGACTACCGGGAGGCCGTCGAGGAGCTGATCGCCGCGAAGGCGGACGGCGCCGAGCTAACGGCCCCGGCGGGGGAGCGGGGCG
>NZ_JAAPBF010000357.1 GCF_022695985.1 Streptomyces sp. NP-1717 | reverse complement strand
CTGGTTTCGGGGCTGCGAATGCCCGGGCCTTGCCCGGTGGCGCACGCGGGGGCGACCATGGTGGAGGCCGGTGCAGTAGTGGCCCCGGGAGGCCGAGTTGACCGACACATGGGTGGCCCTGGAAGAAGGAGCGGACCCGGCGGAGCGGCGCGGAGCGCTGCGCCGCGCGTACGAGTCGTTCGCGACCGCCGGCCGGGTCGAGCGTCCCGTACGCCCCGTGGTGGCCGATTCCTGGCAGCGTTCCGCCCGCGCGCACGTCCGTCCCGAAGGGACGGCCAGCGTCGAGCTGTCCGACGACGACCTCGGCGCCCACCGGGACGCGCACCCGCTGACGCGCGTGATGCCTCTCTTCCGCGAACTGATGGGTGCCTACGCGTCGGACGGCGAACACCTGATCGCGGTGTGCGACGCGCACGGACGGCTCCTGTGGGTCGAGGGCCACACCGCGACCCGCGCGCAGGCCGGCGGGATGAACTTCGTGCCGGGAGCCCGCTGGTCCGAGGCCGCGGCGGGTACGAACGCCCCGGGCACCGCCATCGCCGTCGACCGCCCCGTCCAGGTGTTCGCCGCCGAGCACTTCCTGCGGCCCGTGCACCCCTGGACCTGCGCCGCCGCGCCCATCCACGATCCGCGCACCGGACGGCTGCTCGGCGCCGTGGACATCACCGGCGGCGACCGGCTCGCCCATCCGCACAGCCTGGCGTTCGTCGGCGCCGTCGCCAGGGCCGCCGAGTCGCAGCTCGCCCTGCTGGCCCCGCCGCCGGCGCCCGGGACCGTACAGTTGTCGGTCCTCGGACGTGACGAGGCGCTGCTCGTCGTCGACGGCCGCAAGACCCGGCTCAGCCGTCGTCACAGCGAGATCCTGACGGTGCTCGCGAACCGCCCGGAGGGCGTCTGCGGCGACGAACTGCTCATGGAGCTGTACGAGGACGAGTCCGTCACGCCCGTCACCCTGCGCGCGGAACTGTTCCGGCTGCGCGGCCTGCTCGGCCCCGATCTGCTGCGTTCACGCCCGTACCGGCTGACGGCCCCGGTGGACACCGACTTCGCCACCGTCACCAGGAGGCTGGCGTCCGGAGCGGTCACCGGGGCCATGAGCGCCTACGCGGGACCGCTGCTGCCCGCGTCCCTGTCCCCCGCCGTCGTACGGCTGCGGCGCAGGCTCGCCGACCAGCTCAGGGCGGCCCTGATCGCGCGCGGGGATCCGGGGCTGCTGGCCGACTGGGCGTACAGCCCCTGGGGTGAGGACGACCTGGCGGTGTGGCGGACGCTGGCCGAGGCGCTCCCCGCGCGGCAGCGCCCGTCCGCCCTCGCGCGCGTGCGCGAGATCGACGCGTGGCAGTCAATGAGCCCCTCCGGCGCCTGAGCACGGACCGGCCGTCGGACGAGCCGCTGCCGTACAACACCGGCCGTCGGACGAGCCCCGGCCGTGGGACGAGCCGAGCCGGGCTGAACCCTCCGGGCGCTCCCGGAAGGCGGACCCGGCCTCTGCTCCTTACTCTCTGTTGATGGAGCACCACACCCGACTCTCGCGGTGCCCGCTCGTCCGAACCCGAGGAGTCCGCCATGCCGGAGCTGTTCATCGGTGGCAAGTGGACCACCGCAGTAGGCGGTCAGGTCCGCGAGATCCGCTGCCCGGCGGACGGCACGCTCGTCGCGACCGTGGACGAGGCGGGACCCCAGGACTCGGCCGCCGCGATCGAGGCGGCCCGTGACGCGTTCGACAGCGGCTCCTGGCCCGGCACGCCGACCGCCGAGCGGGGCGGGCTGCTGCTGCGCGTGGCCGGGCTGCTGGAGCGCGACAAGGCCGCGTTCGCGCGGGCCGAGTCCCTCGACACGGGGAAGCGGCTCGTCGAGAGCGAGTACGACATGGACGACATCGCGAACTGCTTCCGCTACTTCGGCAATCTGACGGCCGCCGGCGGCGGCGACCGCGTCGTCCACACCGGCGACCCCGGTGTCGACAGCCGCGTCGTGCACGAACCGGTCGGCGTGTGCGCGCTGATCACCCCGTGGAACTATCCGCTCCTCCAGACTTCCTGGAAGGTGGCCCCCGCGCTCGGCGCCGGCAACACCTTCGTACTGAAGCCGAGCGAGCTGACCCCGCACACCGCGATCATGCTGATGCGGCTGCTCACCGAGGCCGGGCTGCCGGACGGCGTGGCGAATCTGGTCCTCGGCGCCGGACCCACGGCGGGCGCGCCGCTCACCGAGGACCCCCGTGTCGACCTGGTCTCCTTCACCGGCGGTCTCGTCACGGGGCGACGCGTCATGGCGGCCGCCGCACCGACGGTGAAGAGGGTCGCGCTGGAGCTGGGCGGCAAGAATCCCAACATCGTCTTCGCGGACGCCGACTTCGAGAGCGCGGTCGACTACGCGCTGACGGCGGTGTTCCTGCACTCCGGGCAGGTCTGCTCGGCCGGCGCGCGGCTGCTGGTCCAGGACGAGCTGCACGATTCGTTCGTGGACGAGCTGGTGCGCCGGGCCAAGGCGATCCCGATGGGCGGTCCGTTCGACGAGCACGCCCGCACAGGGCCGCTGATCTCGGCGGCGCACCGCGACAAGGTCGAGGCGTACGTGGCGGCGGGGCTCGCCGAAGGCGCCGTACTGCGCTGCGGCGGCAGACGCCCCACCGACCCGGAGCTGCGCGACGGGTTCTACTACCCGCCGACCGTGCTCGACGACTGCGCCCCGGGGATGTCGGTGGTGCGTGACGAGTCGTTCGGCCCCGTGCTCACCGTCGAACGCTTCAGGGACGAGGACGAGGCGGTCGCGCTCGCCAACGACACCGTCTACGGCCTGACCGGGGCGGTCTGGTCGCAGGACACCGGGCGCGGGCAGCGCGTGGCGTCGCGGATGCGGGCGGGCACCGTATGGATCAACGACTTCCACCCGTACGTCCCCCAGGCCGAATGGGGCGGGATGAAGCAGTCCGGCTTCGGGCGCGAGCTGGGACCGGCCGGGCTGGCCGAGTACCAGGAGGCCAAGCACGTGTGGCGCAATCTCACCCCGAGTCCTCAGGGGTGGTTCGAGTGAGTACGCCCGGCGAGCCGAACGGCCCGGGCGGGAACGGCGCGGGACGGGGCGGGAACGGCGCGGGGGCTGCCGGATCCGCGGGGCCCGCCGATCCGGAGGCCTCCGCGCGGACGCAGCTCCAGGACGACGACGAAGCGCTCGGCGCACTCGGCTACAAGCCCGAACTCAAGCGGACCCTCGGCAACTTCCACACCTTCGCCGCCGGGATCAGCTACATCTCGATCCTGACCGGCACCTTCCAGCTGTTCTACTTCGGTGTCACCTTCGGCGGCCCGGCCTACTGGTGGTCCTGGCCGATGGTCTTCGCCGGCCAGCTGATGGTGGCCCTGTGCTTCTGCGAGCTCGCCGCCCGCTACCCGGTCGCCGGCTCCGTGTACAACTGGGCGAAGAACATGGGTGGTCCGCACATCGGCTGGCTCGGCGGCTGGATGATGATGACGGCGACCATGGTGACGCTGTCGGCGGTGGCGCTGGCGTACCAGATCACGCTGCCGCAGATCGACAGCCGGTTCCAGTTCATCGGGGACGGCAGCGGCAAGTACGACGCCGCGGGCAACGCCGTACTCCTCGGCTCCGTCCTCATCCTCTTCTCCACCACCGTCAACGCCTTCGGCGTCAAACTCATGGCGCGGATCAACTCCGCCGGAGTGTTCATCGAACTGATCGCCGCCGTCGCGCTGATCATCTTCCTGGCCGTGCACATCACCCGCGGCCCCGGCACCGTACTGACCGACACCCAAGGACACGGCACGGGCGAGGCGCTCGGGTACTTCGGCGCGTTCCTCACCGCGTCGCTGGCCTCCGCGTACGTCATGTACGGCTTCGACACGGCGTCGTCGCTCGGCGAGGAGTCGCACAACCCGAGCCGCAATGCCCCTCGGGCGATCCTGCGCGCGCTCGTCGCGTCGTTCCTGATCGGCGGGCTGATCCTGCTGTTCGCCCTGCTGGCGGTCCCGAATCTGGCGGACAAGCGACTGGCGGCGGACGGCCTGCAGTTCGTCGTACTGGACACGCTCGGGTCGACCGTCGGCGAGGTCTTCCTGTGGTGCGTCGTCATCGCGATCACCGTCTGTGTGCTGGCGGTTCAGGCGGCGGGCATCCGCCTGATGTTCGCCATGGCACGCGACAACAACCTGCCGGCGGGCTCCGTGCTCGCCCGTGTCAGTCCGCGTTTCCACACCCCGGTCGTCCCGGCCATGCTGATCGGTGTCGTGGGTGTCGTCATCCTGGTCATCAACATCAACCAGCCGCAGATCTTCTCGGTGATCACGAGCATCGCGATCATCATGATCTATCTGGCGTATCTGCTGGTCACCGCGCCGATGCTGGTGAAACGGCTGCGCGGCCAGTGGCATCCGGCGAAGGGCAGCTTCACACTCGGGAGGTTCGGGCTCCCGGTCAACATCATCGCCGTGTTCTGGGGCGCCGCGATGTCCCTCAACCTCGCCTGGCCGCGCGCCGCGGTGTACAACGCGACCGGGCCGCAGCACTGGTATCTGCGCTGGGGCGCCTTCCTGTTCATCGGCGTCGTCGCCGTCGGCGGCTTCACCTACTACTGGTTCGTCCAGCGGCACAAGACAGGG
>NZ_JAAPBF010000356.1 GCF_022695985.1 Streptomyces sp. NP-1717 | reverse complement strand
CGCGCTGGCCGCCGTGTCCTGCCTGGCCGCACCTGCCGCCGGCGCGGCGGGGACCGATCCCTGGGTCAGATCCTGGGGCGAGAACGCCCAGGGCCAGCTCGGCAACGGCAGTACCACCGCCACCCAGACCCCGGCCGCCGTCCTCGGCATCGCCCGCGACGACGTACGCGAGCTGTCGGGCGGAGGCGGTGGCGCCGGCGCCGCGTCGGCCACGAACATCGTCAACCCGTTCGCCGTCGCCCTCCTCAAGGACGGCACGGTCAGGAGCTGGGGCACCAACAACTACGGCCAGCTCGGCATCGGCACCACCGTCAACCAGTCGTTCCCGGTGATGGTCGCCGGACTGTCCGGGGTCAGCCAGATCTCCGCCGGTGCCAACCACGTCCTCGCCGTCAAGGGCGGCCGGGTCCTCGCCTGGGGATACAACAAGACCAAACAGCTCGGTACCGGCACCGACGCCACGGAGTCGTACAGGACGCCGGTGAACGTGCAGAGCCTCGACAAGGTCCAGGACGTCGGCGCGGGCTGTGACTTCAGCGCGGCCCTGCGCCAGGACGGCACCGTCTGGACCTGGGGCTCGGGCGCCAACGGGCGTCTGGGCACCGGGAACAACACCACCCGGGAGACCCCGCAGAAGGTCGCCGACCTGGCCGACGTCGAGTCCATCTCGGTCGGCTGCGACCACGTACTCGCCCTCACCGCCGAGGGGACCGTGAAGGCCTGGGGCAAGAACGCCGAGGGCCAGCTCGGCAACGACTCCACCACGGAGAGCGCCGTGCCCGTCGACGTCGCTCACCTCGACGGCGTGGCGAAGGTGTTCGCCACCTCGACATCGAGCTTCGCCGTCCTCGACGACGGCAGCGTGGCCGGCTGGGGCAAGAACACCGACGGGCAGCTCGCCGACGGAATGAAGGCCAACCGCACCACGCCGGTCCCCCTGGACCAGCTCAAGGGCGTCCAGCACATCGCGGGCGGCGCCGACTTCACCCTCGCCGCCCTCGACGACGGCTCGGTCGTCGGCTGGGGCGCCAACGCCGCCGCCCAGCTCGGCGACGGCACCACCACCGCCCAGGTGACCCCGACCACCGCGCTGCCCCCGGGCAGCGGCGTCACCCGGGTCGCCACGACGGTCACGGGCAAGTCCGCCTTCGCGTACTGACCCGACGAGCGGCGCCGCCCGGTCCCCCGGGCGGCGCCGGTCTGTCACCGGACGCGCAGCAGGTGCATGCACGTCGCGTAGAGCGCCGCCGCCGAGCCGAAGCCCGGAAGCGCCGTCCACAGGGCGGGCGTCGAGGCCAGCGGTGCCAGTACGGCCGCCGCCAGGGCCGACGCGCACATCGCGGCGCCGGTGAAGTGGTACGCGCGGACGCCGAACAGGCGGGCCAGCGGGAAGAAGTGGATGCCCACCACCGCCGCGACGAACGCCGGTATCGCCTCCGTGTGGTCCGTCGCCACCAGCGCGCGGGCGATGGCGAAGATGGCCACCCACTCCGCCAGCACCACCAGCCCGAAGCGCAGGCCCACCTTCTTCTTGCGGGCCGCCGTCGGCTCCCCGTCCGTCGGGGCGTCCGCCGCCGCGCGGCTCCTGCGGGTGCCCAGGACCGCGAAGGTGACCGAGACGAGCACCGCCGCAGCGAAGACCGCGCGGCCCGCCGCCACCGGCATGTCCGTGACACCGCACGCCGTCCAGCCGAGACCGAAGAAGGCCATGACGCCGGCGCCGGTCGCGCGTCCGCGCAGTTCGGCGCGGGACATGCCGGGGCGGGATCCGTCGCCGGGCGCCGTACCGGCGCCGGCGGGAGGGGCGGTGGTCATGAACGGTGTCCTTACGACGAGGGGCGGATGCGCGTCGGGCAGTGACGTTACGCCGTGGGACCGGCGTCCCTCGACGCCTGGAGCGCCACGCGCAGATGACCGTGCGAGTCCGCGAGCAGCCCGGCCGCCGTGGGGCCGTCGACCGCGCCGAGGATGGTGAGGATCGCGTTCTTCACCTCGCCGTCGGTCGCCGTCAGCGCCGCCTCGATCTCCTCGTCCGCCGCGCCCGTCGCGAGCGCGACGATACGGCGGGAGCGGGCCCGCAGCTTCTCGTTGGACGCGCGGACGTCGACCATCAGGTTTCCGTACGTCTTGCCGAGCCGGATCATCGTGATCGTCGAGATCATGTTGAGGACCAGCTTCTGTGCCGTACCGGCCTTCAACCGCGTCGATCCCGTGAGCAGTTCGGGGCCCACGACGATCTCCAGGCCGTGTTCGGCGGCGGCGGCGAGCGGGCTGTCCGCGTTGCAGGACAGACCGACGGTGAGCGCGCCGAGCGCACGCGCGTGCTCGACCGCGCCCACCGCGTACGGCGTACGGCCGGAGGCCGAGATACCGACGACCGTGTCGTTCGGGCCCACCTTCAGCCCGTCCAGGTCCGTGGCCGCGAGCTCCTTGGAGTCCTCCGCGCCCTCGACGGACTTGATCATCGCGCCGGGGCCGCCCGCGATCAGGCCGACGACCTCCGACGGGTCCGTGTTGAAAGTGGGAGGGCACTCGCTGGCGTCCAGGATGCCGAGGCGGCCCGCCGTGCCCGCGCCCGAGTAGATCAGCCTGCCGCCACGGGCCATCCGCTCGGCCGTGGCGTCGATGGCGGCGGCGATACGGGGGAGGTGTGCGGCGACGGCGGCCGGGACGGTCTGGTCCTCGCCGTTCATGACGCGGGCGATGTCCTCGGTGGAACGGCGGTCGATCTCGGCGAGTTCGGGGCGGAACGCCTCAGTGGTGAGGGTCGCGAGTTCGGCGCGGAGTTCGCCGTACGAGGTCGGGGAATTACCGGCGCCGGACGTCGAGGAGGCATCGGTGGGCATGGAGGTCATGGAGAAGCGGCTCTTTCTTGCGAGCTGGCAGAAACCTGAGGAAGCCCCGTTTTGGTGATGCGGTCGAGCGGTCGAGCGGCGCGCGCCTGTTCAGGGGCGCGCGCGGGTGTACGTCGGCCGGCGTGCTTGTGGCGTGCGCGGGTGCGCGGGTGCGGTGCGGGCGCGCGGGTCAGCGCGAGCGCGGTGAGTGGCGGTGCGCCAGTGCCTCGTACGACGCGGCGAGCGCGGGTGCGGCCGTCTCGTACGTCCGCTGGGCGACCCCCACGAACAGGCAGTCCACGACCAGGAGCTGACTCGTCCGGCTGGACATCGCCGCCGGCCGCAGCTCGCTCTCGCGGGCCGTGGACGTGGTGAGGACGTGGTCCGCGTACTGCGACACCGCGCCGTCCGGGCGGCCCGTGATCGCGACCGTCGTCGCACCCCGGTCGAAGGCGACGCGCAGCGGCTCGATGACGTCCCCGGTGGAGCCGGAGTGCGTGATCGCTATGGCCACGTCGCCCGGCCGGAGCTGGACGGCGTTGGTGACCGCGAGGTGCGGATCGCTGTGCGCGTGGGCTATCAGACCGATGCGCAGGAGCTTCTGCGCGAGGTCCATACCGACGAGACCGCTCGCGCCGACGCCGTATATGTCGATGCGCCGCGCGTTCGCGGCGGCGGTGACGACCGCGCCGAGCTGCACGGTGTCGAGCCCGGCCGCCGTGTCGGCGAGCGTCTGCTGCTCGTCGTACGCGAGCTTGGCGACGACATCGGCGATCGGGTCGTCGACGGCGATGTCGGCGGTGACCGCCGGGGCCGCGCCGGACTCCTGGTGGGCGGCGAGGCCGGCGAGGGCGAGACGCAGATCGCGGTAGCCGGGGTAGCCGAGAAGGCGGGCGGTCCTGACGACGGTGGCCTCGCTCGTACCGGTGAGTTCGGCGAGACCGGTGACGGTGAGGGCGGCGGTGCGCGCGGGGTCCGCGGCCACGGCCTCGGCGACACGCTGCATGGAGCGGGTCATGGAGGGCGCGAGGGTACGCACCTTGGCCGCGAGGGCGGCGGGGGCCGGAGGGGCGCCGCCGCTGTAAATTTCCTTCACGTCACTGGTCACGCGTGAAAGATAATTTCAGACCGGGGGTGCGTCAAGGGGGCGGGCGCCGGCCGGGTCCGTGCCACGGGCGTGTCCTCGGGCGCCGGACGGGCTCGGCGCGGGCGACGGCCGGTTCGCCGAGGTCATCCTTCACGCGGGTGAAGCCCGGGGCGTACGACAATGGGTGCATGAAAGACATGAACCCCCTGGAACAGGCGCTGCACACCGCACGCGCCCTGGTCCTCGCCGATCTCGCGGCGGGTGACGTCGCGCGGGCCGAGATCGTCTCGCTGGTGGAGGACGCCGTGTCGCACCGGCGGTGGTGGGTGGAGCAGTGGCCGGAGGGGATCGAGTTCGTCGTCGGCCTGGTCGCCCAGGACGTACAGGACGCCCTCCTGGAGACGCACGGCCGCTGGCCGCTCTGCCCCGTCTGCGGTGAGTCCCGTACGGAGCTGGCGGCGGAAGGCGGTCCGCACGCGCTGGAGGTGGAGCCGGAGTTGGGCGCGGATCCGCACTGGGTGTGCGGGAAGGCGGCCGTGGTGGTGGCGCCGGTCGGGTCGCTGGGCGCGGTTCTGGGGGCCGGCTGACGTGACCGTCTACATCGATCCGCCGACCTGGCCGGGGCACGGGCGGTTCTGGTCGCATCTGGTGAGTGATGTCTCGTACGAGGAGTTGCACGCCTTCGCGGCGGGGATCGGGTGTCCGGCGCGGGCGTTCGAGCGGGATCACTACGACGTGCCGGCCCACCGGTACGGGGACGCCGTCCGGG
>NZ_JAAPBF010000355.1 GCF_022695985.1 Streptomyces sp. NP-1717 | reverse complement strand
ACTCCGTCTCGCCGGGCGGCGCGTCGTCGTCATCGGGGGCGGCCAGGTCGCCCAGCGCCGGCTGCCGGCCCTCATCGCGACCGGCGCCGACATCGTGCTCGTGTCGCCCGCCGCGACCCCCTCCGTCGAAGCCATGGCCGACGCCGGTGAACTCCGCTGGGAGCGCCGTCCGTTCGCCGACGGCGACCTGAGCGACGCCTGGTACGTCCTGATCGCCTCCAGCGACACCGAGGCCAACACCCGCGCGTCGGCCGAGGCCGAGCGGAACAGGACATGGTGCGTACGGAGCGACAACGCCGAGGCCGCCACCGCCTGGACCCCGGCCACCGGCCGCAGCGAGGGCGTGACCGTCGCGGTTCTCACCGGACGCGACCCGCGACGCTCCGCCGGCGTGCGCGACGCCATCGTGGAGGGCCTGCGCGACGGCAGCCTCGTCGCCCCCCGGCACCGCACCAGGACCCCCGGCGTCGCCCTCGTCGGCGGCGGCCCCGGCGATCCGGAGCTGATCACCGTACGCGGCAGGCGGCTGCTCGCCGAGGCCGACGTCGTCATCGCCGACCGCCTCGGCCCGCGCGACCTCCTCGACGAACTCCCGCCGCACGTCGAGGTGATCGACGCCGCGAAGATCCCGTACGGCCGCTACATGGCGCAGGAGGCGATCAACAACGCGCTGATCGAGCACGCCAAGGCGGGCAAGGCGGTCGTACGGCTCAAGGGCGGCGACCCCTTCGTCTTCGGCCGCGGCATGGAGGAGGCCCAGGCGCTCGCCGAGGCGGGCATCGCCTGCACCGTCGTCCCCGGTATCTCCAGCTCCATCAGCGTGCCGGGCGCCGCGGGCATCCCGGTCACCCACCGGGGTGTGGCACACGAGTTCACCGTGGTCAGCGGCCATGTGGCCCCCGAGGACCCGCGCTCCCTGGTCGACTGGCCCGCACTCGCCAAGCTGCGCGGCACCCTCGTCCTGCTGATGGCCGTCGACAAGATCGGCGCCATCGCCCTGACCCTCATCGCCCACGGCAAATCGCCGTCGACCCCCGTGGCACTGATCCAGGAGGGCACGACGGCGGCGCAGCGCCGTGTGGACGCCACACTCGAAACGGCAGCCGAAGCCGCCCGTACGGGGGACGTACGGCCCCCGGCCGTCATCGTCATCGGCGACGTGGTCGCGGTCGGCGAGGGTCCCGGCGGTCCCGACCGTGGCTGAGATCGTCACCGTCGAAGCGTCCCCGGACGGCTCCGCCGACCCCCGCCTCAGCGACTACACCGACCTCACGGACGTCGAACTCCGCCGTCGGCGCGAGCCCGCCGAGGGCCTGTTCATCGCCGAGGGGGAGAAGGTCATCCGCCGTGCCGTGGCGGCCGGTTACGAGATGCGGTCCATGCTTCTGACGGCCAAGTGGACCGACGTGATGCGGGACGTCATCGACGGGACCGCCGCGCCCGTCTACCAGGTTGCCCCGGAGCTGGCCGAACGCGTCACCGGCTACCACGTCCACCGCGGCGCGCTTGCCTCCATGCGCCGCAAGCCCCTGCCGCCACCCGCCGACCTCCTGCGGAGGGCACGCCGCGCCGTCGTCTTCGAGGACATGGTCGACCACGCCAATCTCGGCGCCGCCTTCCGCAACGCCGCGGCGCTCGGCGTCGACGCCGTCCTGCTCACCCCGCGCTGCGCCGACCCGCTCTACCGGCGCGCCGTGAAAGTCTCGATGGGCGCCGTCCTCCAGGTCCCGTGGACCCGGCTGGAGTCCTGGCCGAAGGACGCGCACCTGCTGGGCGAGGCGGGATTCGTCACTGCGGCCCTGTGCCTGGACGAGAACGCGATCAGCCTCGACGCGCTCGCCGAGCGGCGCGACGACAGACTCGCGCTCCTCTTCGGCACCGAGGGCGACGGGCTGACCCCCGGTGCCCTCGCCGCAGCCGACCTGCGGGTGAGCATCCCGATGGACGCCGGGGTGGACTCCCTCAACGTCGCCGCCACCTCGGCCGTCGCCTTCTACATGACGCGGCCCCGCGCCTGACCGTCTTCTACAGCTGCTGCGCCGCCGCGATCCCCAGCGCGACGATCAGCGTCACCACCACGAACACGATCAGCCGCTGCCGCAGCAGCCGCGGATTGGCAGGCCTGCGCCCGCCGCGTCCGCCCGACGTCGTACGCGCCCCGGGTCTGCTGCCCTGACGGCCGCCGGTACGTGAACCGGTACGCACGCCGTCCCGGGGCCTCGGCGGACGCCCGCCGCCGCCCGTGCGCGACGCCGAACCACGCGGTCCCTGCGCACGGGAGTCCGGCCCGCCCCCGGTCCGGCCCTGGGTGGACCCCGTCCGGTCGGGCCGCTCGGCCCGCTCCGTGCGCTCGGTCCGCTGCGGCATCCGCGCCGTACGCTCCGGGACCCGCCCCGTCTGCGCCTCCTGCCGGGTCCGCTCGCGCTGCGCCGGCGGCCGTCCGTCCGTCAGCCCCTGCCCCTCCCGCGCCGCGATCTCCTTGAGCCGCATCGAGAGCTGGAGCGTGCTCGGCCGCTCCTCGGGGTCCTTGGCGAGACAGGCCCGCACCAGCGGCGCGAGCGCGTCCGGCACCCCGTACAGCTGCGCCTCCTCGTGCACCACGCGGTAGAGCATGACCTCCGAACTGCCGTGCCCGAAGGGCGAGTCGGCCGTCGCGGCATAGGCCAGCGTCGCGCCGAGCGCGAAGACGTCCGTCGACGGGGTCACCGCCGCGCCGCGCACCTGCTCGGGCGCCAGGAAGCCGGGCGACCCGACGGCCGTACCGACGTGCGTGAGGGTGCTCGCCCCGGTCGCCCAGGCGATGCCGAAGTCGATGATGCGCGGGCCCTTGGGGGAGAGCAGGATGTTCGACGGCTTCAGATCGCGGTGGACGACCCCCGCCTCGTGCACCGCGAGCAGCCCCTCGGAGAGCGCGGCTCCCACGGAGGCGACCTCGGCGGCCGACAGCGGCCCGTCCTCGGCCACCTTGTCGTGCAGCGAGGGCCCCGGAACGTACTGGGTGGCGAACCACGGCCGGTCCGCGTCGAGATCGGCGGCCACCAGCCGGGCGGTGCAGCCGCCGCGGATCCGCCGGGCCGCCGAGACCTCGCGGGCGAACCGCGAACGGAACTCCTGGTCCTCGGCGAGATCGGGTCTGATCACCTTCAGCGCGACCCGCTGGCCGCGCCGGTCGGAACCCAGATACACGACGCCCATGCCGCCCTGGCCCAGCCGCCGGTGAATCCTGAACGAACCGACGACACGCGGGTCCTCGCGCCGGAGCCGCATCATCGCCATGTCCATCCCCGCTGCCCGGTCGTCCGTGTGACGTGGCACAGCTTACGTACCCGCGCCCCGGGGCGCTCATAGGCCGCGCCCTCACGAACCGATCGATTGTCAGTGCCGGGTGAGAAACTTGAGGGGTGGTCAGAGGACCGCGGATCCAAGGTCCTCGGGCCCGTGCGAGATCTCAAATGGTCGGTCGCAGAAGGGGGATTGGATCAATGAAGGGTGACCGCGTGGAGATAGTGGTGGACGCGGGTGACACGACGCGTACGTACGAAGTCGTGGCAAGTCGGGCAGGCCGCCGGGTGGAGACGGCGGTGCGTCGAGGAGTGGTGGAAGTGAGTGAAGTCACCCGCAACGGCTCGGTGGTGCGCACGGCGCGCTTCATGGCCACGCGCGTGCTCGCTCTGGTCGAACAACCGGTACCCAGGGAGGACCTCTCGGAGCGTCCCCTCCGGGATGACCCCAAGGACCGGCGCCCCCTCTCCACCCAGGGGAGTACGTGACGGGGGTACCGCTCATCCTCCGGGAGGCCCGGCAATCGATACGCGGGCATGACGACCCGGGCCCGGCGCGTACCTAATGTTGTTGTCAAGCGGCGAGTGCAGCACTCGTCCCCCGAGGTCAGACACTCGCCGCTGCCAGACATGACAGGAGAGGGACCATGGCCGACACGGCATCGCGAGCGATGACCCGCACGCAGGGACGCAGGGCGTTCGACGCGTTCGGCGGGCGGAACTCGGGTTCGCGTCACCCCCTGGTGGCCACCGCCATGGTCCTGCCTCTCGCGGCCCTGCTCGTCGTCGTCTTCGGCGGCTGGGAAGCGGTGGTCACACAAGCGTCGTCCGTGGGCGTGATGCTGGGGCGCTGAGCGGCGCCCCAGGTTCGGGAGAGCGGCCCGAACCACAGACATCCGGCCAACAACCCCGTGGGGACGGGGGTGCGGCGGACGGCAGCGTTTGGCCGGTCAGCTGGGGAGCTGACCGGCCATCGCGCTGTCCGGACCCGTTTCCCGGGCCTGTTCCGGGCCTCTCGCCCGCACCCGCCGCGTAGGCTCCCGGCGGGAACACACCGCACCGGGGGACACCGACGTGACCACATCCGCGAGCGCGGCGACGACCGCGGCCGTCGTACGCGCGCTCACCCTCGCCGCCCGCCTCGCCGCCCACCCGGACACCGGATCCCCGGCCGCGCCCTCACCGGACTGCGGCGCCTGCGGGCGCGAGGAGACCGTGCTGGCCGACCGGTCCGACGGCGTGGTCGTACGGCACGGGGCCGCCGTCGCGAAGGCGCACGCCCCCGGCACCGACCCGGCGGGCCACCGCGCCCGGCTCTCCGTCGCCGCGCACCCGCTGCTCGCCGGAATCCTGCTGCCACCGCTCCCCGCGACACCCCCGCACATCGCGGGCCGCCCCGTCACTGCCTGGC
>NZ_JAAPBF010000354.1 GCF_022695985.1 Streptomyces sp. NP-1717 | reverse complement strand
CATCGCGGCCAGGGTGGTCTCGGTCATCCGAAGAAAGGCCATGTGGCTGTCGGTCAGCATGCGCTGGCAGGCCGCGTGCGCCTCCGCCGTCTGCCGCTGGACGCTCTCCACCGCGGCGTACCACTCGGTGCCGAGGACGGGCTCGGGCCCGGCACCGTACGCCGGTTCGGCTTGGTACGCGGGCTCGTGCGCGTACGCGGACCCGGGGTCGTACGCCGGCCCCGGGTCCTGGACGGCGGGCGCCGACCCGCCGGCCGGCGGCTCCGGCGTGCGGGCGGGGAGCGGGTGGCGTTCCGGCGCGGGCACGGGCGGCTGCTGCTGCGGTGCGGCGGCTTCGGCGCGGGGCGGGTAGAGCTGACCGTAGTTGGCTCCGCTGATCTGCACGGTCATCCGGGGCTCGCGCTCCTTCACTGAGGTTTCGGGCGCGGCGTACGGCGCCCAGAGGGGATCGAAGTCCAGCGGGACACCGCGTACGGCGAGTTCACCGAGCGCGGTGTGCAGGGTGGTGACCCCGGACCGGTCCGCCCGGTCCACGGGTACGGCCGCGTGCTCACGGTCACCGAGGATCTGTCCGACCAGTCCGGTCAGCGTGGTGCCCGCGCCGACCTCGACGAAGGTCCGCACCCCCGCCGCGTACATCGACTCGATCTGCTCCTGGAAGAGCACGGGTGAGGCCAGGTGTTCGGCGATCCTGCGGCGTACCGCGTCGGGCGACGACGGGTACGGTCGCGCGTCCGCGTTGCCGTACACCTCGATCCGGGGCTCCGTGAGCGGGACCGTACGCAGGAACGCGGCGAGCGGCTCACCGGCGGGGGCGACCAGCGGGCTGTGGAAAGCGGTCGACGTGGTCAGGCGGTGTGTGCCGACACCTTCGGCGGCGAACGCCTTCCCGGCGCGCGCGACAGCCTCCGCCGTACCCGAAAGCACCACCTGCTGCGGCGAGTTGAGGTTGGCCGGCCAGATGTCGCCGTACTCGCCACCGGCCAGCACCGCCAGCACGCGCTCGCGGTCCGCCGTCACGGCCAGCATCGCGCCCGGTACGCCGGCCGCGTCCCGCATCAGCTCACCGCGCCTGCGCGCCAGCGCGACCAGCGACTCGGCGTCCAGGGCGCCCGCGCAGTGCAGCGCCACCAGCTCACCGAAACTGTGGCCCGCCACGCAGTCCGGTCGCAGCCCCAGGCCCCGCAGTACGGCCAGTGCGGCGAGCGCGTGCACCGCGAGCGCGGGCTGCGCCCACTCGGTGGCGGCCAGGTCCGCGGCCCGGGCCGCGCGTTCCTCGTCGGCGAAGGCGGGCGGCGGGAACACCGGCCGGTGCAGGGGGCGCCCGTCGAACACGGTGCCGCCCAGCCGGTCCCAGACGGCCTGGGCCTCCGGCGACAGCATCGCGAGACCGGCGCCCATCCCGACGTACTGGGATCCCTGCCCCGGAAACAGGAACGCGAGACGGCCGGGTGCGGGATCCCCGAACGCGTACCGGACACCGTCGGGTGTCGAGAACGCCGTGCCGGGCCGCTGCCGGATCAGCGTGAGCGCCCGCGCGTACTTCTCCCTCAGGTCAGCGGTATCCGTGGCGACGACTGCCAGCCGCACCGGATCGGTGGGCGAGAACGCGCGCTGGCTCTCGCGGGCGAGCGCGGCCGGCGGACGTTCGCCGAACGTCTCCGGCGGCACCAGGCCGTCCGGCGACCCGGCGCTGAACAGGACGAGTTCGCTCGGCGTGGAGCGATGGCGCGGCGGCACCCTGCCGGGGGCGCCCGAAGGCACGTACTCCTCCAGCGTGACGTGGAAGTTGCTGCCCCCGAAACCGAAGCTCGACACCGACGCCCGGCGCGGGTGACCGGCGGACCGCACCCACGGCCGGGCCTCGGTGTTGACGTAGAACGGGCCGTCCGGGGCGGCGGCGGCCGGCACCGGCCGGTCGACCTTGATCGTCGGCGGCAGCACCTTGTGGTGCAGGGCCATGACCGCCTTGAGCAGCCCCGCCGCGCCCGCGGCGCACTTGGTGTGCCCGATCTGCGACTTGACCGAGCCGATCGCGCACCACTGCCCGTCGTCGTGTCCCGGCTCCCCGAACACCTCGCGCAGCGCCGCCAGTTCGGCGGTGTCACCGGCCATCGTGCCGGTCCCGTGGGCCTCGACCAGCTCCACGGTCCGCGGACCGTAGCCCGCTTCCTCGTAGGCGCGTCGCAGAGCCCGCGCCTGACCGCCGGGAAGCGGCGCGTAGATCGCCGTACTCCTGCCGTCGGACGAGGTGCCGATGCCCCGGATCACCGCGTGGATCCGGTCGCCGTCCCGCTCCGCGTCGGACAGCCGCTTCAGCGCGTACATGACGACCGCCTCGCCGAGCATCGTGCCGTCCGCGGTGTCCGAGAACGGACGGCAGTCACCGGTACGGGAGAGCGCGGGCGTCTTGGAGAAGCACAGGAACATGCCGATGTCGTTCCCGGTGTCCACACCGCCGCTGATCACCAGGTCGGCCCGGCCGAGCGTCAGTTCACCGACCGCCGTGGACAGCGCCGCCAGGGAACTGGCACAGGCGGCGTCGGTGGTGTGGTTGGTGCCGTGCAGATCGAACCGGTTGGCGATCCGGCCCGCGACGACATTGCCGAGCAGGCCGGGGAAGGTCGACTCCTGCCACGGGCTGAAGTGCGCCGAGATGCGGTCGCACACGGCCCGCGCCTCGGCCTCGGCGATACCGCTCTCCCGCAGCGCCTTCAGCCACACCGGGCGGTGCGCGCGCCCGTACATGTGCGGGAGCAGTTCCAGGGAGGCCGCGCCGAGGACGACGCCGACCCGGTCCCGGTCCATGCCCGGCAGACCGCCCGCGTCGGTGAGCACCTGGTCGGCCACCATCAGGGCGAGCAGTTGGGAGGTGTCCGTCGCCGGCAGGTTGGCGGGCGGCACCCCGTACGCCAGCGGGTCGAAGTCCACCTCCGGCAGGAACGCGCCGCGGCGGGCGTACGTCTTGTCGGGGGCGGCCGGGTCGGGATCGTAGTGGTCCGTCACCAGCCAGCGGGAGGCGGGCACTTCGGTGATCAGGTCCCGGCCGCCGGTCAGGATCCGCCAGTAGCCCGCCGCGTCCGTCGCGCCGGGCACCAGGGCGCCGACACCGACCACGGCGACGGGCACCTGCCCGCGAACGGCAGTTGACCGACTGTCATGTCGTCTGCGGGCCACGGCGGTCGGCGCCTCCGGGGCGCCGGGGCCGCTCACGCGAGACCACGCGGGACGTAGGCGAACGCGTCGGACGGCAACGGGACTCCACAGGTGCGCAGTTGATGGGCGCGGGTGAGCACCGCCGCGCCTTCGAGCAGATTGAGCGCGATCTGCACCACGGACCTGTTCGCCGGTTCGGCCAGGAACGTGCCGGCGACCCAGCGGTTGAACGCGCCCGTCGCCGGCCCGCACCAGATCTGGTAGTCGGTACGCCGGGCGGCCTCGCCGGTGATCGCCCACCGGCTCGAACTGCCCAGGTACCAGCGGAAGACCAGCGCCATACGGTGCTTCGGATCGGCCTCCGCACGCGCGACCTCCGAGGGATCGCGTTGCTCCCAGAACGCGCGTGTGTGCTGCCAGACCTCGTCGAACGAGGCACGCAGCACGTCCCGTTCGATCGCGGCGCGCACCGCCGGCGGGATCTCCTCCAGCGAACCGTGCGCCCGGTAGGCCGCGTGGAGCCTGCCCGCCCGCTGGGCGAACATCGTCCCCCGGGACAGGACTTGCAGCGTGACACCCAGCTCGAACATGTCGGCCGCCGGTGCCATGGTCACATCGGCGACATCCGCCTCGCAGAGCATCGACTTGGCCTCGTCGGACAGGCCCGCCTCCGTCGCCGTCTGGTTCACCGATCCGGTGACGACGTACGACGCGCCGAGGGCGAAGGCGGCGGCCACCGCGTCCGGCGTGCCCAGTCCGCCCGCCGCCCCGATCCTGACCGGCCGGCGGTAGCCGAACTGCCGGCAGAGAATGTCGCGCAGCAGGGCGATCCTCGGCAGCAGGACCGACAGCGGCCGGTTGTCGGTGTGGCCTCCGCTGTCGGCCTCCACGGTGATGTCCTCGGCGACCGGCACCAGGGCCGCCAGCCCCGCCTCCTGCGCGGTCAGCCTTCCCTGGCCGACGAGATGGTCCAGCAGCGCGGCCGGGGCGGGGGAGAGGAACCTCTCGGCCACCTCGGGCCGGGAGACCTTGGCGAGGATCCGTGTGCGCCGCACGATCGAGCCGTCCGCGCCGCGCCGCAGTCCCCGGGCCGAGCACAGCACGACAGCCGGGGTGAGCTCCATGAACGCCGACGCCGAGATCCGGGGCACGCCGCGGCGCAGCAGTAACTCGGCCACATGGAACTCCAGCGCGGGCTCCGCCGGTGAGTGGATCAGGTTCACACCCCAGTTCGAACGGGACCGCAGCTCCCCGGCGAGCACGTGCACGGCACGCTCCACGTCCGCGTACGCCAGACCGCCGGCGCCGAAGAAGCCGAGCATCTCCGCCCGCGCCATCGCTGACACCATCCGGGTGGTGGCGATGCCGTTCGCCATCTCGCCCGCCACATAGGGGAAACGGACTCCGTGCGCCTCGCAGAAGGTGCGGCCGCCGAGCCACTCCGGGTACAGCGGCGGCAGCGTCCCGAGCACCGGGCCACCGGGTGAGGGCCCGGCCGCGAGACCCAGTTCACGGCCGCTCGGCCCGCTGACGATGTGTACGGGTTCCCGGAT
>NZ_JAAPBF010000353.1 GCF_022695985.1 Streptomyces sp. NP-1717 | reverse complement strand
CGTCACCCACTCGTCCACGGGCGCCGGCTTCACGGCGAGCGCGTCCGCCGCCCGGCCGCCGTCGCCCGCCATCAGCAGCGGATCGGTGCCCGTCGCCATGTAGTGGTAGATGCCCGCGACGCCGGCCGCCGCCTCGGCCCCGGCGACCTGGGACAGCGCCTGCTCGAACACCGTCGGGGGCAGCGGCAGGTACCGCACCTCGCGGCCGAGTCCGGTCGCGAACGCCGAGGCCAGTTCGTCGCCGGTCAGCGACTCGCTCCCGCCGATGTCGAAGGTCTCGCCCTCCACGCCGTCCACGGTGAGCGCGGCGAAGACCGCCTCCGCCAGGTCCCGGTGCGAGATCCAGGCGGCGGTGGTGCCCGCGGGCAGCGGATAGGCCAGTACGCCCTCGGTGACCAGCGCCGGGCCGTTCCACGGACTGAACAGGTTGTCCAGATAGACCGGCGGCCTCAGCACCACCAACGGCACACCGCTCGCCCGCAGTTCCTCCTCGGCGATCCGGCGCGTCTCGAAGGCGGCGACGTTCGTCGACTGCGCGGGGATACGCGTGTTGGCGTTGTAGACGATGCGCTGGATCCCGGTCTCGCGCGCGGCGGTGGCGATATTACGGGCGTACCGCCGTACCTGCTCCGTCCCGTACACCAGCGGCATCATCACGGAGGCGTGCGTCGCACCCTGCATCAGCCGCCGCACATCGGCGGGATCGGCCAGGTCACCGCCCACGAACGAGGCGCCGCGCAGCGGCGGCCGGTCCGCCTCGGCGGCGCGTGTGAGCGTACGGACCCGCTGTCCGCGTTCGGCCAGCAGACGGGCCACGGCACCGCCCTGGAAGCCCGTCGCCCCCACGACGGCGACGCGCATCGGAATCTGATCGGACATGTGTCTGAAGGCCCTTCGGTAGGGTGGGTCTGCTGTCGATGACGGCTCTCTCACAAGGCTGGTGGCGGCGGCTTCGGCCGATCAATTAACAAACCGGGGCGGGGGTTGAAGGATCGTCCATGGAACCGATGGAGCCCATCCAGACCGAAAGTGACGATCTCCTGAGCGAGCTGCTGAAGCCGCTCCGGCTCACGGGGGTCTTCGACAGCCGTTGGCACGTCAGTGCGCCGTGGGCCATCGAGGGCGACGCCGAGCAGAGCTGCGCGATCCTCCACTACATCGTCCAGGGCGGCTGCTGGGTCAGCGGCGAGGGCCAGACGCCGGTGGAACTTCGCGAAGGCGATCTCGCCGTCTTCCCGACCGGCACCGCGCACCGCATCGCCGACCGGGCGGACCGGGGCGGCGGACTGCGCCTCGGCGCCGTACTGCCCGAGCGGCTGCCCGGAACCTCCGGTGAGCTGAAGATCGAGGGCGGCGGGCCGGAGAGCCGGCTGCTCTGCGCCGGACTGCACTACGACGCGAGCGCCGCCACCGGCCTGTACTCGGCGCTGCCGTGGGCGCTGGTCCTCGACCGCACTCAGGTGGACAACGAGCCGCTGCTCCGCGACACGCTGCGGCTGCTCGCCTCGACACAGCGCCCCGTCGGCCCCGGCGACCGTCTCATCACGCTGCGCGCCTTCGAGATGGCGCTGGTCCTGGCGCTGCGGCCGCTGCTGCGCGAGATCGCGGACAACCCGGCGTCGCTGCCCGTCCTGAACCATCCGGGGATCAGCAGGGCGATGGTGATCATCGCGACGCGGTTCGCCGAGCCGTGGACCATCGAGTCGCTGGCGCGTGAGGTCGGCATGTCCAGGTCGGCCTTTACCGCGGCCTTCCGCGAACTGGTGGGGGAGGCCCCGGCACGGCACCTGACGGGACGTCGGATGCAGGAGGCGGCACGGCTGTTGGGGGAGACGTCGCTGCCGCAGTCGGCGGTGCCGCAGCGGGTGGGCTACCGGAGCGCGGTCGGTTTCCATCTTGCGTTTCGCAAGTGGTTCGACAGGACGCCGGGCGAGTACCGCAGCGGTGCGGTGCCCGCCGCGTAGGGCGCGCCGAGGTCGCGTTCTGGCCGGTTATTAAGGACCGCTGGACGGTCGTTCATTGCTGATCGTGCTTGCGCCAGGAAAGGCTCTCAACGTGTGGGGGTGCCGTTCCGTTTGTGCTCGGTGTGCCTCGTGTGTCTCGTCCGTCGCACGATTCGTTTTGATCCGTATTCCGCATTCCGTATGAGGAGAAGTGTTGACCAGGTCGGGTCAGGAGTATTTGGAGTCGTTGCGCGACGGCCGTTCGATATGGCTGGACGGCGAGCGGGTCGAGGACATCACGCGGCATCCGGCGTTCCGCAACACCGCGGGATCCATCGCCCGGCTCTACGACCTCGCGCACGACTCCGCGCACACGCCGGTCCTCACGCGCGACGGCGCGCACCGCGCGTTCGCCGTGCCGCGCGGATACGAGGACCTGGTCGCGCGGCGGCAGGCGTACAAGGTGTGGGCCGAGGCCGGCTTCGGCTTCCTGGGGCGCACGCCGGACTACATGGCGGGCGGCGCGGCCGGATTCGCCGCGGCGCCGGAAGTCTTCACCACCGACGGGTTCGACGGCGCGGCGAACGCGCTCGCGTACCACCGGCGGCTCGCCGACGGCGACCTGTACCCGACCTTCACGATCACCAACCCGCAGGGATCGCGCACCCCGTTCGACGCGGCGGGCGGCACGGCGGAGGACGACCCGGTGGTGCGAGTGGTCGCCGAGAAGGACGGCGGGATCGTCGTACGCGGCGCGAAGATGATCGGCACGGCGGCGGTCTTCGGCAACGAGGTCATCGTCGGGACGATCGAGCCGCTCGCGCCGCGCGACGTGGACCGCGCGGTCTGCTTCTCGATACCCATCGACACGCCGGGTCTCAGCTTCGTCTCGCGCGTCTCGTACGAGGGCCGGGCGCGGAGCGTCTTCGACAACCCGCTGTCGTCGCGGTTCGACGAGAACGACGCGCTGCTCGTCTGCGACGACGTCTTCGTCCCGTGGGAGAACGTGCTCACGTACCGGAACGTCGACGCGAGTTTCGCGATGTGGTGGCGGACACCGGCGTATGTGAACTTCGTGCACCAGGCCGCGACGCGCTTCTGGACCAAGCTCGAATTCCTCGCCGGGCTGGCGATCCTGCTGACGAAGTCCAACGGGACGTACGAACTGCCGCCCGTCACCCAGGCCATCGGCCGGCTGCTGGGCAAGGTAGCCCAGGCGAAGGCGTTCGTGCTGGCGGCGGAGGCGAGCCACGTGGAGGTCGACGGCGGGCGCGGCGGAGTGATGCCCGGCAAGGACATCTCCTTCGCCCAGCGCATCATGGCGGGCGAGCTGTATCCGCAGGCGGTGCAGGAGATCAAACTCCTCGCGGGCGGCGGGGTGATCCAACTGCCCGCGTCCGGCGAGGACTTGCTCCACCCGGAGCTGGGCCCGCTGGTACGGCGCTACATGAGTGCGCCCGGGCAGTCGTCCGAGGGCCGGATCAAACTGCTGAAGCTGGCCTGGGACGCGCTGGGTTCGGAGTTCGCCTCCCGTCACGAGCAGTACGAGCGCTTCTATCACGGGGCGCCGCACGTCTATCTGATGCAGCAGGCGTGGGAGGGCGACACGGCGTCCTGCGAACAGCTGGCCCAGGCCTGCCTCGACGGCTACACGCTCGGCGGTGAGCCCGAGGGCCCGGACACCCGGTGACGGACACCCGGGACGACGACCGAGAGCCCGCCACCGACAGGCTGCCGCCCGTCGGCACGGCGCCTTCCGGTGTGGCCGGTCTCGGCCGGGGAGCCGGTCCTGACGGCCCGTCCCGTCCTCCTGGCTTCGCCGATTCAACCGGCCCGGTGGACGGCCGCGACGGTCCAGCCGGCGTGGCCGGGGCCTTGGGCACGGCCGGTTCGACCGGCCCCGTGGAGTCCGTGCACGGCGCCGGCGTTTCGGCCGGGTCCGGTGGGGGCGCGGGTCGTGCCCCCGCTGCCGGCTCGGGCGAGGTCGTCGGGGCCGTCGAGTCGGTGCCCGGTGGGACAGAGTCTTCCGGCGTCCCGGGGTTTCGCGCCCCCGGCCCCGTGGCGCCGGAATCCCGTGGGCGGGTGGGGCGGGGTGGGAAGAGCGCGCTCGCTCTGCTCGCGGGTACGCAGTTGCTGCTCATCATGGACACCGCCATCATCAACGTCGCCCTGCCGTCCGTCGGGCAGGATCTCGGGTCCGGGTCCGCCGGGCTGTCCTGGGTCGCCAACGCGTTTCTGATCACCTTCGGCGGGCTGCTGCTCCTCGGCGGGCGGACCGCCGATCTGCTCGGGCACCGCAATGTGTTCCTCGGCGGGCTCGGGGTGCTCGGTGTCGCCTCCGCCGCCGGCGGGGTCGCCGGATCCGTCGGGGTGCTCGTCGCGGCGCGCGCCGTCCAGGGCGTCGGGGCCGCGCTCGCCGCCGCTGCCGCCTTCGCCCTGCTGCTGAACCTGTTCCCCGACGGCCCCGACCGCCACAAGGCCCTCGGCGCCTTCGCGGCGATGGGCGGGCTCGGGGGCGTCCTCGGCACCGTACTCGGAGGCGTACTCACCGACCTCCTCGGCTGGCGTTCCACCTTCTGGCTGAACGTCCTCGGCGCGCTCGTCCTCGCCGTCCTCGCGCCGCGGCTCCTCGACGGCAACACCCGCAGCGCCGAACGCGGCTTCGACATCGGCGGCGCGCTCACCGCGACGGCCGGTCTCGGGCTCGTCGCGTTCGGCCTCGTCGGCGCGGGCGAGGCCGGCTGGACCGGCGCGCGGACCCTCGGCGCGCTCGCCGCCGGGCTCGTACTCCTC
>NZ_JAAPBF010000352.1 GCF_022695985.1 Streptomyces sp. NP-1717 | reverse complement strand
GCTCCGCGACTGGATCCGGCTCACCCTCAACCTGGCGGCGACCGCGCTCTTCCTGTTCCTGCTGCTGCCCGCCGGCACCGACGGTGCCCCGGGGCCGCTCGTCGTCCTCTACGCCCTGGTGCTGATCGGCGCGGCCCTCGACGGGGCCCGGCGCGCGCGTGGTCCGGCCCCGCGTCCGCCCCTCGTGCTCCCGGCCCTCCGACCGGCGCTCGCCGTCGCGCTCGCCGTCGTACTGCTCGCGATTCCGGTGGGCGGTGCGGTCGCCTACGGGGCGGCGCAGGACGAGGCCGTCGAGCGGATGCTGCTCGACAGACTCGCCGACGCCGACAAGCAGGTCGAGGCGCTGCGCGACAGCGACCGGCGGGACAAGACCGCGGGCTACGTCTCCGCCCTCGGTGTCTACCGCGAACTCGGCGAGAACGAGGGCGGTTCGAGAGCCGGGAAGCTCGTGCCCGAGCGGCTGGAGACGTTCTACGCCGCCGTGGCCCGCCCGTACACGGAGAAGGAGTACTGCGAGGCCGTCGGTCCCCTCAAGTACCTGCGCGAGGTGCCCGATTCGGTCGACGCCGACCTGCTCGGCAAACTGGCCGCGTGGCCCGACGAGCCGCTGGCCGTCTCGCTCCTAGAGTGCGGGCGGACCGGGCTGGCAGCGGGCGCTTCGGGAACGGACGGCGGCGAGCTCGCCGAACTCATCTCCACGTTCCCCGAGTCGGCGCAGGCGGCGGCGGTGCGGCCCGCCGTCGACGCCGCCATCGAGCAGCGCGAGAAGAAGCTGGGCGGCGCCGATCCGTGCACGTCCACCACGGAGTTGGAGAACATCTCCGATCTGGTGAAGTCCTTCGAGACGGACACCGCGGCTCTCACGAAGAGCGCGGCGTCGGCCGTGGAGTCCGGGACCTACGCCTGTGGTGTGGATCAGTTCAAGGACAAGCGCTTCGACCTCGCCCTGGAGACGCTGACGTCCTTCCGGTCCACGTACAAGAACAGCGACCGCGGGGACCGCGCGCGGGACATCGCCATCGCCGCCGAGATCGCCGCGGAGCGCGCGGCGGCCGGGAAGCGCCTGCCGCCCGAGAACCCGCCCGGCGGTGCCCGGCTGGAGGTGGTGATCAGCAACGACGCGGCGGACGCGGTGGAGATCCTCTACACGGGCCCCGTGACCGGCACGGTCAGGATAAAGGCGTGCGGCGGCTGCGAGAACTACTCCAGTTACGAGGCCGTCGACAAGGCGTGCAAGGACTCCGGGAAGGGCTATCCGAAGAAGACACTGCGACTGCCGGTGGGCGACTACCACTTCCTGCTCAAGCACTCCGGGGACGCGGCCGACGACGTGACGAGCACGACGGACGGGATGTCGATCGATCCCGGCTACTCGTACACCTACTGCAGCTACGTGGTCGAGACGGATCCGTTCGACTCCATCCGGCCGGTGGACCCGCTGAAGCCGCTGCTGTCCAGGTAGTTCGGCGGCGCCGTCCCGTACGATCTCCGGCATGGGAATGACCTGAGCACACGAGCGTGGTCCGCAAGCAGGATCCGGCAGCCCGGCAGTCACCGGGCCGCGTTCGTGTGCCGTCATCGACCCCAGGAGTGACCAGCCCGTGCCGTACGTATCGCCCGCCCCCGTCCTGAACCACCGTATCGAGCGGCTGCGTGAGCTGGCCGAGGCCGAACCGCGCCTGGAGGGCGTGCTGTTGTACGGGTCGTGGACCCTCGGGGAGTCGGACGCGCACTCCGACATCGACGCGTACCTGTTCGTACGGGACGCGGACGCGGAGAGCTTCGACGGGCGGGAGTTCGTCGAGCGGATCGCGCCGCTGAAGCTGGCCCACACCAATATGCACGGCATCCTCGCCGTCGTCTTCGAGGACCTGATGCGCGGGGAGTTCCATGTCGACGCGGCGGGGCCGGGCATCGGCCTGATCCCGTCGTGGGAGGGGGCTGTTCATCTCCCCGATCCCGAATCCGCCGTCCTTCTCGACCGCGAGGGGCGGTTGACCGCCGCCGCGCGCCGGCTCGCCGAGTTCCGGCCGCCCGAGCCGGTGGCCACGGCTCAGGAACTGTGCGACGAACTCGCCAACTGGACCCTGATGCTGGCCCATGTGCGGGCGCGCGGGGAGACCGCTCGCGCGTACAACCTGCTGCACGCCGTCGTGGCGCCCCTACAGCTGAAGCTGTGCCGGCTGCTGCGCGGTTCCACCACGCACTGGCTCACGCCGAGCCGTGCGCTGGAGCGGGATCTTCCGGAGGCCGACCGCGCCCGCCATCTCGCGACCACCGGCGGAGCGCTGCCCGGTGAACTCCGGTCGGCCGCGATGGAGAGCTGGCGGTGGAGCCGTGATCTCGCCGCCGAGGCGGCGGCGCGCTGGGGCACCGGGCTGCCGCTCCAACTCCATGACGAGATCGCGGAGTTGCTGGCCGAGGGGTGACTCCCGGTGGCATCGCCGCGTGCCGGCGGGCGCCGTCGGACCGGAGGCGGCCGGGCGCGGCGCGGGACCGCGAGGGCACGATCCGGGGGCGGGCGCCGAGGCCGTACGCGAGGACGTGACCTCCCTTGACACGCCTCCGCGCAGCCGCCTACCTTCTCAATGAATCGATTCATTCATCGATCAGGGATCGAAGGAAGCCTCTTGATGACGCCCTCCCCCGAAGCCGCCCGGCACGCTCAAGCCGCCGAGCTCCTCGCGCGTTCCCACCGTCTGGGCGCCGACCCGCGCAACACCAACTACGCGGGCGGCAACACCTCCGCCAAGGGCTCCGCCCCCGATCCGGTGAGCGGCGCCGACACCGAACTGATGTGGGTGAAGGGCTCCGGCGGGGACCTGGGGACGCTCACCGAGCCGGGGCTGGCCGTGCTGCGGCTGGACCGGCTGCGGGCGCTCGCCGAGGTGTACCCGGGCGTGGAGCGCGAGGACGAGATGGTGGCCGCCTTCGACTACTGCCTGCACGGCAAGGGCGGCGCGGCCCCCTCCATCGACACCGCCATGCACGGCCTGGTCGACGCCGCGCACGTCGATCATCTGCACCCCGACTCCGGCATCGCGCTCGCCTGCGCCGCCGACGGCGAGGCGCTGACGGCCGAGTGCTTCGGCGACCGCGTGGTGTGGGTGCCCTGGCGCCGGCCCGGCTTCCAGCTCGGCCTGGACATCGCCGCGGTGAAGGAGGCGAACCCCCGGGCGATCGGCTGTGTGCTCGGCGGCCACGGCATCACCGCGTGGGGGAATACGTCGCGGGAGTGCGAGGAGAACTCGCTGGCCATCATCCGCGAGGCCGAGCGGTTCCTCGCCGAGCGCGGCAGGCCGGAGCCGTTCGGTCCGCCGCTGGACGGGTACGGCCCGCTGCCCGAGGACGAGCGGCGGGCGCGCGCCGCCGCGCTGGCCCCGCTGCTGCGCGGGCTGGCCTCCACCGACCGGCCGCAGGTGGGTCACTTCACCGACAGCGAGCCCGTGCTGGACTTCCTGGCCCGCGCCGAGCACCCCCGGCTGGCCGCCCTCGGCACCTCGTGCCCGGACCACTTCCTCCGTACGAAGGTCCGGCCGCTGGTCCTCGACCTGCCCGCGTCCGCGCCGCTCGACGAGGTCACGGCCCGGTTCACGCGGCTGCACGAGGAGTACCGGGCGCGGTACGCCGCCTACTACGACCGGCACGCCGACGACGACTCGCCGGCGATGCGCGGCGCCGACCCGGCGATCGTGCTGGTACCGGGCGTGGGCATGTTCTCGTACGGCAAGGACAAGCAGACGGCCCGGGTGGCCGGCGAGTTCTACGTCAACGCGATCAATGTGATGCGGGGGGCGGAGGCGGTCTCGTCGTACGCGCCGATCGACGAGTCGGAGAAGTTCCGCATCGAGTACTGGGCGCTGGAGGAGGCGAAGCTGCGGCGGATGCCCGCCCCGAAGCCGCTGTCCACCCGTGTCGCGCTGGTGACGGGCGCCGGGTCGGGCATCGGGAGGGCCATCGCGCACCGGCTCGCGGCCGAGGGCGCCTGCGTGGTCGTCGCCGACGTGAACGCGCGGAGCGCGGCGGAGGTCGCCGGTGAGCTGGGCGGCGCGGACCGGGCGGTGGCGGTCACCGTGGACGTGACCGACGAGGACGCGATCGCCGCCGCCTTCCGCGAAGCGGTGCTCGCCTTCGGCGGGGTGGACCTGGTCGTCAACAACGCCGGGATCTCGATCTCGAAGCCGCTGCTGGAGACGACCGCGCGGGACTGGGACCTCCAGCACGACATCATGGCGCGCGGCTCGTTCCTGGTCTCACGGGAGGCGGCGCGGGTCATGACCGGTCAGGGGCTGGGCGGCGACATCGTCTACATCGCGTCCAAGAACGCGGTGTTCGCCGGGCCCAACAACATCGCCTACTCGGCCACGAAGGCGGACCAGGCCCATCAAGTACGCCTGCTGGCAGCCGAGTTGGGCGAGTACGGGATCCGGGTCAACGGCGTCAACCCGGACGGGGTGGTGCGCGGGTCGGGGATCTTCGCGGCGGGCTGGGGAGCGCAGCGGGCGGCGGTGTACGGGGTGGCGGAGGAGGAGCTGGGCGAGTTCTACGCCCAACGGACGCTGCTCAAGCGCGAGGTGCTGCCCGAGCATGTGGCGAACGCGGTGTTCGCTCTGACGGGCGGCGATCTCACCCACACCACCGGGTTGCACATTCCGGTGGACGCGGGTGTCGCAGCGGCGTTCCTGCGCTGAGGTGGGGAGCGGGCGGGAAGCCGAGAGAGCAGGGGGCACCACCGTGTCGTACACCGAGTCCCCGACGTCGTCGGGAGCTGT
>NZ_JAAPBF010000351.1 GCF_022695985.1 Streptomyces sp. NP-1717 | reverse complement strand
TCTTGCCCTGCGGACGCGTCACACCGCTCACCACATGCGCACTCGGAGCACCCTCACCCAGAGCTGCCAGCCCCTCCATCAGCTCCCCACGGTCAGCGGAAACAACCGCACCCCGGTGAGCCAGAGCCGCGCGAGTCGTGGTCAGGGCATACGCGACCTGCTCAGGCGTGATCTCCGGATGCGCGCTCAGATGCGCGTGCAACCGCGATGCCTGCTCGGCCAGAGCCGGAGCCGTATGACCCGACACCGGCCACACCACCACACCCGAACCGGACTCAGGCTCTGGCTGGGTGACTTCGGCCGCCGGGGCCTGTTCCAGGATGACGTGCGCGTTCGTCCCGCTCATACCGAACGACGACACACCGGCCCGCCTCGGCCGGTCCTCCCCGACCGCCCACGGCCTGTTCTCCCTGAGGAGCTCCACCGCCCCCGCCGACCAGTCCACGTGCGGCGTCGGCTCGTCCACATGCAGCGTGCGCGGCAGCACGCCCTCCCGCATCGCCATCACCATCTTGATCACACCGCCCACACCGGCCGCCGCCTGCGTGTGCCCGATGTTCGACTTCAACGACCCGAGCCACAGAGGCGCGTCCTCCGGCCGGTCCTGGCCGTACGTCGCGACGATGGCCTGCGCCTCGATCGGGTCACCCAGCGTCGTACCCGTGCCATGCGCCTCGACCGCGTCCACATCCGCCGCCGTCAGCCCCGCATTTGCCAGTGCCTGACGGATCACCCGTTCCTGTGACGGCCCGTTCGGAGCCGTGAGGCCGTTGGACGCGCCGTCCTGGTTCATGGCCGAGCCCTTGACCACCGCGAGGACCTGGTGCCCGTTGCGTACGGCGTCCGACAGCCGCTCCACCAGCAGCAGCCCGACACCCTCCGACCAGCCCGTGCCGTCGGCACCGGCCGCGAACGGCTTGCACCGGCCGTCCGCTGCCAGCCCACGCTGCCGGCTGAAGACGACGAACGCGTTCGGGGTGGACATGATGGTGACGCCGCCGGCCAGCGCGAGGTCGCACTCGCCGTTCCGCAGCGACTGGGCAGCCATGTGCAGCGCCACCAGCGACGACGAACACGCCGTGTCCACCGTCACCGCCGGACCCTCCAGGCCCAACGTGTAAGCGATACGCCCCGACGCGATGCTGGCCAGGCTGCCCGATCCCAGGTAACCCTCAAGGTCCTCGGGAATGCTGGACAGCCGGGAGAAGTAGTCCTGTGAGGTCAGTCCCGCGAATACGCCCGTCGCGGTTCCCTGGAGGGACGTGGGGTCGATGCCCGCGCTCTCGAACGTCTCCCAGGCCGTCTCCAGGAGTAGTCGCTGCTGCGGATCCGTCGCCAGGGCCTCGCGCGGGCTGATCCGGAAGAGTTCGGCGTCGAACTGGGCCGCGCTGTGCAGGAATCCGCCGCGCTGGGTGGTGGAGGTGCCCGCGTGGTCGGGGTCCGGGTCCAGCAGCCGTTCGATGTCCCAGCCGCGGTCGGTCGGGAACTCGCCGATCCCACTGCCGCCTTCGGCGAGCAGTCGCCACAGATCCTCCGGCGACGAGACGTCACCCGGGAAGCGGCAGGCCATACCGACGATCACGATCGGTTCGTCGTCCTGAGGGGCACCGTTCGCCGTGGCGGGACGCGTCGTACCCGTCGACTCGGTGCCCACGAGCTGAGTGAGCAGGTACTGGGTCAGAGCCTTGGGGCTCGGATGGTCGAAAACGACTGTCGTCGGCAACTGCACGCCCGTTGCTGCGCCGAGCCGGTTGCGGAGCTCGACGGCGGTCAGTGAGTCGACGCCCAGCTCCTTGAACGCACGGTCCGCGTCCACACCACCCGCGTGGCCGAGGACGGCCGCCACGTGCTGGGAGACCAGTCCGAGCAGCCGTTCCCGCTGTGCGGCAGGGGAGAGCCCGGCGAGACTGCCCGCGAGGCCCGCGACCGCACCGGCGCCGGCCCCGGCGGCCACACGCCGCGTGGGGCGGCGGACCAGACCACGCAGGAGCGCGGGGGCGCTCTCCGGGCTGAGCCGCTTGATGTCCAGGTCGATCGGCAGGAGCGAAGGAGCACCGCTGGCCAGGGCGGTGGAGAAGAGCCGGAGGGCGGTCTCGGTACGCAGCGGCCTGACCCCGCCCCGTATCAGGCGTTCGGTGTCCGCCTCGCTCATGTGGCCGGTCATGCCGCTTGCCTCGGCCCAGTACCCCCAGCCGAGCGAACCCGCCGTCAGACCCCGGTGCCGCCGGTGGACGGCGAGCGCGTCCAGGAAGGCGTTGGCGGACGCGTAGTTGGCCTGGCCAGGGGCGCCCAGCCCGGCGGCGGCCGACGAGAAGAGCACGAAGGCGTCCAGGTCGGAACCCGCCGTCAGCTCATGCAGATTCCAGGCCGCGTCCACCTTCGGGCGCCGTACGAAGGCGAGTTGCTCCGGCGTGAGCCGCTCGACGGTTGCGTCGTCGAGAACGCCCGCGGCGTGGACGACGGCGCTGAGCGGGTGCTCGGCGGGAACGGTGTCCAGGAGCTCGGCAAGCTGTTCGCGGTCGGCCGCGTCACAGGACTCGACACGTACCTCGGCGCCGAGAGCCTCCAGCTCCGCCCGCAGCTCGGTGGCGCCCGCGGCGTCCGCACCGGAGCGGCTGGCGAGCAGCAAGTGCCTGGCTCCGTGCTCGGTGACCAGTTCCCGGGCGATGTGTCCGCCGAGTACGCCGGTGCCGCCGGTGATCAGTACCGTGCCCTCCGGAGAGACCCCGCTCGGGAGGGTGAGAACCACCTTGCCGATGTGCCGGGCCTGGCTGAGGAACCGGATGGCCTGCTGCGCGTCGTGAATGTCCCAGGCAGTGACGGGCAGCGGCTTGAGCGCACCGCTCACGAACAGCTCGCGCAGCTCCTGGAGCATCTCCTGGATACGGTCGGGTCCCGCGTCCCCCAGGTCGAACGCCTGGTAGACGACATCGTGATCGTGTTCCGCCGCTACGGTCCCGGCGTCCCGGATGTCGGTCTTGCCGATCTCGATGAAGCGTCCGCCGTCGCCGAGGAGCCGCAGCGAGGCGTCGGTGAAGTCACCGGCCAGGGAGTTGAGGACGACGTCGACACCCGTGGCCCCCGCCGTGGCACGGAAGTGCTGCTCGAAGTCGAGCGTGCGGGACGAAGCGACGTGGGTGTCGGGTATGCCCCGGTCGCGGAGCACGTACTGCTTCGCCGGGCTCGCCGTGGTGAACACCTCAAGGCCCCAGTGCTCGGCCAGCTCCAGGGTCGCCAGACCGACGCCGCCCGTCGCGGCGTGCAGGAGCAGACGCTCCCCCCGCTTGACGTCCGCCAGATCGGAGAGCCCGTAGTAGGCGGTGAGATAGACGATGGGGAGGGTGGCCGCCTCGGCGAAACTCCAGCCGTCCGGCATACGGGTGACCAGCCGGGCGTCGGTCATCGTGACCGGCCCCGTACCGGAGAGCAGGCCCATCACTCGGTCGCCCACCGCGAGGTGGCTGACGTCCGGCGCGACCTCGAGCACCACACCGGCGCCTTCTCCACCGAGTGACCGCACGTCCGCCACCATGCCGAGCGCGACGACGACGTCCCGGAAGTTCAGCCCCGCGGCGCGCAGGGCGATCCGGACCTGTCCCGGTGCCAGCGGCGCGACGGCCTCCGGGAAGTCCACCAGCCGTATGTCCTCGACGGTGCCCCCGCCCGTGACACCGAGACGCCAGGCGGGCGCGTCGGTGGGAGGCGAGAGCCGTTCGGGTGTGGGGTAGGGGGTGAGGCGGGGGGTGAGGATGTTTCCGTTGCGGAGGGCGAGTTGGGGTTCGTCGGTGGTGGTGGCGGTGTGGATGGCGTGGGTGAGTTGCTTATGGCTGTTGGGGTGGTTGTCGGTGTCGATGAGGGTGATGCGGTGGGGGTGTTCGCTCTGGGCGCTGCGGATGAGGCCCCAGAGAGGCGCGTGGGTGAGGTCGGTGAGGAGTTCACCGGGTTGGGCCGTGACGGCGCCGTGGGTGAGGACGACGAGCTGGGTGTTGGTGCGGGTGTCGTCGGTCAGCCAGTCCTGGAGAAGGGCGAGGGCCTGTTCGCCGGCTGCCTGCACCTGCTCGGGCACCGGCAGCTCGGCGAAGTCGCTGAGGTGGGCGTAGACCTCCGTGTCCTGCGGGGCCTCATCGACACCGGCCAGCAGGAGCGCGTACGGCTGCGGGTCCGCGTCCTTGGCAACGGCATGGGTACCGGCGTCGGGGTCGGCCTCGGACTGAACCGTCGGCGACCACGCGATGGTGAACAGCCTGTTCTCGTCAGCCGACTTGGTGCCGACGGCGGCGAGCTGTGCCGGGTCGATCGCCCGGAGTGTCAGGGCTTCGACGTGGACGACCGGTTGACCGACCGGGTCCGCGATGCTGAGAGTCACTGTCCGCGCGTCCCCGCGCCCGATGTGGACGCGCAGTGCGGTGGCACCGGTCGCGTGCAGACTGACCCCGGCCCAGGAGAAGGGCAGCGCGAGCTCGGTCTCTGCCTGCCCGTCCGTACCGCTGTCCGTATCGGTGTCCGTACTGGTGTCCGCACCGAGGGTGTGGAGGGCGGCGTCGAGGAGAGCGGGGTGGATGCCGTAGCCGGTGACGTCGGTGTCGGGGTCGAGTTCGATCTCGGCGTAGAGGTCGTCGCCGTTGCGCCAGGCTGCGATGAGTCCTCGGAAGGCGGGGCCGTAGCCGTAACCCCGGGCATCCATCGACTCGTAAAGGGTCTCCACGGGCAGAGCCTCCGCACCGGCCGGCGGCCACGCGGTCAGATCCGTACCGGCGGAGTCGGTGGGAACGTCGGAGAGCACACCTATGGCGTGGAGCGTCCACGCTTCGTCGGTGGCTCGACGGGAGTGGATGCTGAGGGGAGTGGACTGTTGCCGGGTGTCTTCAGGACCTGCGATTACTTGGAGCTGGATGGTTTCG
>NZ_JAAPBF010000350.1 GCF_022695985.1 Streptomyces sp. NP-1717 | reverse complement strand
CACCTCGAACGCCGGCGGACGCCCGAACACGGCCACCGCCCCGCCGCCGGCCTGGAGGCGCACCGCGGCGGCCCGGTCGTAGCGGATCAGCCGTCCGAGGAAGGCGGCGAGATCCGCCGCCTCCGCCGTGTCGGCGAGCCGCAGTGCCCGCACGGTCGTCGCCGTCATGCCGCGAGCGCCTCCGCGTCGTCGAGGTACTTCAGGAGGAAGGACTTCTCCTCGGCGGTGATCCGCCGCGGCCGGCCCGCCTGGAGGTCGTACGGCACGATGACCGTCGAGGCCCGCACGTACACCTGGTCCTCGTCCTTAATCTCGTACGCGATCGTGAGCGTCGCCGCGCCGATCTTCGTCACCCACAGCTCGACGGTCACCGGCTCGTGCCGGTGGACCAGCGGCAGCTTGTAGTCGATCTCGTGCCGGGCCACGACCGACCCGCCCGAGAAGGACGGCGAGCCGCCCCCGGGCGCCAGCCGGAACATGAAGTCGATGCGCGCTTCCTCCAGATAGCGGATGAAGACGACGTTGTTGACGTGCCCGAAGGCGTCCATGTCCGACCAGCGCAGGGGGCAGCTGTAGTGGTGACGGGCCATGTCAGCCTCGGGTCAGCTTCTTGTACGTGGCGCGGTGCGGCCGGGCCGCGTCGGCACCGAGCCGCTCCACCTTGTTCTTCTCGTACGACTCGAAGTTGCCCTCGAACCAGAACCACTTGGACTCGCCCTCGTACGCCAGGATGTGCGTGGCGACGCGGTCGAGGAACCACCGGTCGTGAGAGATGATCACGGCAGCGCCGGAGAACTCCAGCAGCGCGTTCTCCAGCGACGACAGGGTCTCGACGTCGAGGTCGTTGGTCGGTTCGTCGAGGAGCAGCAGGTTGCCGCCCTGCTTGAGGGTCAGCGCCAGGTTGAGACGGTTGCGCTCACCGCCGGAGAGGACCCCGGCCGGCTTCTGCTGGTCCGGGCCCTTGAAGCCGAACGCGGAGACGTACGCCCGCGAGGGCATCTCGACGTGGCCGACGTTGATGTAGTCCAGCTCGTCGGAGACGACGGCCCACAGCGTCTTCTTCGGGTCGATGTTGGCGCGGCTCTGGTCGACATAGCTGATGTTGACCGTCTCGCCGACCTTGATGCTGCCGGAGTCCGGCTGCTCCAGGCCCTGGATCATCTTGAACAGCGTGGTCTTGCCCGCGCCGTTCGGGCCGATGATCCCGACGATGCCGTTGCGCGGGAGCGAGAACGACAGGTCGTCGATGAGGACCTTGTCGCCGAAGGCCTTGGAGAGCTTCTCCACCTCGACGACGACGCTGCCGAGCCGCGGGCCCGGCGGGATCTGGATCTCCTCGAAGTCCAGCTTCCGCATCTTGTCCGCCTCGGCGGCCATCTCCTCGTAACGGGCCAGCCTGGCCTTGGACTTGGCCTGGCGCCCCTTCGCGTTGGAGCGGACCCACTCGAGTTCGTCCTTGAGCCGCTTGGCGCGCTTGACGTCCTTCTGGCCCTCGACCTTCAGACGTGCCTGCTTGGTCTCCAGGTACTTGGAGTAGTTGCCCTCGTAGCCGTGGAGACGGCCGCGGTCGACCTCGCAGATCCAGCCGGCGACGTTGTCGAGGAAGTACCGGTCGTGGGTGACGGCGACGACGGTGCCGGGGTACTTGGCGAGGTGCTGCTCCAGCCACTGCACGGACTCGGCGTCCAGGTGGTTGGTGGGCTCGTCCAGCAGCAGCAGGTCGGGCGCCTCCAGCAGCAGCTTGCAGAGCGCGACACGGCGGCGCTCACCGCCGGAGAGCGTGGTGACGGGCCAGTCGCCGGGCGGGCAGCCCAGCGCGTCCATGGCCTGCTCCAGCTGGGTGTCCAGGTCCCACGCGTTGGCGTGGTCCAGGTCCTCCTGGAGCTTGCCCATCTCGTCCATCAGCGCTTCGGAGTAGTCGGTCGCCATCAGCTCGGCGACCTCGTTGAACCTCTTCAGCTTGCCCATGGTCTCGGCGGCGCCGTCCTGGACGTTCTCCAGGACCGTCTTGGTCTCGTCCAGCGGCGGCTCCTGGAGGAGCATCCCGACCGAGTACCCGGGCGACAGGAAGGCGTCGCCGTTGGACGGCTGCTCCAGCCCGGCCATGATCTTCAGCACGGTGGACTTACCGGCGCCGTTGGGGCCGACCACACCGATCTTCGCGCCGGGCAGGAAGCTCAGCGTCACGTCATCGAGGATGACCTTGTCGCCGTGCGCCTTGCGCGTCTTGCGCATCGTGTAGATGTACTCAGCCAAGAGAAACCGTCCGGCAGATCGAGAAGGGCCAATGTGCGGCTCCGCCGCGTGAGGGCAGATGAACCCATCTTGCCGCACGTCCCTCCCTGGGGAGAAACCGCGTGTCCAGGGCTCGGACAGACCGTCCCGGCCCGCGACACCCGCGGCCGCTCTCCGGCCGTGCGAAGAGGTCCGCGGGACCGGGGTGTGCCGGCGCGCGGCTCCGGCGCGCGACCGGATTCGTCTGCGCGTCGGAGCCGCTGTCAGGGGCCGGCCGTCTGCCATGCCGGTCGGCGGGTCGTACCGGTCAGCAGGTGCTCGTGCGGGGCCGCGGCCCGGTCACTCCCCGGTGGAGGGGTCGTTCTTCTTCCGGAAGAAGAAGACCACCGCGCCACCCAGCAGGACCAGCCCGATCGCGACGCCCGCGATCATCGGGGTGGCGTTGGAGGTGCCTGTCTCGGCGAGATCGAGCCCTTCCGTGCCCGCGGTGCCGCCGGCCGAGGCCGGGGCCAGCTGGGTGGTGGTCTCGTCGGCCGGCGGGGCCGGGTTTCCGGTGGTCCGGCAGTCGAGGACGCCCTGGAAGTTCTCCGTGAAGCCACCGGGCCCGGTGATCGTGAAGTCGTACGCCTGGTCCTCGGCGACCGGCACCGTGACGGTCCTGGACTTGCCGGCCTCGACCTCGTACTCCTCACCGGCGAGCTGGAAGGTGAACGGCTCGTCGCCCTTGTTGGCCGCGGTGACGTCCACGCCGCCCTTCGCACAGTTCTTCTCGGCGGTGATCGCGGGTATCGCGCCCTGCGCGGCCCAGGTGGCGGTGGCCGTCGCCGAGACCGTGGACTCGCTGGAGCCGGCCAGGATCTGCGTCTGGCTCTTGGTGACCCCGGCGAAAGCCCGGCCCACCGGCACCGACGTGGTCGCCTGCACGCTCAGCGAGGCCGTGCCGTCGGCCGTGTCCTCGGGGATGTCGAAGTACAGCCGCGCCCCGTCGGTCACCTCGGTGACGGGCTCGCGGTTCTTGTCGGTGACCTGGATGCCCATGGCGGCGGCGTCGGCGGGCGGGGACACCGCGACGCTGTCCGCGTCGGTACGGACGGTGACCGGCCCGAGAAGCTCGCCGCTCCTGCCGGAGACCGCGCCGGGCTCCAGGGTGAGGGAGGCCCTGGGCTCACCGAGGTGGTCGGCGCTCCGCTCCAGCCAGTCGGCCAGCTTCTCGGCCTGCGGGTCCACGGCGTCGACATCGGCGTTGTCCGAGTGGCGCCAGATCGCGACCTGAGTGCCGGCGGCGGCCGTCTGCGCGGTGAGCGGCCCCGTGCCCGCGTCGTCGGCGAGCGCGGCGAGGTCGTCGACCTGGGGGTAGGAGTTATGCAGGATCCAGCGGATCTTCCCGGCGTTCTTGTTGGCGCCGAGCGAGGTCTGGGCCCAGGGGGTCTCCAGATACTTCGCCTGGTTCTGGGTGGGGTTGTGGATGTCGATGCAGTACGTCTTGAGTTTGCCGCCGCCGTCGACGGTCATCTCGAAGAGCCCGGCGGGCAGTTCACGCGTCTCGCCGTCCGTGTGGAGAACGGCCTTGTCGAACGTCCTGAGGCCGTCGAGCGTCGCGGCGGCGCCGCCGCGGTGCTGGAGCGTGTCGTCGGCCACGGCCGTGCCCGCGCCGGCCATGGAGCCCGCGACGACAAGGCCCGTGACGGCCATCGAGGCGGCGAGACGGGCGGCGCCCCGCCTCCGAGCGGTTGGAGCGAAGAACTCAGACAGCGCAGACAACACAGATTTTTTCCCTCCGGGTGAGGTCCTCCGCGTGGGACGCGTGGGGGGATTGCCTCACCAGCAGACTCAAGTGCCCCATGAGTACTCGGGAATCCTATGGATCACGGAGGCCGCCGATGCCCGTTCGTACGTTCCGATAACCGTTCCGAATCGGAATCGTTATCGCTCACACCTTCGGATTCGTTCGACTGTCGACAAATCTCCACAACTCCCCGGTCAGAGCGGCCCGGTCGGCACCGCGACCTGCCCGGCCGGTGCGGACGACTCGTCCTGTTCCGACAACCACGGTTGCGTATGCACGGGTTTGCGGGTCGCCACCGGCCCGGCGTCCGTTGCCCCCGACGTCACTCCGGGCGCCCCACCGGACAGTGCGGCGGACGTGGCGGCCGACGCGTCCGCCGCACTGTCCGTCAGCACCGGATTCGCCCGCGCCACCCGCTTGAACGCCGAGGTCCCCCACGTCAGATCGTGACCGATCGACACCGCGTCGATGTCCACGAACGTCCGGCGCTGCCCGTCCTTCGCCTCCTCCCTCACGCGCAGCCTCCCGTGCACGACCAGCGGGTCCCCGACGTTGACCGAGGCGGTGAGATTCGCCCCGAGATTGCGCCACGCGCAGACGGTGTAGAAGCTCGTACCGCCGTCGGTCCACACCGAATTGCGACGGTCCCAGCGGCGCGGAGTCACCGCGAACCTGAACCGCGCCACCCCGCCGTTCGCCGTCTCCCGGTACTCCACGCCCGTCGCGGCGTTTCCCACCAGCGTCACCACGGTGTCGTTCATGGCAGCCCCCCTGCTTTCCTCCGGTGCCGGCGCTCACCGACCACTTCATGCTGGCCCGGAAGGCACATCTCCGCCGACGCCTGTGGATTACTCACCAGTTGTGGAAAACTCCCTCACCCTTTCGTGGACAAGGCG